>NZ_MUMI01000354.1 GCF_002155975.1 Amycolatopsis kentuckyensis
CGGCCGCCGCGGCCGCGCCGCTGGTCAGCGAAGGCGACCGCGCCCACAACGCCGACCTCGCGCGCCAGCAGTTCGGCGTCACCGGTGTCGGCGTCAAGGCGTGCGCCCTGTCCGACGGTGTCGACTCCCTGGCCGCTTCGCAGGCCAAGGGCGAACTCCCGCCGGACGTCGACGTCATCGCCGGCCAGGAGGGCGACGGCGACGAGGGCACCGCGATGCTCGAGATCATCCACGACCTCGCGCCCCGCGCCGCGCTCGGCTTCGCCTCGGCGTTCAACTCCGACGCCAGCTTCGCGGACAACATCCGCAAGCTGCGCTTCGAGTCGCACTGCGACGTCATCGTCGACGACGTCATCTACTTCAAGGAATCGCCGTTCCAGGACTGGATCATCGCCCAGGCCGTGAACGACGTGACCGCCGACGGCGCGCTGTACTTCTCGTCCGCGGGCAACGAAGGCAACGTCGCCAGCGGCACCGCCGCGCACTGGGAAGGCGACTTCGTCGACTCCGGCAAGTCGGTCGGCAAGTTCGCCGGCACCGCGCACAACTTCGCCGGCGCGGCGGGCAACCAGATCTACGAGCCGATCTCGAACGCGTCCTCGGCCAACGTGCCGGTGACGCTGCACTGGTCGGACCCGCTCGGCGCGTCCGCGAACGACTACGACCTCTACCTGCTCAACTCCGCGGGCGCGGTCGTCAGCTTCAGCCAGGACGTCCAGACCGGCACGCAGGACCCGTACGAGCGCGTCACGACGCCGGCCTTCGGCGGGACCGGGCTGCGCCTGGCCATCGTGAAGTTCTCCGGCCAGAACCGCTACCTGTCGCTGTCCGCGCTGCGCGGCCGGTTCTCCGACTCGGCCGACGGGCTCAAGGCCTACAACACCCCGGGCGTCACGGTCGGCCACTCGGCCGCGCGGGACGCCTTCAGCGTCGCGGCCGCCCCGGCGGCCAAGGCGTTCGGCCGGGCCCTCGAACCGGGCGACCCGGCCAACCCGGCGGGCCCGTACCCGGGCGCGTTCAGCGGTGCCACCAAGGCCGAGCGGTTCACCTCCGACGGTCCGCGCCGGGTGTTCTACGAGGCCAACGGCACGCCGATCACCCCGGGCAACGTGTCCTCGACCGGTGGTGAGGTCCGGAACAAGCCGGAGATCACCGCGGCCGACGGCGTCACCACCAGCGTGACCGGGTTCAACCCGTTCTTCGGCACCTCGGCCGCCGCCCCGCACGCGGCCGCCATCGCCGCGCTCGTGCTGTCCGGCAACCCCGGCCTGCCGCCCGCGGAGGTGCGCGAAGCGCTGATCAACACCGCGATCGACATCGAAACCCCGGGCCGCGACAACTTCACCGGGGCCGGCGTCATCCTCGCGGACAAGGTGCTGGCCTACACCGGCGCCAGCCCGCAGCCGCTCGCGGTGGCCAAGCAGCCGACGGTCACCCCGGCCGACGGCGGCTCGGCGCTCGACCCGGGCGACACCGCCAAGGTGACGCTGCCGGTGACCAACGACGGTGACGGCACCGCGGTGTCGACCAGCGTCGTGCTCACCAGCCCGACCCCGGGCGTCACGGTGGCGCCGCGGTCCAAGTCCTACGGCACCATCAGCCCGGGACAGACCGGCGTCAACGACTTCACCATCACCGTCCCGGCGAGCCAGCAGCTCGGCGTGCCGGTGGTGCTGAACGCCCGCGTCACCTTCGCGGGGGCGCACTCGCCGACGACGACGTCGTTCTCGCTCCCGGTCGGCACCCCGTCGCCGGTCGCGCAGGACTTCGCCTACACCGGCGAGCCGGTGGCCATCCCGGACAACAGCCCGGTCGGCGCGTCGGTGACCATCCCGGTCACCGGGGTCGGCCGCGCGTCCAAGGTGACGTTCTCGGTGGACGGCACCACGTGCAGCACCGACCCGACCTCGACGACAGTGGGTCTGAACCACTCGTACGTCGGTGACCTGGTCGGCACGCTGACGTCGCCCTCCGGGGCGAAGGCCACGGTGTTCCAGCGCAACGGCAGCTCGGGCAAGAACCTGTGCAAGGTCGTCTTCGCCGACAACGCGGCGGCCGCGTTCAGCACGGTGACCTCGGCCAACGCGCCGTTCACCGGCACCTGGCGGCCGACGCAGGCCCTGACCGGCAACCTCGCCGGCGCGGCGGTCGACGGCACGTGGACGTTCGGTGTGGTCGACGCGGCCGGCGGCGACGCCGGTTCGATCCGCTCGGTCGCCCTGCACATCAACGGGTTCGTGCAGCCCGCGGCGGCCGGCGCGCCGTCGAACGTGCGGGCCGTGACCAACAACGGGCCGGTCCACCCGCTGTAACGCACGATCACCGGTACGGGGCCGTCGCGGCGACGCGGCGGCCCCGTACCCTTTTCCCGTGAAGGCACAGTTCTCGTGAAGCCACGGGAAGTCGCGGGCGGCGGGCGCGCGGTCGAAGTGCCGCCCGAACGCCTGGCAGGCTTCTTCGCCCGGTTCGCCGAGCGGCACGGCGGGATCACGGCGACCTCGGGCACCGGGGACGAGGTCCGGGTGACCGCGGCCGACGGCACCTCCGCGACCGCCACCGTCCCGTTCGGGCCACTCGGAGAACCGTCCGTGGCCGGGCTCGTCGCCCACGCGCTGGTGCCGCGGCGCATCGCGCTCGTGGTGGTGCGGCGCGGCGGCCACAGCGTCGGCATCGCGCGGGACGGCCGGATCGAGGTCTCGCGCACCGACCGCCACCTCGTGCAGGGCCGCTCCGCCGCGGGCGGGTGGTCGCAGCAGCGCTTCGCCCGGCGTCGGGCGGGCCAGGCGCGCCACGCGCTCCAGGACGCGGCCAAGGACGTCTTCGAAGTGCTCGTGCCCCGGCTGTCCGAAGTGGATGCCGTGGTGCTCGGCGGTGACCGGCGCGCGCTCGGCGAGCTGCGCGAAGACCACCGGCTGGCGCCGCTGTTCGCCCGTGCGGAACCCCGCGTGCTGGACGTCGGCGAACCGAGCCGGGCCGTGCTCGAGGAGGCCGCCGTCCGAGCGCTGTCCGTGCAGGTCACGCTGCGCGACGGGTGAGTCCGCACACGTCCGGAAAATCCACTGGCCGCCGGCCCGTACACTGGTCTCCGTGGATATCCAGCTGGAGTGACGCCGCGGCCCGTGCGGCCGCCTGACGCTGTCCTCCGTACGCCCCCTTTCCACGGGAGTTTCCCTTGATCACGGCCACCGGCCTCGAGCTGCGCGCGGGTTCGCGCATCCTGCTCAACGGCGTCACCCTCCGCATCCAGCCCGGCGACCGCATCGGTCTCGTCGGCCGCAACGGTGCGGGCAAGACCACCTCGCTGAAGGTCCTCGCCGGCGAAGGCGAGCCGCACGCGGGCGACGTCCGCCGCACCGGCGAGCTCGGCTACCTGCCGCAGGACCCGCGTGAAGGCGATCTGTCGGTCACGGCGAAGGACCGCGTGCTCTCCGCGCGTGGTCTGGACAAGCTGATGCGCGACATGGAGAAGGCGCAGGCCTCGATGGCCGAGCTCGTCGACGACGCCGCCCGCGACAAGGCCATCAACCGCTACGCCCGGCTCGAGGAGCGCTTCGCCTCCCTCGGCGGGTACGCCGCGGAGAGCGAAGCCGCGCGGATCTGCTCCAACCTGGGCCTCGCCGACCGCGTCCTCGCGCAGACACTGGGAACGCTCTCCGGTGGCCAGCGCCGTCGCGTCGAGCTGGCGCGGATCCTGTTCGCCGCGGCCGAAGCCGGCGCCGGCGGCAAGTCCGAGACGATCCTGCTGCTCGACGAGCCGACCAACCACCTGGACGCCGACTCCATCAACTGGCTGCGCGGCTTCCTCAAGCAGCACGACGGCGGCCTGGTCGTGATCAGCCACGACGTCGAGCTGCTGGCCGACGTGGTCAACAAGGTCTGGTTCCTCGACGCCACCCGCGGCGAGCTGGACCTGTACAACATGGGCTGGCAGCGCTACCTCGACGCCCGCGCCACCGACGAGAAGCGCCGCCGCCGCGAGCGCGCCAACGCCGAGAAGAAGGCGTCGGCGCTGCAGCAGCAGGCCGCGAAGCTCGGGGCGAAGGCGACGAAGGCCGTGGCGGCCAAGAACATGGCGCGCCGCGCGGAGCAGATGCTCTCCTCGCTCGAGGACACCCGCCACGCCGACAAGGTCGCCCGGATCAAGTTCCCGGAGCCCGCGCCCTGCGGCCGCACCCCGCTCACCGCGGAGGGGCTCTCGAAGTCCTACGGCTCACTGGAAATCTTCACCGGCGTCGATCTCGCCATCGACCGCGGTTCGAAGGTTGTCGTACTCGGGCTGAACGGCGCGGGAAAGACGACTTTGCTCCGGCTGCTCGGCGGAATGGAAACCCCGGACACCGGATCCGTCGTTCCGGGTCACGGATTGCGTTTGGGCTATTACGCACAGGAACACGAAACTCTTGATCATGATGCGTCGGTGTGGGAAAACATCCGACATCTCGCTCCGGACACCGGAGCGCAGGAGTTGCGGAACCTGCTCGGCTCGTTCCTCTTCACCGGCGAACAACTCGACCAGCCGGCCGGCACGCTTTCCGGTGGTGAGAAGACCCGGCTCGCGCTGGCGGGCCTGGTCTCCAGTGCTGCCAACGTGTTGCTGCTCGACGAGCCCACGAACAACCTCGATCCGGCCAGCCGGGCCCAGGTCCTGGACGCCTTGCGCAGCTTCGCCGGTGCCGTCGTCCTGGTGACGCACGACCCGGGCGCGGTCGAGGCGCTGGAGCCCGAGCGGGTCATCCTGCTGCCCGACGGAACCGAGGATCACTGGTCGGCGGACTACCTCGAACTTGTCCAGCTTGCGTGACGGTGCGTCCATTCGGGTGCAAGATCACTCGCCGTAGAGCACTGGAATGGCCCAATGTGATCGCAATTTCGGCTGTTTCGCGTCTGTCGTCTGGCATTCCGGCGCTCAGTGTTCGATCATTGCCCCGGCAGGGGCCGATATGTGGCCCAGAACACTCTCGGCGGGAAGGCGATCGACGTGGCTGATCTCAAGAAAGGCGCGCGGATCACCGGCAACACGCGCGACAAGCTGGCCGCTGACCTGAAGAAGAAATACGAGAAGGGCTCGAGCATCCGGGCGCTGGCGGAGTCGACGGGGCGGTCCTACGGGTTCGTCCACCGGGTGCTGTCGGAGTCGGGCGTCCAGCTGCGGGGGCGCGGCGGGGCCACCAGGGTCAAGAAGAAGTAGTCGCGGACTGCTGCGCGGGGGGCGCAGTGGGAACTTCGGCCACGCGGAACGCCAGGTGGGCCCCGAGCAGGACCAGCGGGTACACCAGGTAGCCGTACCGGGTGGCCGGGGTGAGCAGGATCAACGCGCCGAGTCCGACGGCGATGCGCAGCAGTGCGGCGGAGCCGTTCGCGGGGGGCCGGCGCACCAGCCAGAGCACCATCGCCACGGCCGCGGCGCCGACGAGCACGAAGGCCGCCACCTGTCCGAAGGGGCCGGTCTCGGCGATCAGGTGGCCCGGCAGCGGGCTGGCCGCGGGCGAGCGCACGACGCCCATGCCGAGCGGGAACCGGAAGACGTGCTCGACGAACGCCGCCGGATCCACCAGGTACACCGGCAGGTGGAGGGCGACCGTCGTCGCCACCAGCGCCGCTGCGAACCGGGCCAGCGCGGCCCAGTCGAGGCCTTTCTCGCCGGCCACCGAGCCGCGGCGCACCAGCACGAGCACCGCCAGCACCGCGGCGGCGGGCGCGACGATGAGCTTCGCGCTGACGACCAGGGCCAGCACCAGGCCCGACCAGGCGACCCGCCCGGTGGCCGCGAGCGCGCAGCTGAGCACCAGCAGGCCCACGATGGCCAGGTCCGGGCCGGCCACGGCCCAGGTGAGCGCGGTGAGCGGGCAGGCCAGCGCGAGCTGCGCGGCGCCGACCGGCACCCGGGGCCACTTCAGCAGCTTCAGCGTGCCCAGCACGCACGCGCAGGCGGCCAGGGCGAACATCCACCGGGCGTCGGTGAGCGCGTTCGTCAGCGGCGTACCGCCGAACAGCGCCCGCGGCAGGCCGAAGACCGCCATCACCGGCCCGTAGGGCGTGTAATCGTTTACCACGGCCGCCCGGCCGAGCGCCGTGACGTCGACGTACGGGGTTCCGTGGTGCAGCAGCAGATCCGCGGACCGCTCGATCACCCAGACTTCGGGCTGGGCGGCCCACGAGAACGGCGTGATCAGCCAGTCCACCCCGGTCAGGCGGCGAATCACGAGGAGTGCCAACGGGAGGATCATCGCCAACAGCGCGACCGCGGTGATGCCGCACCAGCGTGAGCCGGATACGCCACGCGGCGTACGGCCCCTGCGTGCGGACAGCAGCAGGTAGCCGCTGTGCGCCGCGCCGAGGCCGTACGCCACCGTCGCGAAATTGCCCCAGACGCGGTAGCCGTAGAACTCGGACACGAGGGCGGTCGGCAGCGCGAAAGCCAGGCAGGCCAGGTAGAACCCCAGGTCCCAGCGCAGGGGCGCGGCCTCTCCGGTGCGCGACGGGGCCGTGAAGAGCCGGGCCGCGCGCCGCCATGCGGGCGCCTGGCCCACCTCCGTTTCCACGTCGCCAGGCTACCGAGGGCCCGGCGCCCGGTTCAGCCGACGTCTCGCAGGCGGGGAAGCAGCTTCGCGGCCGCCTCGGACGCCGCGACGACGTCGTCGCGGCCGGCGGGCATCAGCACCAGTTCGGTGAAGCCGGCGTCGACGTAGCTCTGGGTGAGGCGAACCGCGCTGTCCGCATCGGACGGCAGGCGGAACTGCACCGCCCGGCGGATCGACGCCGGCTCCCGGCCGGCCGCCGCGCAGTGCTCGTCGAGGACGCGCGAAAGCCGTTGTAGCTCGGGGATTTCCGTCCCGGGCAGGGCCGCGTTGAGCCAGACGTCGGCGTGCTCGGCGACGACCCGCAAACCACGCTTTTCGCCGCTGCTGCCCAGCCACAGCGGAGGTTTCGGCCGTTGCAGCGGCTTCGGGTCGCTGATCGCGCCGGTGAGCGTGTAATGGCGGCCGCGGAAGGTGGTTTCCGGCCGTGTCCACAGCAGACTGAGGATTTCGCAGGTCTCGGCCAGCCGTTCGACGCGTTCGACCGGTGGCGGTGTCGGCGTGCCCATCATCGCGTCGGTCAGCGCGTCGCCGCCCGCGCCGAGGCCGACGTCGAGCCGGCCGCCGGAAAGGTGGTCGACGGTCGCGGCGATCTTGGCGAACGTGCCCGGGTGGCGGTGGGTGTTGCCGGACACCAGGCAGCCGATCCGCACCCGGTTCGTCGCTTCGGCCATCGCGGCCAGCAGGCTCCAGCCGTCGAAGACGTCGCCGGTGCGGTCGGGGCCCATCGGCGCCAGGTGGTCGAACACCCAGCAGCCGTCGAAGCCGGCGTCGTCGGCGATCGCCCAGATCTCGCGGAGCGCGGCGATGCCGAGGTGCTGCTGGGGTGGCTTGAGTCCGATGGTGGTCATGAGGAGCTCCTGATAGTCAGTATGACGAATCATCAGTGAAACTGACGATCAGCGTAGGTGTAGAGTCTGCGCATGTCCAGCGCGCCCCTCGCCGTCACCCAGCGGCTCGGCTACCTGCTCAAGCACGCCCAGCTGCGGCTCGCCGAGCTGGCCGAGCCGCTGTACGCGCCGCTCGGCGTCACCGGGCGGCAGCTCGCGTTGCTCGCCCTCTTCGGCGACGGGCCGGCGCGGTCGCAGCAGGACGGCGCGGCCCGGCTGGGGGTGGACCGGACGACGATGGTCGCGCTGGTGGACGAACTGGAGGCCAAGGGCCTGGTCCGGCGCGAGGTCGCGCCGGGGGACCGGCGCAAGCGCCTCGTGCTGCTGACGCCCGAGGGGGAGCGGGTGCGCGAGGCGGGCGCGGAACGCACGCGGCAGGCGGAGGCGCTCCTGCTGGAGCCGCTCTCCGCCGAGGACGCCGAGCGGCTGCGCGCCGCGCTGCACCAAGTTGTTCGCGTCGAGTGAACGACTTCGGGAAGTAAACGGACAACGGGGGCGTTGTCCAGGTCATATCCGGCGAAAACCTCGGCTAATGTAGAGGTTTTGAGACACTGGGGGTTTCCCGTGGACAACATGTGGGGGCTGTGGAGCTCGGCGATGCGAGCCGACGACGCCCCGAAGGCGCTCACCCGCGGCACGCTGAAACGCGTGGCGCGCTTCGCCCGGCCGCATTGGCGGCGGCTGCTGGCTTTCCTCGTGCTCACCGTCGTCTCGGCGGTGCTCGCCGTGTCGACACCCGTGCTGGCGGGCAAGGTGGTCGACGCGATCGTCGGCGGCCACGACGTCACGCTGGTCATCTGGCTCGCCGTCGTGATCGCCGCGCTGGCGATCGCGGACGCCGGGTTCGGCCTGATCGAGCGGTGGCAGTCCGCGCGCATCGGCGAGGGCATCATCTACGACCTGCGGCGCGCGGTCTTCGAGCACGTCCAGCGCATGCCGATCGCCTTCTTCACGCGCACCCGCACCGGCGCGCTCGTCTCGCGGCTCAACAACGACGTCATCGGCGCGCAGCGGACGTTCACCGCGACGCTGTCCGGGCTGGTCACCAACGTCATCCAGCTGGCGCTGTCGCTGGCCGTCATGCTGACGCTGTCCTGGCAGGTCACGGTGCTCGCGCTGGTGCTGCTGCCGATCTTCGTCATCCCCGCGCGCCGGCTCGGCCGCCGGATGGCCGGCCTGCAGCGGGAAGCCGCGAACCTCAACGCCGGGATGACCACCCAGATGACCGAGCGGTTCTCGGCGCCGGGCGCGACGCTGGTGAAGCTGTTCGGCCGTCCGGTGCAGGAGGCCGACGACTTCGGGCTGCGGGCCGGGCGCGTGCGCGACATCGGCGTCCGGACGGCGATGCTGACGCGCTGGTTCATGACCAGCCTGACCCTGGTTTCGGCGCTGGCGCAAGCGCTCGTCTACGGCCTCGGCGGGTACCTGGCGCTGACCGGCAAGCTGGCGCCGGGCACGGTCGTGGCGCTGGCGCTGCTGCTGACCCGGCTCTACGCGCCGCTGACCGCGCTGGCCAACGTCCGCGTCGACGTCATGACGGCGCTGGTGTCGTTCGAGCGGGTCTTCGAGGTCCTGGACCTCAAGCCGATGATCGAGGAGAAGCCCTCGGCGCGGGCGCTTTCACCCTCGGGCGGCGTCTCGGTCGAGTTCGCGGGAGTCCGGTTCGGGTACCCGGCGGCGGACCGGTACTCGCTGGCTTCGCTGGAGGACGTCACGACGCTCGACCACCGCGGCGGGGAAGAGGTGCTGCACGGGATCTCGTTCCGGGCCGAGCCGGGGCAGATGGTGGCGCTGGTCGGGTCTTCGGGGGCGGGGAAGTCGACGATCGCGTCGCTGCTGCCGCGGCTGTACGACGTCGATTCCGGTTCGGTTCGGCTGTCCGATGTGGACGTCCGGGACCTGACTTTCGCTTCGCTGCGGGAAACCGTCGGCGTCGTGACCCAGGACGGGCACCTCTTCCACGACACCATCCGCGCCAACCTGGCGTACGCGCGCCCCGGCGTCACCGACGAGGAGATCTGGGAGGCGCTGGAGCGGGCCCGGCTCGGTGACCTGGTGCATTCGCTGCCCGACGGCCTCGAAACGACGGTCGGCGAGCGCGGCTACCGCCTCTCCGGCGGCGAGCGACAGCGGCTGACGATCGCGCGTCTCCTACTGGCCCAGCCCAAGGTCGTCATCCTCGACGAGGCGACCGCCCACCTGGACTCCGAGTCCGAGGCGGCGGTCGGCGAGGCCCTGACCCACGCCCTGGCCGGCCGCACGGCCCTGGTCATCGCCCACCGCCTCTCCACGGTCCGCGCGGCCGACCAGATCCTGGTCCTCGAACACGGCGAGATCGTCGAGCGCGGAACCCACGACGAACTCCTCGCCGCCAACGGCCGCTACGCCACCCTCCACGCAACCCAGTTCGCCGACGAGGAACCCGCCGTCGCGTGATCGAAGAGTCAGCACGCGTGATTGGAGAGTCAACTCGCGTGATTGAAGGGTCGACACGGTGTCAGCGCCGTGTCGACCCTCCAATCACGCGTGTCGACCTCTGAATCACGCGTGTCGACCTTCCAAACACGCGTAGAGGGACTGGACCAGGGCCATTTTGCGGGGGTCGTCGCGGATGAGGGGGCCGAGCTGGTTGAGGGTGTAGCCGAAGGCGATGCCGTTTTCGGGGTCGGCGGCGCCGGTGGAGCCGCCGAGGCCGTCGTGGCCGAAGGCCGTGGGGTTGGGGCCGAAGCCGCGGGCGTCGCTGCCGAGGTAGAAGCCCAGGCCCCACTCGTTGGGGAGGCCGAGGACCGCGTCGATCTCCTTGCCCTGGCTCTCCCGGGCCCGCGCCAGTGCCGCGGGGGACAGGAGGGTGCCGTCGGCGATCGCCGCGTAGATCGTCGCGATCGCGCGGGCCGTGCCGTGGCCGTTCAACGCCGGCATGACGGCGTGGCGCCACGCCGGCTCGTTGGCGTCGTGGCCCTGCAGGCGCGGGTTCATCAGCGCGGCCTGGGCCACCGGGCCGGCGGCGGCGAACGCCGTGGCCAGCGCGTTCGCCATCTCCTCGGTCATCACCGGGTCCACCAGCGTCGCGCAGCGGTCGAGGTCGGCGTCCGGGGCGAGGCCGATCGAGAAATCCGCGCCCAGCGGCCGGGCGACCTGCTCGGCGAAGAACTCGCGGATGCCCTGCCCGGCGACCCGCTGCACGACCTCGCCGACGAGCCAGCCGTAGGCCAGCGCGTGGTAGCCACCCGCGGACCCGGGCTCGCACAACGGTTCCTGGGCCGCGTACAGCGACGTCATCAGCTCCCAGTCGTACAGCTCCTCGATCGCCACCGGCCGGCCCAGGCCGATCCCGGGCACGCCGGAGCGGTGCGAAAGCAGCCACCGCACCGGGATCCCCGCCTTCCCGGCCGCGGCGAACTCCGGCCAGTACTTCGCGACCGGCGCGTCGACGTCGAGCTCGCCCGCGTCCGCCAGCCTGTGCGCGCAGAGCGCGGTCATGCCCTTGGTCGTCGACCAGACGTTGGCCAGGGTGTCCGGCTGCCACGGCCGGGCGCGGTCGGGACCGGACCACCCGCCCCACAGGTCCACCACGACTTCGCCGTGCCGGACGGCGGTGAAGGCGGCCCCCAGCTCGCCGCGGGAGCGGAAGTTCTCCTCGAAGGCCTCGCGCACCGGTTCGAAACCGGGCGCGCACTCGCCGTGCACCGTCGCCGTGGCGCTGTCCATCGGACCTCCTCCGGAAGCGACCGGTCCACACCGACCAGTCGGTATGTCGACGCTAAGACGGCCGGGCACATCCGTCAAGACGTGCCCGGCCGGTGCTTTCCGACGAACTACCGCAGCCGGGGGACGAGTTCACCGTACTTCGCCAGCAGCCCGGCGTTCGCCTCGTCGCCACCCTCCACATTGGAGCTCCGCCACAGCGGGACGTCGAGGCCCTCGGCCGTTCCGCGGTCGTAGACCTGGGCCAGCACCAGGTTCCACAGGAACGCGTTGACCACAGTGGACAGTGGCGCGGTGCGCGGGGCGTCCGGCGGGTAGCTCGCGTCACCGGGGACGACCAGCGAGTCCAGTACGACCGTGCCCTGCTCGGCCAGCGTGCTCGACGACCGCCGCGGCGCCGCGGCCACGCACGCCCGCGACGTCACCGCGATCACCGCCGCCCCCCGCTTGCGCGCCTCGATGCACAGCTCCACGGGGTAGGGGTTGACGCCGGACGTCGAGAACACCACCAGCACGTCGTCCGGCCCCGGCGGGCGCTCGGCCAGCACCTCCGCGGCCAGGCCGCTGCGCCGCTCGGTCCGGGTGCTGGACACCGCGCCGTGCAGCGGGAGCAGGTCCGGGTGGTAGAGCGGGTAGACGCAGGCCAGTCCACCGGCCCGGTAGAACGTCTCGGCCACCGCGGCCAGCGAGTGCCCGGCGCCCGCGGTGTAGACCAGTGCGTCGGCCCGGATCACCCCCAGCACCAGGTCCGCCGCGGCCCGCACCGCTTCGGCGTTGGCCCGCTCGACGTCCGCCAGCTGCTCGGCGACGCTGCCCGTGATGTCCGTGGCGCTCACCACACCCACCCTTCCGTCGGGGATCGGGCGCCGAATCTACCGTGCGGACCACTTCGCACGGTGGAATAGCCGGGCAGGGGACCGAGGTTGACCCGGAGACCGGGGGAATCAGGAGGACGCGGGTGGGCGAGGTGGATCCGGCGGTGTCCGTGTGGCCGGCGCGGGGGAAGACCCGGGCGGTCGTGCTCGTGCTGCACGGCGGCGCGGAGCGGGGCACGGGCAAGGTGCCGCCCTGGAAACTGGCCTACGTCAGGATGGTGCCCATCGCGCGCGCCCTCCACCGGGCCGGCCGTAGGGACGGCGTCGAAGTGCGGCTGCTGCGCAACCGCCGCTACGGCTGGAACGCGCCCGCCGAAGACCCGATCGACGACGCCCGCTGGGCCCTCGCGCGCATCCACGCCGACCACCCGGGCCTGCCGGTCGTGCTGATCGGTCACTCGATGGGGGCACGGGTGGCACTGCGCGTGGCCGACGACCCGGCGGTGCGCGGGGTCTGCGCGCTGGCGCCGTGGACGCCGCGGGGCGAGCCGGTCGAGGCCGTCGCCGGGCGGTCGGTGCTGATCGTGCACGGCACCCGCGACCGGATGACGAGCCCGGCGGAGTCCCACGCCTTCGCCGAACGGGCCGCGGGCGTCGCCGCGCGCGTCGCCCGGTTCGAGATGGCCAACGAGGGCCACGCGATGCTGCGCCGCGCCCGGGTCTGGACCCGGCTGACGGTGGCGTTCACCCTGGACCTGCTGGCCGGCGACGACGGCGGGACCCTCCGCGGGGCGTGGGCCGCCACCGGCCCGCAGCGGCTGCGGATACCGGTGTGAAAGTGCCCCGAACAGGGCATTTGCGAAACGCGCCGCGGGGGTGCGGCGACTACGATCGATCACCGGCGAACCTGGCCGGCCGGAGGGAGTACCCGTGACCACTTCGAGCGCTGACCGGGCGTCGGCCCGGGACCTCCCGGACGGGACCCGGTGGCCGGGCCTGGCCACCCCACCGCACTCCGCGCTGCGCGCGCGGATCGCCACCGCGCTGTTCCACCGCGCGGTCCGCCCGCTCGACGTCCGGGTGATCTTCCCGGACGGCTCCGTGGTCGGCGCCGGCGGCCCGGAATCACCCGAAATGCGGATCCTGGCGCCCGAGGCCTTCTTCCACCGCCTCGGCGTCGACGCCAAGATCGGCTTCGGCGAGTCCTACATGGCCGGTGACTGGACCGCGTCCGACCTGGCCGAGGTGCTGACGCCGTTCGCCGAGCGGATGGCCACGCTCGTCCCGCCGGCGCTGCAGAAGTTCCGCCGGCTCGCCGAGCGGACGCAGCCGCCGTCCGAGGAGAACACCCTCGAAGGCGCGCGGGCGAACATCCACCGGCACTACGACCTGTCCAACGACCTGTTCGGCGCCTTCCTCGACCGGTCGATGACGTACTCCTCCGCGCTGTTCGCGCCGAGCGACGACGATCTCACCGCCGCGCAACACCGCAAGATCGACAGCGTGCTCGACTACGCCGGTGTCCGCGAAGGCAGCGAAGTCCTCGAAATCGGGACCGGATGGGGTGAACTCGCCATCCGCGCCGCGGCCCGCGGCGCGCACGTGACGTCACTGACCATTTCGGAGGAGCAGCGCGCGCTGGCCACCGAACGCATCGCGGCGGCCGGGTTCTCCGACCGCGTCGAAGTGAAGCTGTGCGACTACCGCGAGTCGAGCGGCCGGTACGACGCCGTCGTCAGCGTCGAGATGATCGAGGCGGTCGGCGCGTCCTACTGGCCGGAGTTCTACCGGGTGATCGACGAGCGGCTGCGCCCGGGCGGGCGGTTCGGCCTGCAGGCCATCACCATGGACCACGACCGGATGCTGGCGGCGTCCCGGGCCTACGGCTGGGTCCACAAGTACATCTTCCCGGGTGGCCTGATCCCGTCGGTGCGCTCGATCGAGGAGGGCGTCAAGGCGAACACCCGGCTCAAGCTGGCCGGGATGCGCGAGTTCGGCCAGGACTACGCGCGCACGCTACGGTGGTGGCGCGAACGGTTCCTGCACCGCTGGGCCGACATCGCCGGGTTCGGGTTCGACGACGTCTTCCGCCGGATGTGGGAGTTCTACCTGGCCTATTCCGAGGCCGGGTTCCGCTCCGGGTACCTCAAGGTCCACCAGTTCGGCTACGAGGCTACCGGCCGGTAACCGCAACCCGACCCCGGTGCCGGGCGTCCTCCTTCCGAGGACGTGCGGTGTACTGACGACGACAGTTTGTCCGGATCGGGATTGGGTGATGGTGATGACGTACCGTGGCGACGACGGCGGGCGCCGGATGCCGCCGCCCCGGCCGCCGGGCGGCCGTTCCCGGGACCACCAGCGCGCGCAGATGATGCCGCTGCCCGGGCGGGGCCGCAGCCCGTACGACGAGCGCACCCGCCCGATGGGCACCCGCGAGCCCGAGTACGCCCCGCCGCCGCCCCCGCGGCAGGACCCGCCGCGCCGTCCGGCCGAGGACGGCTACCCGCCGTCCCGGCCGCCGCGCCGGCGCCGCTGGAGCTTCGGCAAGGTCCTGGGCGCCCTGGTGCTGGTGTTCGTCGTCTTCCTCGCCGGCGTCTGGGTCTACCTCGAGTTCTCGATCAAGCGCGTCGACGCGCTGGCCGACTACTCCGGCCGCCCGGTGGCCGCGTCCGGCACCAACTGGCTGATCGTCGGCTCGGACAGCCGCGAAGGCCTCACCGCGGAGGACGAGGAGCGGCTCGCCACGGGCGACGTCGCCGCGGCGGGCGGCGGCCAGCGCACCGACACGATCATGGTCGCGCACCTGCCGGACAACAGCACCAAGCCGACGCTGCTGTCGCTGCCGCGCGACTCGCAGGTCTCGATCCCCGGGCACGGCAAGAACAAGATCAACGCGGCGTTCTCGCTCGGCGGCCCGAAGCTGCTGGCGCAGACCGTCGAAGGCGCGACCGGCCTGCACATCGACCACTACGCGGAAATCGGCTTCGGCGGGTTCGCGAACATCGTCGACGCGATCGGCGGCGTCGACATGTGCATCGACCAGGACATGCACGACACCTTCACCAACATCGACATCAAGGCGGGCTGCCAGACGCTCGACGGCCGGTCGGCGCTGGGCTTCGTCCGGATGCGGCACAGCGCCGCGACCCCGCGTTCGGACCTCGACCGCGTCGCCAACCAGCGCAAGTTCATCGGCGCGCTGGTCAGCCAGATCGCCAGCCCGGGAACGCTGCTGAACCCGTTCGACTTCTTCCCGCTGCTGTCCTCGGCGCCGGACGCGCTGACCATGGACTCGGGCGACCACGTGCACAACCTGGCCGGCCTGGCGATCGCGATGCGCGGGATCTCCTCCGGTGGCGTGGTGACGACGACGGTGCCGGTGACCAGCGGGTCGGCGGAGAACTGGGACAAGGCCAAGTCGAAGCAGCTGTTCGACGCGCTGAAGAACGACACCGAGGTGCCCGACAGCATCATCGTGAATTGATTCGCGGTGGGGGTCCCGGCCGGGGCACCATGAGCTGCATGGAAACCCCGGCCGAGACCTACCGCGACGGTGACCTGACGCTGACCCGCTGGCACCCGGGCGACCGGGCGACGCTGACCGCGGTCGTCAGCGGCTCACTGGCGCACCTGCGCCCGTTCCTGATCTGGGTCGCCGGCGGGTACACCGACGACGACTCGGCGGAGTTCCTCCGGCTGACCGCGAAACGCTGGGAGGGCGGCGAAGCGTACGAATACGCTGTGCGGCTCGGCGCCGGCCTGGTCGGCGGCATCGGCGTGATGACCCGCGACGGCGGCGTCGAGATCGGCTACTGGCTCGCGGCCGGGTTCGTCGGCCGCGGCTTGGTGACCCGGGCCGTCACGCTGCTGACGGCGGAGGCGTTCCGCCTCGGCGCCGGGTACGTCGAGATCAAGCACGACGAGCGGAACGTCCGAAGTGGAGCCGTGCCCGCGCGGCTGGGGTTCACCGAGGTGCGCACGGAACCGGCGGAGAAGCCGCTGGCGCCGTCGTGCACGGGCACCAACCACGTGTGGCGGCTCGTTCCGCGCTAGGAGACCTTGTTCCGCTCCCGCAGCACCTTGAGCGCCTCGTCGGCGTGGACGGTGAAGTTCAGCTCGCTCTTGATCTTCGCGATGATCTTCCGGTCCTCGCCGATGACGAAGGTGGCGCGCTTGGTGTGCAGCGGCACGAGTTTCCGCCACACGCCGAACTGCTTCGCGACCTGGCCCTCCACATCGGACAGAAGCGGGTAGTCGAAGCTGTTCGCCGCGGCGAAGGCACGCTGCTTGGTGATGGCGTCCGGGCTGATGCCGACGCGGTGCGCGCCGACCGCTTCGAACTCGGCCGCGAGGTCGCGGAAGTGGCAGCTCTCGGCGGTGCAGCCGCCGGTCATCGCGGCCGGGTAGAAGAACAGGACCACGGGCCCGGTGGCGAGGAAGTCCGAGAGCGTGCGCTCCTGACCCCGGTCATCGGGCAGCGTGAAGTCGGGGGCGAGGTCTCCGGCGTCCATGGACGTCCTTTCTCGTCGGCGGCAGAACCCATCCTGCCGGGTCTTCGGAGCAGGCTCGCCACCGGCTTGGTCCGGGCGCTACTTCCGCGGGTGCCGGGCGATCAGCTCGTCGACCTCGTCGCCCGTCGCCGAGTCCGCCACGAACGGGCCGCGGGCCGCGACCACCCCCAGCTGGCGCAGCCGGGCCGCCTGCTCGTGCGTGCGGACCCCTTCCGCCCCCACCTTCAAGCGCAGCTCACGGGCCCGGGTGATCAGCTGGGTCAGGTGGCGCAGGTCGGACTCCGCCGGCTCGTCCGTGTCCAGCGCGTCGACCACCGGGCCCGACAGGATCACGTGCCGGACCGGGAGGTGGTGCTGCGGGATCAGCTCCAGGTCCGCCGATCCCGAGATCGTCAGCACCAGCTGCGCGCCGAGGTCGGCCAGGACCGTCAGCGAATCCAGGACTTCGCCGCGCGGGTCGAGCATCGAGTCGCGGTCGGTGCACAGGCGCAGTGCCCGTGCCGGGAGCTCGTGTTTGTCCAGCTGCTCCTTGACCAGCAGGACCAGGTCCGGGTCGATCGCCAGCCGGGCCGGCAGGCGGACGCAGACGTCCGGGGCCGCGTCGCCCAGGTGCGTTCGCCAGCGGGCCGTCGCCGCCAGGGACTCGGCGAGGAGCCAGCGGCCCAGCGGCACCGTCATGCCCGTGGTCTGGGCCAGCGGGTAGAACTCCTCGGAGCCGAGCTCGCCCTTCTCCGGGTGGTTCCACCGCAGCCCGGCGTTGACGGCGGCGAGCTCGTCCGGCCGGGCCAGCTTCACCGTCGGCTGGTAGACCAGCGAGAACTCGCCGTTCTCCAGCGCGCCGGCGATCACCGCGCCCAGCTGGTAGCGGCCGCGGTCGCGGGCGTCCAGCTCGGGGTCGAACAGCATCCACTGCGCCTTGCCGGCCTCCTTGGCGCGGTGCAGCGCGATTTCCGCCGCCCGCAGCAGTTCCGCGGCGCCGCCCTCGACGGCCGCGCGCACGACGATGCCCGCGCTCGCGCTGACGCCGATGCCGTGCCCGCCGAGGTAGATCGGCTCGTTGAGGTCCTCCAGGGCGCGCTCGACCAGCCCGATGACCTCGGTCGCCGCCAGTTCGCCCCGCAGCAGCACCGCGAAGCCGTCGCCGGAGAGCCGGGCGACGAACCCGTCGTGGTGGCCGGTGAACACCGCCGACAGCTTGTTCGCGACCCCGCGCAGCACCTGGTCGCCGACCCCGGCGCCGAGGCCGTCGTTGATCACCTTGAAGCCGTCGACATCGAGGTAGACCAGCGCGATGTCGTCGCGCGCACCGGCGCCGAGCGCGGCCTCCAGCTTGGTGGTGAACGACGAGGCGTTGGGCAGCCCGGTCAGCGGGTCGTGCACGTTCTGGTGCAGCAGCCGCTCCTGCAGCAGGTGCAGCTCGTTCGCGTCCGAGACCATCAGCACCGGGTAGATCGAGCCGGGCCGGTCACCGGGCAGCCGGGCGAGCGTGACGTCGGTCCAGAGCTGCCCGTCCTCGGTGTGGTCGAGCAGCATCCGCTCCTGGTAGCGGTCGCGCCCCGCGCGCACCTGCTCCAAGCCGGCCGTGAGCCGGGAGACGTCGTGCTCGGTCGAGCCGAGGCCGGTGAGGTGCCGGCCCCGCAACCGGTCCGGCGAGCAGCCCAGCAGCTGGCCGAGGGCGAGGTTCGCCTCCACGATGTGGCCGTCGGGGTCGGCCAGCGCGATCCCCATCGGCGACGCGGCGTACAGCGCGCTGAACCGCAGCAGGGCGCCGTCGTGCTGCGAGCCGGCTTGGCCGACCGCGTCGTGCGCGACCTCCAGCAGCAGAGCTTCGAGCTCCTCCGGGGGAAGCGTTACTCCTTTGGTGTCGGCCAACGTCGCCGCCCACCGCCGCGCCACGTCCAGTAGCCCTGACGCGGCACCGGGTTCAGGCACACTCCACCTCTTCACGCACAGGTATGGCCAGGTCAGACACGGTGTCGGGGATCATGAAGCCACACCAGGCAGCCTTCGCCCACGATCGATGCCACGCCATCATGTGCGTCACGGGGTGTCTACCGGCTGAACGAGTGAACGAATCTCCACAAACGGTAACGTTTCGTTACCTACTGTATGCGGTGGTGGACGCTCGCGCGGTCAGCGGCGCGTCAGGTGGACCGGCAAGCCGTCCGCGGGCACCGGCAGCGAGACGTAGTCCCAGCGCGCGGTGTAACTCTCCGGAACCGACCAGCGGTAGGCCCGCAGCAGTTCGTGCATCAGCAACTTCACCTCGAGACTCCCGAAGTGGAGCCCGATGCACTTGTGCGCGCCGCCGCCGAACGGCATCCACGCCATCCGGTGCGACTTGTCCTCGCGCCGCGGTTCGGCGAAGCGCTCCGGGTCGAACGCGAAGGGGTTCGTCCAGCACTCGGGCGTGAAGTGGTTGATGGTCGGCGAGACGCCGACGAGCGTGCCCGCCGGGATGTAGTGGCCGAGCACGTCGGTGTCCTTGACGGTCTGGCGGGTCAGCGACGGCACCGGGGCCACCAGCCGCAGCGCCTCCTTCATCACCAGGTCGAGGGTTTCGAGCTTTTCAACGGCGTCGATGTCGAGGACGTCGTCGCCGAGGGCCAGGGACTCCGCGCGGGCGCGTTCCTGCCACTCCGGGTGCTTGGCCAGGTAGTAGGCCATGGCGCTGCTGGTGATGGTCGTCGTGTCGTGCGCGGCCATCATCAGGAAGATCATGTGGTTGACGATGTCGGTGTCGGAGAACCGGTCGCCGTCCTCGGTGGTGGCCTGGCAGAGCGCGGCGAACAGGTCGTCGCCGCCCGAACGCCGTTTGCCGGGCAGGGTTTCGCCGAAGTAGCGCTCGAGGACCCGGCGTCCGTGCAACCCGGCCGACCAGCGCCCGCCCGGCACCGGGAAGCGCACGAACGAGGTGCCGGCCCGCACGCAGCTGACGAACGCGCGGTTGATCCGGGCGGCGTCGTCGCCGCTGCGCATGCCCATGAACACGCGGGTCGCGACGTCGAGGGTCAGCTGCTTGAGCGCCCAGTACAGCCGCGGTCGCTCGCTCGAGCCCCAGCTCGCGACGCCTTCGCGCAGGGCGGGCCCCATTTCGCCGACGTAGCCGGTCAGCCGCGGGCGCGTGAAGGCCTCCTGCATGATCCGGCGGTGCAGGTGGTGCTCGCCGAAGTCCATCAGCATCAGGCCGCGCTCGAAGAACTTCTCGATGAAGAACTTCCAGCCCTCCTGGGAGAAGGCCTTGTCCTTGTTGACGAGCGCGATCTGCGTGGCCTCGGGCCCGGACAGCGCGACGATCCGGCGGCCGAACCCGCCGGTCCACGACACCGGGCCGTAGAGCTCGTGGCGGCGCAGGCCGAACGCGGGGCCGAACCGCATCATCTCGAGCATGTGCCCGACCACGGGCGGCCCCTCGTCGCCGAGCACCGGCTTGAGGCCGCTGCCCGCGGGCGGGGTCGCGAGTTCCTTGACCGGCCAGCGCGACCGCAGCCAGCGTTCGTCGACCTTCTGCGGCAGGGGGAGCGCGGTCAGGGGCGGCACCCGTTCGCGCAGTGCTTCGGCGGCTCGGCTCACGGTGCCCGGCAAAGTGACCATCTCCTGCGTCGAGATCGGCTATCCCTCCACGATGCACCCTTGTTGACGGTCTGACAACACCTCGGGTGCCCTCTTTTCGGGTGGTCCGTGCCGGTGCTTGCGGAAGTCACTCGGGTTGGTGCCCCGGACCCGTTTGAACGCGGCGCTGAACGCGAAGGCGTCGGCGTACCCGACGCTGCGGGCCACTTCCGAGACGGTGGCGGTGCTCCGCTCCAGCAGCAGGTCGGCGGCGAGCGCCATCCGGCGGCGGGTGAGGTAGGTCAGCGGCGGTTCGCCGACGAGCTCGGCGAACCGCTTGGCCAGGGTGGAGCGCGACACCCCGGCGCGTGCGGCCAGCGCGCCGACCGTCCACGGCGCCGCGGGTTCGTCGTGCAGCAGCCGCAGCGCGGGGCCGGCCACCGGATCGCGCCGGGCGGTCCACCACGCCGGGGGTTCGCCGCCGGGCCGGTCGAACCACGCGCGCAGCGTGCAGACGAGCATCCAGTCGAGCAGCCGGTCGAGCACGACCTGCTGCCCGGGCGTGTCGGCGGCCACCTCGGCGGCGAGGTGGTCCAGGACGGCGTCCCCGGTACCCCCGCCGCCGACCCGCAGGACGGGCGGCAGGGCGTCCAGCAGCGGACGGCTGACCTCGCCGCCGGCCGGGTAGGCGCCGACGATCAGCGTGGTGGGGCCGTCGCCGTCGTCGCGCCAGCCGCGCCGGTGCCGCGTCCCGCCCAGCTCGGGGGCGGCGCAGTACTCGCCGCACGCGACGGGCTCGGCGCCGGTGCCGAGCTCGTCGACGAAGGTGAAGGTGCCCGGACCGCGCACGACGACGGTGTCGTAGGCGTGCAGCGGTTCGGGCTCGCCGTGCTCGGGGACGATCCAGCCGCCGCCGGAGAGCGCGGTGCACAGGGTCAGCGGTGCGCCGTCGACGAAGTGCAGCGAAAACGGCGGGGTCAGGGCCGAGCTGCCGAACAGGGAGCCGTGGGCCCGCACACCGCGGAAGAGGTCGTCCACCGTTCCGAGGTTAGACGAATGGACAGGGATTCCGGCGCTTTACCCATGGGATCGTCCGCGCCCGGCCGGTTCAATGGGGACATGACCGCATTGACTTCCGACGACCTCGAGTTCCTCCGCCGTCCCCTGCACGGGTTCCTGACCGTGGCGGGCGGCCAGCCCCGCCCGGTGTGGTTCGAGGCGGCCGGCGACGGCACGATCCAGCTGTTCTCGGAGCCGGACGCACCCAAGGTGCGGCGCGTGCGCCGGGACCCGCGCGCGTCGATCGTGGTGGCGGCCCCGGTGGGCGAGCGCGAGCGCTGGGTGGCGGTCGAGGGCCGCGTTTCGGTGGAACCCGACGGGGCGCACGAGCTGGCGCAGCGCCTGGCGGCGCGGTACTGGGACCTCGACGACCCGGACCGCGCGGCCGACGCGAAGGCGATCCGGGACACCGAGCAGATCCGGCTCGTCCTGCACCCGGAAACCGTGCGGCGCTACGCGTTCTGACGTCCGGCGTGGCCGAGCTTCCCCTCCGGGACCGGGCCGGCAATGTGCTGCTCGCCGTACGCCGTGTCGCCGAAAGCGAGCTGCCGCGCCTGGTACCGCTGCCCGCCGCGCTCGTCGTGGTCGTCCACGACGGCGCCGTCCTGATGATGTTCGACCAGCGCCGCAGGCAGTGGGAACTGCCCGGCGGGATGCGCGAAGCCGGGGAAACCGCCCGCGCGGCCGCGGTGCGCGAACTGGCCGAGGAGACCGGCATCCACGGCGTCGCGCTGACCTTCGCCGCGGTGGCCGAGTTCGACCTGGCCGATCCCCGGCGCCGGGAGTTCCTCGCCGTCTACCGGGCCGAGCTCGCCACGGCGCCCCGGCTCGTCCTGAGCGGGGAAGGACTCGGCTTCCGGTGGTGGGCACCGGGTGCGGCCGTGGATCCGGACCTGAGCCCGCTCGACGCGGAACTGGCCGTGCGGGCGACGACGTGAACCGGCCCCGCCCCGGCGGACCAGGGCGGGGCCGGCTTCACCGGGGACTCAGTCCCAGTCGAGGGCGCCGCCCGACTGGTACTCGATCACGCGGGTCTCGAAGAAGTTCTTCTCCTTCTTCAGGTCCATCGCCTCGGACATCCACGGGAACGGGTTCTCGGTCTCGCCGAAGATCGGCTGGAGGCCGATCTGCTGCGCGCGGCGGTCGGTGATGAAGTGCATGTACTGCTCGCACAGCTGCGCCGACAGGCCGAGCATGCCGCGCGGCATCGTGTCGCGGGCGTACTTGACCTCCAGCTCGCACGCCTCCTGCAGCATCCCGCGCACCTCGGCCTGGAACTCTTCGGTCCACAGGTGCGGGTTCTCGATCTTGATCTGGTTGATGCAGTCGATGCCGAAGTTCAGGTGGATCGACTCGTCGCGCAGGATGTACTGGTACTGCTCGGCGATGCCGACCATCTTGTTCCGGCGGCCCAGCGACAGGATCTGCGCGAAGCCGGTGTAGAACCACATGCCCTCGAAGATCACGTAGAACGCGACGAGGTCGCGCAGGAACGCCTGGTCGGCCTCCGGCGTGCCGGTCTCGAAGTCCGGGTTCTCCAGGTTCTGCGTGTACTTCAGCGCCCACGCGTCCTTGTCCGAAATGGACGGGACTTCGCGGTACATGTTGAACAGCTCGCCCTCGACCAGGCCGAGGCTTTCGCAGATGTACTGGAAGGTGTGCGTGTGCACGGCTTCCTCGAACGCCTGGCGCAGCAGGTACTGGCGGCACTCGGGGTTGGTGATCTGCCGGTACACCGCGAGCACGATGTTGTTGGCCACCAAGGACTCCGCGGTCGCGAAGAAGCCGAGGTTGCGCTTGAGCATCTGCCGCTCGTCCTCGGTGAGGCCGTCCGGCGACTTCCACAGCGCGATGTCGGCCTGCATGGCGACCTCGGTCGGCATCCAGTGGTTGTTGCAGCCGGCCAGGTACTTCTCCCACGCCCACTTGTACTTCATGGGCAGCAGTTGGTTGACGTCGGCGCGCGCGTTGATCATGCGCTTGTCGTCGACGTTGATCCGGGCGGCGCCGACCTCGATCTCCCCGAGGCCGGTCGCGTCCGTCGTTTCCACGTTGGTCATCTGTGCAGGGATTCCTTTACTGGCAGGCTTCGCAGTCGGGGTCGTCGATGCGGCAGGCGGCGCCTTCGGTGGCGACGAAGTCGACGTCCGGCTCGGGCTTCGGCGAGCTGACCGGGATCTCCGGCTCGGCGAACATCGAGATGGACGCCGAGCAGAACCACACCTTCACGCTCACCTACGAGCTGTAGCCGACGCGAAGGCCGTTTCGAGAG
>NZ_MUMI01000355.1 GCF_002155975.1 Amycolatopsis kentuckyensis
CGGCGAGCTTGCCCAGCGCGCTGAACACCGCGCTGGGCAAGCTCGCCGGGATCCGCGCGGCCGGCGCCGGCGGGGGCGACGTCCGCACGAAAGCCGCCGGCTACAACGACATCATCGCCACCCTCGGCGACCTCGTGCCCGCGTTCGTCCCGGCCGACGCCGGTGCCGAGACCGCGGCCGGCGCGGAAAACGCCCGGCTGCTGGTGCACCTGCGGGCCGAGCTGGCCACCGAGGAGACGTACGCACGCGCGGCGCAGAACAGCCCGGACGACGCGTCGCTGCGGCCGGCGATCGTGCAGACGGCGGCCGAGCAGGAGGTGCTCGGCGAGCAGGCCGAACACCAGCTCCCGGCTGCGCTGCTGCCGCGGTTCAAGCTCGCGACGAGCTCGGCCGAGTCCCGCCTCGACACGCTGCAGGAGACCGGCGCGCCGCTCGCGTCGTTCGTCCCCTCGATCGCCGCCGAGACCACCGGCGTGACGGCCGTGCTGAACGACGTCACGGCGAAGCTGGCCGGCGACGTCTCGAACGCGGCCGACCGGGCCCGCGCGGACTCGCTGCGCGACACCGCCCTGGTGCTCGGCTCGCTGCTCGGCGCGCTCGCGATCGCGCTGCTGGTGGTGCGGTCGCTGGTCACGCCGGTGCGCCGGCTGCGCGCGGCGGCCCTGCGCGCGGCGAACGACCAGCTCCCGGAGACCGTCCGCCAGATCCGCGAGGGCCACGACGTCGACTGGCGCGCGGTGCCCGGCTCGGGGGTCGAGACGGAGGAGGAGATCGGGCAGCTGGCGCGGGCGTTCGACGACATGCACCGCCAGGCGGTGCGGCTCGCCGTCGAGCAGGCCGAGCTGCGCAAGCAGGTCAGCGAGATGTTCATGACGCTGTCGCGGCGGAGCCAGTCGCTGGTCGAGCAGCAGCTGTCGATCATCGAGGACCTGGAGGCGGGGGAGCAGAACCCGAGCCGGCTCGACGAGCTGTTCCGCATCGACCACATCGCCACCCGCCTGCGCCGCAACGGCGAAAACCTGCACGTCCTGGCGGGCGGCCGCCCGGTCCGCCACGGCCGCGAACCGGTGCCGACCCGGGACCTCCTGCGCGCGGCGACGTCGGAGGTCAAGGACTACCGGAGGGTGGCGCTGGGCAACGCGCCGCGCAGCTCGGTCCAGCCCGAGGCGGCGGCGGACGTGGTGCACATCCTGGCGGAGCTGCTGGAGAACGCGACCCGGTTTTCGCCACCGGAGCACAAGGTGGCGCTGACGGCCGACCGCGGCGCCGACGGCGGACTGCTCATCGAGGTGGTCGACCAGGGCCTGGGCATGACACCGGCGGAGCTGGCCACGGTGAACGACCGCCTGGCGGCGGCGGGCGCGGTCGGCCCGGAGACGACCCGCCGGATGGGGCTGTTCGTGGTGGGCAGGCTGGCGGCCCTGCACGGGGTGACGGTGCGACTGAGGGCGACGGGAGCGGCGGCCCGCCACGCGGGGGTGACGGCGAGCGTCCACGTCCCGGGCGCGCTGGTGATCGCGGACCTGGCCCGCCCGATCGGCGCGGGCCGGCTGGCCCCGGCCGGCCGCACCGGCCGGCCGCGGCCGCCGGTGGTGCCCGCGCAGGCTTCGACGCCGATCTTCGAGCAGGTGGTGACGAGCTGGTTCACCGAGCCGGCGGCGAAACCGGTGGTCCGGCGGAACGGAAAGTCGGGGCCGGGGGAGTGGCCGGCGGTGGGAGCCGCGGCCGAGCTGCCGGCGGCCTCCGCGCCGGAGGGGAAATCCGCGATCGGGTCTCCCACCGCGCACCGAGCACCGGCGGCCGAGCCCGCGGACAGGCCACCCGCGGCCGAGACCGCTGAGGTTCCGGCAGACCGGGCCGAGCCGGCGAGCGAGACTTCCGGAGCCCACCGGGCGATCCCGGCGGAAACCTCCGCGGCGGCGACGGCGACGGATTCCGGAGTCCACCGGGCGATCCCGGCGGAAACCTCCGCGGCGGCGACGGCGACGGATTCCGGAGTCCACCGGGCGATCCCGGCGGACACCACCGCGCCCGCGGCCGCCACGGATCCCGGAGTCCGCCGGGCGATCCGGGCGGAAACCACTCCGGCCGCAGATCCCCGAGCCCACCGGGTGATCCCGCCGGAAACCTCCGCGCCCGCGCCTGCCGCCGATCCCACCACGCAGCCCGAACTCGCCCCCGTCGGTGACTGGGACACCCCCGCCGACCGCACCCGGGTGGCCGCCGAAAGCGCTCTCCAGGTCCCGGCCGCGCAGAACCTCACCGGTTCCGGCCTGCCCACCCGGCGGCCCGGTGCCCAGCTCGCGCCCGGGGCCGTCGTTCCCCGCGTCCGCGAACAGACCGGTGGCACCTTCCGCGATGCCGCCGCCGTGCGCAGCAGTCTGTCGCGGCACTACCAGGGCATGCGCGCCGCGCGGTTGGAAAGCGCCGCGCGTGCCGAACGATCCGGAAAGGACGAAGTGGATCCGCGATGACGGAACTGCACCCCCGGCGCTCCGCCACCCAGCAGGCGGCCCGCCCCCTCGGCGGGACGCGGCCGCCCGAACGGTCCGCGACGCTGAACTGGCTGGTCAACGGGTTCGTCCAGGACGTCTCCGGTGTCGCGCACGCCGTGCTCGTCTCCGCCGACGGGCTGCTCGTGGCCGCCGACGAAAACCTGCCGCGGGAACGCGCCGACCAGCTCTCGGCCATCGCCGCCGGCCTGTCCAGCCTGTCCCTCGGCACCGCCGAGCTGTTCACCGCCGGGCGGGTCGTGCAGTCGGTGATCGAGATGGAGCAGGGGTTCCTGCTGCTGATGAGCGTCGGTGACGGCTCGAACCTCGTCGTGCTCGCCTCGACCGGCTGCGACATCGGGCTGGTCGGCTACGAGATGACGATGCTGGTCGAGCGGGTGGGGCAGAAGGTCGACGTGCCCGCGCGCGAGATACCGGTGGCCCAGGACCACCGGTGATCGACGACGCGCACGGGGACGAGCCGCGCCGCAGCCCGGCGCTGGCCCGCCCCTACGCGTGGACCGAAGGCCGCACGGCCCCGGCGGTCGACATCGCCGTCGAAGCACTGGTCGAGACCACCGCCGACGGCCGGGCCGAAGCCGTCTACCAGACGTCGAGCGCGCTGGCGGAGGTCCTCGAACTGTGCGTCCGGCCGCGGTCGCTGATGGAGATCGCCGCGCTGCTGGCCCTGCCGCTCGGCGTGGTCCGCGTGCTCGTGTCGGACCTGATGCAGGACAACCTGGTGATCGTCCGCGACACGCTGTCGGACACCGCCACCTGGGGCGAACGCCACGACCTGATGGAACGCGTGCTGCACGGGCTGCGCGACCTGTAGAGAGGACTTCGCCATGGAGCACTTCGCGCTCGGGCACTGGCTGCTCGTGCTCGCGTACCTGACGTCGGTGGTCGGCTGCGCGCTCGGCCTGGCGTGCGCGGTCCAGGCCCGCCACGCCGCCGATCCCCGGCGCCGCGTGCGCTGGCTGGTGCTGGCGGCGATCTCGATCGGCGGCGTCGGCATCTGGCTGATGCACTTCGTGGCGATGCTCGGCTTCAGCACCCCGGGCATGCCGGTCCGCTACGACATCTTCCGCACGGTCCTGTCCGCGGTCCTCTCGGTGACGGCGGTGTTCGCCGGGCTCGTGGTGGCGGCCGGCCGCGCGAAG
>NZ_MUMI01000356.1 GCF_002155975.1 Amycolatopsis kentuckyensis
GGGCAGCAGGCCGGGGTGTCCGCCGAGGTTCCGGTGGATCCGCGGGATGGGGCGGAGGCAGCCGGTTCGCCGAGTGCGGCGGGGCAGGTTCCGGCGGCCCCGCGGGATGTGGCGCAAGCAGCCGGTTCGCCGAGTGCGGCGGGCCAAGTTCCGGCGGCTGCGGTTCCGATGGCAGCGGCGCGGCCGATGGCCGGATCGGCGCCGGAGCACTCCCGGGCGCCCGGTTCCCCGGTGGCGCAGGCACAACCGACCGAGGTGCGGGCTCCCGAACCGCGGACCTCCGAAATCCCCCAGCAGCCGAAGCATGCGCTCCGGGCCGAGGAGGCCGAAGTCGTCGCGCCGGAACCCTCCGGGGCTCCGCAAGCCCACCCCAATACCAGCCTGGAAGCCGTGGCCCCGGCGGAAGAAACCTCACCGCCTCCCGATCGGATGCCTGGTGGACTCGTCGGCAAGCTCAAGCGTCTCCTGGGACGGCGCTGACCGTCACCCCAGTGGCGCGCTGTCCTTGCCCAACCCGGCGAGCAGGTCGCCGTGCTCCTCGATCCGGTCCAGCACCTCGTCGGCCGTGAAGGTCAAGTGCGTGACGTGGCGGCATGCACGGACCTCGTCCCACGTCACCGGTGTGGACGCCGTCGGGTGGTCGCGGCCGCGCAGTGAATACGGGGCCACCGTGGTCTTCGCCGGGTTGTTCTGGCTCCAGTCGATGAACACCCGGCCCGTTCGGCGGGCCTTCGCCATCACCGCCGTCACCGAGTCCGGTGTCTCCGCGGCCAGGCGCTGGGCGAGCCGCTTCGCGTACGCCGAGGGGGCCGACGGGTCGTCCGTGCGGATTCCGCAATAGAGCTGCATCCCCTTGGACCCCGACGTCTTCGCGTACGGGGTCAGCCCGTCCGCCGCCAGGACGTCGTGGAGGCGCTCCGCCACCCGGCAGCAGTCGACGATCGTCGTGCCCGGGCCCGGGTCGAGGTCGAACACCAGCCGATCCGGGGGCCGGCGGGTGCCCGACTCCACCGTCCACTGGGGAACGTGCAGCTCGAGCGCCGCCATGTTCGCCGCCCACACCAGGCCCGGCAGGTCGTCCAGGAGCGGGTAGTCGATCGTGCCGCCCGTGCCGGCCAGGCGCACCGTGCGCAGCCAGTCCGGGGCGCCGTTCGGGACGTTCTTCTCGAACCACTTCTGACCATCGACGCCGTTCGGGTAGCGGATGAACGTGACCGGCCGGCCGGCCAGGTGCGGCAGCAGCACCGCCGCGACGCGGGAGTAGTAGTTGATCACCTCGCCCTTGGTGAACCCGGCCGCCGGGTACAGCACCTTGTCCAAATTGGACAGCGTGAGCCGCCGGTCGCCGGCCTGGACGGTGATCCGCTGCCCCGCCGGCTCGGACGAAGGCGAGGACGAAGGCGAGCGCGAGGGCGAGGGCGAAGGCGCGCCGGCGGGTGCGTGCGGAACCGCCCGCGGCGCCAGCACCTCGGCCGGCTCCTTGTCCTGGCGCAAACCCCGCCAAGCGGTGTGCCGGACCCGGCCCCCACGGGTGAACTGGCGGTAGACGATCTCGCCCACCAGACGCGGCTCCACCCAGCGGGCGCGGACGGTGTCCTCCCGCGGCGGCGTCGTCACGAACGGGTGCGTGCGCCGCTCGATCGCCTCCAGCTGCGCCTGCAGGTCGGCGCGCGAAGCCTGGGTGAACCCGGTGCCCACGTCGCCGATGTAGACGAGGTCGCCGGTGGCGGGGTCGTGCGCGCCCAGCAGCAGCCCGCCGAGGGTGCCGGTGAAGCTGCGCTGCCCCGGCCGCCAGCCGCAGACGATCACCTCCTGCGTCCGGACCAGCGGGTGCTTGAGCCACGAATCCGGCCGCTGCCCGGGGTGGTAGGCCGACGAACGCAGTTTCGCGACCACCCCTTCGTACCCGGCGGACGCGGCGTGGGCGAGGAAGTCCGCGGGCGTGCGGCGGTCGGCGGCGAGCTCGTCGAAGGTGACCGCGCGGACCACCGAAATCCGGTACGGATCCGGCATCGGCAGCTCGGCCAGCAAACCGCGGCGCTCGTCGTACGGCGCGGTCAGGAGGCTCCGGTCCCCGAGCCGGAGCAGGTCGAACGCCAGGAACCGGACCGGGACGTCGGTGAACTCGAGCCCCTTCGGCCCGCTCTGGTGCCGGACGTAGCGGCCGCGGCGCTCCTGCATCAGCTCGAAGTCGATCCGGCCGTCTTCGCCGTAGACGACGACCTCGCCGTCCAGGTAGGCGGCGCGGCCGTCCAGCGCGGGGGCGAGCACGCCTTCGAGGTCGGCGAACTCCGCGGTGAAGTCGATGTTGTTGCGGCTGGTGAGCACGGTGGTGCCGTCCGGGGCGATCCGCATGGCCGCCCGGTAACCGTCCAGTTTGTACTCGTAGGCCCACTCCGGGCCGGTGCGCAGCCGGCCGCCGTCGGCCTTGGCGAGCATCGGCTCCAGCCAGGCCGGGACGAGCGATGCGTCGTCTGCCGCCATGTCGACCTCCGTCACCTTCGGTGCCCAAGGTAACCCGTTCGGCCTAGATTAGCCGGATTTGTGCAGGTGAAAGCGGCTTGAACGCCTGTTCGGCGCGGTCCTCAGGCGGGCAGGAAGTCGTCGACGGCCCGGCGCAGGGTCGCGCGGACCTTCTCGGCGTCGTCGAGTTCGCCGCCGTGCAGGGCGCCGTCGCGCAGCAGGACGAGCACGCGCGCCGCGTGCTCCGGGTCCGGGTGGCCGGCGTCCGCCGCCTGGTCGCGCAGGACGCCGAAGAACCACTGCCGGTGGTCGTCGATGACCTGGCGGACCCGGTTCTCCGGGTCGGGGTACTCGGCGGCGGCGTTGAGGAACTGGCAGCCCCGGAAGTCTTGCCCGCAGGTCGCGTCGCCGACCACGGCGAGGGTTTCGGCCAGCGCCTCGCGCGGGGGCCGGCCCGCCCGCGCCGCGTCGACGGCCGCGCGGATCTGGCGGCTGGTCTCGGCGAGGTAGGCGGCGACCAGGTCATCCTTCGTCGGGTAGTGGCGGTAGAAGGTCGCCCGGGTCACGGCCGCCTCGGAAACCAGGCGCTCCACCCCGACGGCGTGGATGCCCTCGGCGTAGAAGAGCCGGGAGGCGGTCGCGAGCAGCCGGTCCTTCGGGTGCGGCTCGGCAGTCCTCATCCCCGCAGCTTAGAGAAAGACCGATCGTTCTGCCAGATCGGCTACGTCACATTGCCACGGCGGCCCGGACGGTCCAGAGTAGCTAGCAGAAAGACCGATCGTTCTCTCTGAAGGAGCCAGCCATGAGCAAGCCCACCATCGTCCTGGTCCACGGCGCGTTCGCCGACTCGTCCAGCTGGACCGGGGTCGTCGCGAAGCTGCAGGAGCAGGGTTATCCGGTCCTGGCGGTGGCCAACCCGCTGCGGGGCGTCGAGTCGGACGCGGCCTACGTGAAGGACGTCGTCGGCAGCGTCGACGGCCCGGTGGTCCTGGCCGGCCACTCCTACGGCGGCGCGCTGATCACCCGCGCGGCCACCGACGCCCCGAACGTCCAGGCCCTGGTCTACATCGCCGCCTTCCAGCCCGACGCGGGCGAGAGCGTGTTCGAGCTGTCCGGCCGCTACCCGGGCGCCAAGCTCGGCCCGGAGACCACGAACGTGCTGGTGCACGACGGCGAGCCCGAGCTGTCGATCAAGCCCGGGGACTTCGCCGAGGTCTTCGCCGCCGACGTCCCCGCGGCCACCGCGGCGATCATGGCCGTGACCCAGCGGCCGGTCGCGCAGCAGGCCCTCGCGGCGCCGTTCGAGGGCACCCCGGCGTGGTCGAAGCTGCCGTCGTGGACGCTGGTGGCCAACCAGGACAACGCGATCCCGGCCCAGGCGCAGGAGTTCATGGCCGAGCGCGCGTCCTCGACGGTCCGCCGGATCGACGCCTCGCACGCGGTCGCGGTGTCGCAGCCGGAGGTCGTCGCCGAGGTCATCCTGGCCGCCGCGGCGCACGTCGGCTGAGTCAGCGGCAGAGCGTCCTCGCCTCGTCGAGGCGGGACAGCTTCTCCGGGTTGCGCACGGCGTAGATCCCGGTCACGAGGCCGTCGTCGATGCGGGCCGCCAGGACCGTGTCGGCCTGGCCGCCGCGACGGAGGATCAGCGCCGGGTAGCCGTTGACCTGGGCGGCCTCGAGCGTGCCCACGGCGAGGTTGCCCAGGCCGCCGGCGAGCAGGCGGGCCACGTCCTCGGCCCCGGTGACGGGCGTCAGCACCGCCTGCACGACCCCGCCGCCGTCGCCGAGGAACACGACGTCCGGCGCGAGGACGTCGAGCAGGTCCCGCAGGTCGCCCGTCTCGGTGGCGCGCCGGAACGCTTCCAGGGCGTCCCGGGTCGCCGCCGGCGAGACGGCCCCGCGCGGCCGGCGGGCGGCGACGTGGGAGCGGGCCCGGTGCGCGATCTGCCGCACCGCAGCCGGGCTCTTGCCGACGGCTTCGGCGATCTCGTCGTAGCCGACGTCGAACACCTCGCGCAGCACGAACACCGCCCGCTCGGCCGGCCCGAGCGTCTCCAGGACCAGCAGCATCGCCATCGACACGCTGTCGGCCAGCTCGACGTCCTCGGCGACGTCGGGCGTGGTCAGCAGCGGCTCCGGCAGCCACGGCCCGACGTAGGACTCCTTGCGCCTGCCGAGCGCCCGCAGCCGCATCAGCGCCTGGCGGGTGGTGATCCGGACCAGGTACGCGCGCTGGTCCCGCACCGCGGCGAGGTCGACGTCCACCCACCGCAGCCACGTCTCCTGCAGGACGTCCTCGGCGTCGGCGGCCGAGCCGAGCAGCTGGTAGGCGACGGTGAACAGCAGGGTGCGGTGGGCGACGAAGGCTTCGGTGGCGGGGTCGGCCATGGAGCGGCTCCTCTGGTCGTTCGCGGGTTCCCCCTCCAGATGCCGGCCGGCGCCACGGTGTGACAGTGATCGCTGTCACCCGCCCGGGGTGTCACGGGGTGCGGGGTCGCCGGCATCTCGTGGTCGTTCGCAACGCACACAGTGAGGACGACAGCATGGAACCCCGGTTCACCCTGACCGACAACGAAATCGGCGCCAGGTTCGCCAAGCGCTTCGGCACCGCGAGCCTGGCGATCATCCAGTCACCGCTGGAAAAGGTCACCCAGGAGCTGGTGTCGCTGCGCGTCAGCCAGATCAACGGCTGCGGCTGGTGCGTCGACATCCACACGAAGGAGCTCGCGGCCGCGGGGGAGTCCGCCGTGCGGATCAACCTGGTCGCGGCCTGGCGCGAGGCCACGGTGTTCACCGAGGCCGAGCAAGCGGCGCTCGCGCTGGCCGAGGAGGGCACCCGGATCGCCGACGCCGCTCCCGGTGTCTCCGACGACACCTGGGCCCGGGTCCGCAAGCACTACGACGACGACCGGGTCGCCGCGCTGATCGCCCTGGTCGCGCAGATGAACTCGGCCAACCGGCTCGCGGTGATCGTCCACCAGCAGGGCGGCGCGTACGAGCCGGGCATGTTCGGCTGACGCCGTCCGTGCTTCGCTGGGGGACATGACGAAGGCGGAGCGGTGGCGTCGGTACTGGGACCGCAAGTCCACGACCTACGACGCGGAGATGGGCGTCTGGGACCGCCGTCTCTTCGGCGACTCGCGGGAGTGGGCTTGCGGCCAGGCCGTCGGCGAGGTGCTCGAGGTCGCGATCGGGACCGGGCTGAACCTCCCGTGCTACCCGGCGGAGGTGACGCTCACCGGCCTCGACCTCAGCGAGGGGATGCTCGCCATCGCCCGCGACCGGGCCCGGCGGCTCGGCCGCCCGGTGACGCTCCGCCAGGGCAGCGCCCACGAACTGCCGTTCCCCGAAGCGTCCTTCGACACCGTGCTGTGCACGTTCGGCCTCTGCGCCATCCCCGATCCCGCGGCCGCGGTCGGCGAGATGGTCCGGGTGCTGCGCCCGGGCGGGCGGCTGATCCTGGTCGACCACGTGACGTCGTCGTCGCGGCTCGTCCGGGGTGTGCAGTGGCTGCTCGAGCTGGCGAGCGTCCCGCTGGCCGGCGAGCACTTCCGGCGGCGGCCGCTGAAGCTCGTCGAGGCACTCGGGCTGCCGGTGCGGCGGCGGGAGCGGTTCAAGCTCGGCCTGGTGGAACGACTGGTCGCGGGCGAGGTCAGCTGATCAGCACGCTTTCGTCCAGCCGGGTGAGCAGCGACGCGGCGTCGTTGTAGACCGCCACCGCGCCGGCGTCGGTCAGCTCCGCCGCGCCGACGCCGCCGGAAAGCACCGAGACCGTGCGCACGCCGGCCTTGGTGGCGGCGTGGACGTCCCAGACCGCGTCGCCGACGAAAATCGTTTCCTCCGGCGCCGTCCCCGCCTTGTCGAGCGCGGCGAACACCGGCTCGGGATCGGGCTTCGTCGCTTCGACGTCGTCGCCGGACACGATGCCGGCGACCACGTCGTCGACGTCGAGAACCTTGCGCAGCACGTCGAGCTCGTCCGGCCCCGCCGACGTCGCCAGAACCACGCGCACCCCGCGCCCGGCCAGCTCGCG
>NZ_MUMI01000357.1 GCF_002155975.1 Amycolatopsis kentuckyensis
GCCGCGAAGATCGCGCCGAATCCGGTGCCCGGCAACGACGTCCACGCTCGTGGGACGCGGTTTCTTTGTCAATGAATCCGGCGTCAAGTCAGTGGCCCCGCGGGGAAACCTAGGGGCGCGCCTAGGGGCCCCGGCGAACGGAAAAGGCCGGGACCCACGCGGGATCCCGGCCTTTCGTGCCCGGCGTCAGCGCACCGGCGGCACCGGCCTCAGTGGACGGCGCGCCGGCGGCGCCGGCGCCCGGTGGTTGACCGCCACCGGCGGCCGGGGTATGCCCGGCAGGCGCTCCTGCTGCTCCGGCACTCGCAGCTGCGGCTCCGAGGCCAGGTCGCGACGGCGGCTGACGCTCAGCTTGCGGTAGACGCGCGTCAGGTGCTGTTCCACCGTGCTGACGGTGATGTAGAGCTGGCTGGCGATCTCCCGGTTGGTGTGCCCGCGCGCGGCGAGCCAGCCGACCCGCTGCTCGGCGTCGGTCAGCAGCTTGACGTCGGCCGGGGCGACCCGGCCGCGGAGTGCGACCACCACGTCGTCGTCACCGCCGTCGAGGAACGTCTTGCGCAGCAGCTCCGCGCCGCATTCCTTGGCCAGCACCCGGGCGTCCCGGGCGGCCGTGCGCGCGGTGGCGGTGTCGCCACCCGCCCGGCTCAGCTCGGCGAGCGTCCGGGCCAGTTCCAGCTTGGCGCCGGACTTCTCGAGCACGTCCGCCGCTTCCTGCATCAGCTTCGGCCGCCGCGCCGGGTCGGCCACCAGCGCCAGCGTCCGCAGCGTGATGCCGCGGGTGCGGTCGCCGCAGTCCGGGCCGAGCTTCGCCGCCTGCTCTTCGGCGAGCTGACGAGCCTTCTCGCGGTCGCCCAGCTTCAAGTGGACCTCGGCGGCGCTGGAGCGCCACGGCACGAGCGACGGCTGGTCCAGCTTCCACCGGGCCATCTGCTGCCCGCAGGCGAGGAAGTCGTTCAGCGCCGTCGGCAGCCGGCCCGTCGCGAGGTAGTAGTGCCCGCGCGCGTGCAGGTAGTGCAGGCCGAACCGGGTTTCGCCGAGCGCGTCCGGCACCGGCTGGTTGAGCAGCTCGGCCGCTTCGTCGAACCGGCCCATCTCGGTCAGCGCGGCCAGCAGGGTCGCCAGCGGCGCGCCCACGCCGATGCCCCACGCTTCCGGGGTCATCTTCGTCAGCGCGACCTTCGCGTTCCGGGCGGCGAGCGGCAGGTCGCCCTGCCGCAGGGCGACCTCCGCGCGCAGCTCCGCCAGCGACGCCTGCCAGGTCGGCGCCGGGCGGCCGGCGGCCTGCGCCATCAGGTGATCCGCCCAGGTGGCGGCCTTGCCGAGACGTTCGGCGTAGACCAGCACCGTCGCCGCGAACACCAGGTGCCGCAGGGTGATGTCGGTCATCCGGGTGCCTTCGAGCACCTGCTCGGCGTCGAGCACGGCGGCCTCGGACGGACCTTCGCGGACCGCGCTGGTCAGCGCGTCGATCGCCTTCAGCTGCGAGTTCACCGCGAGCCCGAGCTGCGGCGCCGGCGTGTCGTCGGTGATCGTGGCGAGCATCGGCTCGATCAGGTGCCGCATCCCCGGCACCGAGCTGGCCAGCCACGAGTCGAGCGTCAGCAGCTCGCCGCGCGTCCGGCGGTCCCGGCAGTCGACGAGATCGCCGAACGCCTTCGAGATCTCGACGGCTTCGTCGACCCGGCCGAACCAGAGCAGGAACTCGAAGATGCCGACGACCCGGATGCCGGGCAGGTGCCCGGCGCGGGTCGCGTGCACCAGCTCCGGCAGCCGGCGCATCGCCTTCGCCGGGGTGGTCCGCCATTCGATGTCGGCCAGCGACGCCTTGGCGATCGCCCGGTCGCGGTCGTCGGTGCAGCAGCGGCTCGCCATCGCGATGCAGGCTCGGGCCAGCTCGACGTCGTCCTCGAGCAGCGCCGCCTCCGACGCCTCGGACAGCAGGTGCTCGGTCCACGGCTCGTCCAGGTTCCCCGCCACCACGTGGGCGGCGATGGCGGTCGGGCGGGCACCCTGGTCGAACAGCAGGCGGGCGGCCTGGCCGTGCAGGGCGGCCCGGACACCGGGGTCGAGCTCCTCGAGCACCGCGACGCGGGCTTCGGGGTGCCGGAACCGGTGCCCGTCGAGCACGCCGGCCGACTCCAGCGCCCGGCGCACCGGCTCGGTGGTGGCCGGCGCGAACGAGACCATGCCGCCGGCCAGCGCGATCTGCGACTGCTCGTCGTCGCCGAGAACGGCCAGCGCCCGGGCGAGTTCGAGGGCCCGCGGCTCGCTGGAGTGCAGGCAGCTGAGCACCGCGTGCCGGTAGGCGGCCCCCGCGACGACCTCGCCGGTGCCGGCCGCGCGGGTGTCGTGCACCAGCGCCGTGGCCAGCAGCGGGTTGCCGCCGCTGACCGCGAAGCACCGCGCGGCCAGCGCGTGGGCCTTGTCCTCGTCGAGCTTGCCGGCCAGCAGGACGCCGACACCGTTGCGGGACAGCGGCGCCAGCCGCAGCTGGCGGCAGTGCGGCCGCCGCATCAGGTCGACGTGGCGGACCGGGCGCCGCTCGCCCGGGTCGGCCCGTTCGGCGAGCAGCACGAGCACCCGGGCCGGCCGGATCCGCCGGGCCATGTGCTGCAGGAACTGCAGCGACGCGGGATCGGCGTGGTGGGCGTCGTCGACGCAGATGACCAGCGGGCTCTCGGCCGACCAGCCGATCACCGCGCTGGAGAGGCGGTGCAGGAACCGGCTGTCCAGCAGCGTCGCGTCGGCCTCGGCGTCCTCCACGTACGCCGAAACCTGGTCCGCGACGTCCGCGCGGACACCCGGCGTGTGGACCAGCTGCGAAACGACGCCGAGGCCGACGGCGGTTTCGGACCGGGCGCCGGAGGCGGACAACACGACCGCGCCGGTGCCGGCGGCCTGCCGGCCGAAGGTCTCCAGCAGCGCGGTCTTGCCGCTGGCGACCGGGCCGAGCACCAGGCCGACACCGCCGGCCCCGGAGTGGGCGTCGGCGAGCATCTGACTCAGCGTCGCCGTTTCGAAATCACGTTCGATGAGCATGACAGGTACTTCCCCCAGGAATTCGTTGCCTGTTGGGTTCGGCAGATCCACGACCCGCGTTGCGGCCACCCCAGACGGGCCGAACACGGCGCTTTTCGTGGACCACCAGCACAGCCGCGCACGCCGCGAACAAATGCCGTCGCGCGCAATGCTTGACGGTCGATCGACCGGGCCCACCGCTCCCCAACGAGTGCCTGGTGATGACAAAAGTCCCGTCGACTCGCGCACGAGCCGCCGGCGAAGTGTTATTCGGCGTCCCTTATGAAGGACCGCGGTAAACGTTCATCGGACAACCTTTCCCCAGACCCCAGATCCCCGCGGTTCCCGTTGGACGATTACTGCCCTGATCGCCCGGTTCGCCGCGAGGAGATAACGATCAGAAGCTACCACCTGCCCCTACGTGCCGCAACGAGACACAACAGGGGTCCATCGCGCAAGGATGTCCGATAGGTCCCGTTCCACCAAGGCGAGCACCGACCCCCCGTACACCCGGCAGAAGCTGCGCGAACGCGCGACTCCACGCACGGTGGAAGCCGCCGCTCCCGCACTCGGGCATTCGGGTGATCGATGCTGTCGAGTAACGTTTACTTCTGCGGAACCTGAATCTTTTCCGGAGTCGCCGAACAATCCCCGGGAAACAGAATGTGAACGAAAATCCCGTTCGCGGTGTTACACCTTCTGGGGGACTCGGCCCTGCTTCGAGAAGTACCCGCGGACGCTCTTCGTGCACAGCAGCAGGAACAGCACGAGCAGCACCAGCGCCTGCCCCGCCTGGCCGGCCCGCATCCAGTTGGGGAACTCGGCCGCGACGACGAGGTAGACCAGCCCGGCCAGCCCCAGGACGGTGATCACCATCAGCCGGACGTAGGTGCTGCGGCGGCCGAGCTTGAGCCGGCCCGCCAGCCGGACGTAGACGATCGCGATGACCAGCACCGACACCGGGCGGATCCACAGCACGCTCTCCAGCGAGGAGCGCGTGCCGGCCCGGTCGGCCGGGTCGGCCTGGCCGGTCGACTCCCAGTGCAGCACCTGGTAGTCGAGGATCCCGTCCTTGTGCAGGAAGGTGAGCACCGCGAAGGCGACGCTGATCAGCAGGTTCAGGTAGAGCAGGGCGACGACCGGCCGCAGCACGCGCCCGGAGGTGTTCGAGGTGGCCATGGTTTCCCCAGTTCAGTCGGGCGCGGTGGCTCGTTCGACGATCGCGACGAGCTCGGCGGCGTAGGCGTCGACATCGGTGCCGGGACGCCGGATCAGTTCGGTGTGGATGCCGTCGATCGCCTGGCGGACGGTGATCGCCATGACGCGCGGGTCGAACCGGCCGAAGTCGCCGGTGCGCTGCCCCTCGCGCAGGCAGGTTTCCAGGATGTCGACGGCGCCGTGGTACCAGTCGTCGTTGCCCGCGGTGACGCCGCCGCCGTGCCGCAGGCTCTCGAGCAGCGCGGTGATTTCGACCGGGTGCTCGGCGATGAACGCCAGGTTCGACTCGATGTAGGCCCGCAGCTCCGCCGCCGGCCCCCGCACCGCGTCGATCCGCTCCCGCATGTAGGCGAGGCTCGTGGCCAGCACGTCCCGGACGACTTCGGCGATCAGGTCCGCCTTGCCGTCGAAGTGGTAGGAGATCATGCCGGTGCTGCTCAGCCCGGCGCGTTTCGCGATCTGCCCGAACGAAGCCTTCGCATACCCCAGTTCACCGATGGTCTCGATCGCCGCGCGGACGATCTGCGCCCGCCGGGCGTTCTCGGTGAACGTTTTTGCTTGCATGAGCAAAAAGTAGCACGGTTGAGCAAACAACCGCCAGAATGCCCTCTTTCCGCAACGGGGCGGTTGCGGTATGTGTCGATCACGCACGAAGAAGGCCACCCCGGATCCCGGGGTGGCCTTCGGAACGGCAGGAGTCAGACCTGGCGGGCCGTCGCCATCGCGCGCTCGGTCTCCCAGAACGCCCGCACCGACCGGATCAGGCCGTCGTCGCCGACCCGGTAGACGAACACCCCGTCGGTGTCGACGCGGTAGCCGCCCGGGAGGAACGTCGTGATCGTGCCGACGTTGGCCACCTCGTCGCCGCCCGCGTGGGAGTCGCGGATGGTGAATTCGAAGCGCTCGACGTTGGCGATGGTCTTGTCCCAGAACGCGCCGATGCCCTCCCTGCCGTGGTGCCCCTTGCCCGCCTCGTCGAAGAACGACGGGCCGACCGGGTCCTCGACCACCGCGTCCGGGGCGAACAGGGCCAGCCAGCCCTCCTTGTCCCCCGCCGTCACCGCGGTCATCGACGCGTACGCCGCGCGCCGCGCGGGCGGCTGCTCCGCCGCCGTGTCCCAGCTGACCTGCACGCCCATGGGAGTCACTCCTCGAACTTCGCGATGATTTCGGCCCCGAACTTGCGGATCGCCTCGAGCTTGGGCTCGACCGGCGCGTCGAACCCGACGCCGTCGAACACCCACGGCATGGTGATCACGTCGGTGACGCCGGCTTCGGCCTGCGCGCGGTAGCCGTCCAGGCCGAAGGCGTCGATGCAGACCGCCTGGTACTCGAACGGGTCGTCGGCGCGCCCCTGCTCGGCCAGCAGTTCCTTCAGCCTGCCGATGGTCGAGCGCAGGTCGTCGAGCTTCATCATCGCCGACGACCAGCCGTCCGAGACCCGCGCGGCGCGCTTCAGCGCGACTTCGGTGTGGCCGCCGATGTAGAACGGCACCCGGCCCGGCGGCGTGGGGCTCATCTGGATCTTGTCGAAGTCGTAGAACTCGCCGTGGTACTCGACCATGCCGCCGTCGAGGATCAGCCGCAGCACGTCGATGGCTTCGTCGACGCGCTTGCCGCGCCGCTCGAACGGCACGCCGCAGTACTCGAACTCCTGGGGCAGCCAGCCGACGCCGAGCCCGAGGCCGAACCGGCCGCCGGTGAGCGCCGCCACCGAGCCGACCTGGCGGGCCAGCAGCACCGGGTTGCGCGAGCCGAGTTTGAGCACCGACGTGTAGAAGCGGATCCGGCTGGTCACCGCGCCCATCGACGCGGCCGCGACGAGCGGGTCCACCCAGGGCGTCTCCGCGGTCCAGAACCGGCTGCCGTCGGGGGTGTACGGGTAGTCCGTGTCCACCGTTTCGGCGTAGAAGAGCGAGTCGGGCAGGGCAATGGAGGCGAAGCCGGCCTCTTCGGCGGCCCGGGCGAGCTCGCCCAGCTGATCGAGGGGGTTCATCGCGATCGACAGGGTGAACTTCATGGCCGAACTATAACGTGTTCTAGTTTCTTCGGCCAGGTCTCGCGGTGGGCCCGATCACTCACCGGGAACCCACCGCGTAGCGTCCGCGTTGTCCGAATCAAAGGTGGCCACCGGTCACCGAGGCCGGAACTTCTGGGAGTGGTCCATGGGCACCGCGATCTTCCTGATCGTGCTCGTCGTCGTGATCGTCGGTGGCGGCCTCTATTTCTCGCGGCAGCGCGCCGCGGCCCGGCAGCGGGAGCTGGACGACGCCAAGGCCGACGCCCGGCGCCTGGTCGAGCGCCTCGGCGGCCAGGTCCTCAACCTCAACGGCAACGACACCGCGTCGATGCAGGCGATGGCCGACGCGAGCGAGCGCTACAACGCCGCCGGCTCGCAGCTGGAGCAGGCCCGCACGATCGAGCAGGCCCGGCTGGTGAAGGACACCGCCGTCGAAGGCCTCTACTACGTCCGCGCCGCGCGGGTCGCGATGGGCATGGACCCCGGCCCGCAGCTGCCGGAGGAGGCCGAGCGCGAGCGCGCCGGCAAGGTCACCGAGCGCCGCGAGGTCGACGTCGAGGGCCAGCACTACGCCGCCTCCCCCGACGCGGGCCAGGACACGCCGTACTACTACCCCGGCGGCCGCGTCGCGGGCCGTCCGGTGCCGCAGGGCTGGTACAGCGAGCCGTGGTGGAAGCCCGCGCTCGTCGCCGGTGCCTGGGGCCTGGGCTCGATGTTCCTGTTCAGCGCGATGTTCTCCGGCATGAGCGGCATCGCGAGCGCCTCGGCCTGGGAGTCGGGCTACGACGCGGGCCAGCAGGACGCGCTCGAGTCCGGCGACATGGGCGGCGGTGACGCGGGTGGCGACGGCGGAGGCGACTTCGGCGGAGACGGCGGCGGCGGCGACTGGGGCGGCGGCTTCGACGGAGGCGGGTTCGACGGCGGGGGCTTCGACGGGGGCGGCTTCGACTTCTGACCCCTGGTCCCGCGGTGCGTGACTCGTTCCCGACGCCACCCGTCAGGAACGAGTCACGCACCGCGTCAGGGCTGGCAGGTGGGACACCAGTACAGGTTGCGGCCCACCAGTTCCGAGCTCGCCACCGGCGTCCCGCAGACCAGGCACGGCTCGCCGGCGCGGCGGTAGACGTAGACCTCGCCGCCGTGGCGGTCCACGCGAGCCGCGCGGCCCATCGCCTCCGGCAGGTGCTCCGGCCGGACGGTGTCGATGCGGCCGACGCGGACGCCGTCGCGCATCAGGGTCACCAGATCGGCCCACATGTCGTCCCACAGCGCGCGGTCCAGCGCGCGTCCCGGTGTCAGCGGCGCGACGCCGTGGCGGAACAGCACCTCGGCGCGGTAGACGTTGCCGACCCCCGCGAGCACCGCCTGGTCCATCAGCAGCGCCGCGATCGACGTCTTGGACCGCGAAATGCGCGCCCAGGCCAGCTCGGGTTTCGCGTCGCGGCGCAGCGGGTCGGGACCGAGCCGGGCCTTGATCGCGTCGGCCTGCTCGGGGGCCAGCAGTTCACACCGGGTGGGCCCGCGCAGGTCCGTCCAATGTGTCCGGCCGGCCAGCCGGAGCCGGACCTGGCCCACCGGTTCGGGCGCGGGCAGCGGCGATTCGCCGAAGGTGCCGTAGAGCCCCAGGTGGATGTGCACGATGCCGTGCGGGCCGTAGTCGTGGAAGAGGTGCTTGCCGTGCGCCTCGGCGCCGGCGAACACCTGACCGTCCAAACGGGACGCTTCGGCGGCGAACCGGCCCTGCGGGCTGCTCACCGCGACCGGGGCGCCGGCGAACCGGCGCTTGTGCAGCCGCGCGAGCCGGTGGAGCGTGTGCCCCTCGGGCATCAGGCCTCCGGCAACGCCGGCGGGGTCCCGGTGCGCTCGTAGTCCAGCAGCTGCCGGACGCGGCGGGCGTGCCGCTCCTCCGGCGAGACCTCGGTCGCCAGGAACGCCTCGACGATCTCGACGGCCTCCTCGGCGGTGTGCATCCGGGCACCGACACCGATCAGCTGGGCGTGGTTGTGCTCCCGGCACAGCTTCGCGGTCTCGACGCTCCAGGCCAGGCCGGCACGGGCGCCGGGCACCTTGTTGGCGGCGATCTGCTCGCCGTTGCCCGAACCGCCGACGACGATGCCGCGGCTGCCTTCGTCGGCCACCACGCGCAGGGCCGTCTCGACGCAGAACGCCGGGTAGTCGTCGGCCGCGTCGTAGACGTGCGGACCGATGTCGGTCACCTCGTGGCCCTGCTTCTCCAGGTGAGCCACCAGGTGGTTCTTCAGCTCGAAACCGGCATGGTCGGATCCCAAGTAGACACGCACGGTCAGGAGTCTGCCACCAGGGCCGATATCGGGCATGCTCCGGGGGTGGGGATCTGGGAGCAGACCGGCAGCGACGTGCGGCTCGACTGGGGTGCCGAAGGCGTCGCCGCGCTCGGCCGCGAGTGCGCGGTGCTGGTGGTCGTCGACGTGCTTTCCTTCAGCACGACCACGGATCTCGTGGTGGCCCGCGGCGGCCGGGTCCTGCCGGTCCGGTGGCGCGACGAGCGCGGGGTCGCCCGGGCACGGGCAGCCGGGGCGGTCATCGCGGGCGAGGGCGGATTCACCCTTCGGCCGTCGTCTGTGACGGACATCCCTCCGGGGACCTTGCTCGCGCTCCCCTCGCCCAACGGCGCGACCCTGTGCGACGCCGCGGCGGCGACCGGCGCGCACGTGCTCGCCGGCTGCCTGCGCAACGCCTCCGCCGTCGCCGCGAAGGCGCACGAGCTGGGCGGCCCGATCGGGCTGATCGCCGCGGGGGAACGCTGGGGGGTGAACATTTTCGGCCAGGGCGAAACGTTCGGACCGCTGCGGCCGTGCGTGGAGGACCAGGTGGGCGCCGGGGCGATCGCCGCTGCACTGGCCGGATACGGTCTTTCGATGTCCGCCGAAGCCGCTCTCGCCGCCCGGTCCGCCGACGCCGGGGCCGTGGTGAGCTGCGTGTCCGGGCGCGAACTGGCCGAAGCGGGCCACGGCGGCGACGTCGCACTGGCCGCGCGGATCGACGTGAGCGACACCGCTCCCGTCCTGCACGAAGGAGTACTGGCATGACCGGCCGCTGGATCGACGTCGCCGACGGCGTGTACGCCCGCCGCTACGAGGAGCTGGACCTGACCGTCGGGCTGGTGGTGGGCGCCGAGCGCTGCCTGGTCGTCGACACCCGCGGCGACCTCGAACAGGGCGCCGAGCTGGCCGCCGCGGTCCGGGAGATCACGCCCGTGCCCTGGGCCGTCGCCTACACGCACGCCCACTTCGACCACGCCTGGGGCACCGAGGCGTTCCTGCCCTGCGAGGTCTGGGCGCACGAGCGCTGCGCCGCCGAGCTGAGCGTGGACCTCGACTCCGCCCGCGCGAAGTGGGTCGAGCACTACCGCAAAGAGGGCAAGCCGGACATCGCCGACGCGATTTCCCGCACCACCGTCGCGGCGCCGGACCACACGTTCACCGGCCGCGTCGAGCTCGACCTCGGCGGCCGCACGGCCGTCCTGCTGCACCCCGGCCGGGCGCACACCGACCACGACATCGTCGTGCACGTCCCGGACGCGGCGGTCGTCTTCGCCGGCGACGTCGTCGAGCACGCCGAAGCGGGGTTCAGCGAGTTCTCGTTCAGCGACGAGACCGACCTGACCGCCTGGCCGGAGACGTTCGACGCGATCCTCGCGCTCGAACCCCGCGTCGTCGTGCCCGGCCACGGCGACCCGGTCGACGCGGAGTTCGTGCGCTACCACCGCGACGGCCTGCACGAGCTGATCACGCTCAAGGCGGGCGTGGGCCGCGGCGAGACGACCGAGGTGGCCGCCGTGGCCGCGTCCCGCTACCCCAGCGACGTCACCTTGGCCGCGCTGCAGACTCCCTAGTCGAAGTTCAGCTCGCCCGTGCGGGTGCGCTTGAGCTCGAAGAAGTCCGGGTAGCTCGCCAGCGCGACGGCGCCGTCGAACACCTTCAGCGCGTCTTCGCCGCGCGGGATCGAGCTCAGCACCGGGCCGAAGAACGCCACGCCGTCGATGTGGATCGTCGGGGTGCCGACGTCCTGGCCGACCGGGTCCATGCCCTCGTGGTGGCTCTTCTTCAGCGCCTCGTCGTACTCGGTCGAGTGGGCCGCTTCGGCCAGCTCGGCCGGGGCGCCGATCGCCGCCAGGGCCTCCTTGATGACCACGTCGTAGTCCTTGACGCCCTGGTTGTGGTAGCGGGTGCCGAACTCGGTGTAGTACTCGCGCAGCACCTCTTCGCCCTTGAGCTGCGAGAGCGCGACGGCCACGCGCACCGGGCCCCAGCCCTTGGCCAGCAGTTCCTTGTACTGCTCGGGCAGCTCGTCCCGGCCTTCGTTGAGCACCGACAGGCTCATGATCCGGAAGTTCAGGTCCAGGTTGCGGTGCTTCTCCACCTCCAGGATCCAGCGGGAGGTGATCCACGCGAACGGGCAGATCGGGTCGAAGTAGAAATCGACCTTCGTGGGCTGCTCGGCAGCGGTCATCTGGGCACTCCTGAGTGACGTCTCGAGATGGGGCACACCCCCACACGACGGGCCAACACCGGGAAACGCGGGGTTGTTCCCTTATCGCCCGCCACCCCGTCCCCATGATTGGATGCGGGGAGTTGAAAACCGATACCAACGACCAGAGGTGCCTGTGCCCGCCCCCAACCTGACCCGCGACCAAGCCAAGCTGCGCGCGGATCTGCTCGACGTCACCGGTTACGACATCGAGCTCGATCTGACCGACGGCCACGGCGGACCCGGGGAGAAGACCTTCGCGTCGACGACGACCGTCCGGTTCTCCAGCGCCCGGGCCGGTGAATCGACGTGGGTCGACCTCGTCGCCGACCGCGTGCACTCGGCCACCCTGAACGGCGCGGACGTCGACGTCAGCGCGTACGTCGAGGACAAGGGCATCGCGCTGGCCGGACTGGCCGAGTCGAACGAGCTCACGGTGACCGCCGACTGCCGGTACATGAACACCGGCGAAGGCCTGCACCGGTTCGTCGACCCGGTCGACGACGGCGTCTACCTGTACACGCAGTTCGAGACGGCGGACGCCAAGCGCATGTTCGCCTGCTTCGACCAGCCCGACCTGAAGTCGGTCTACCGGCTCACGGTGATCGCGCCGAAGGACTGGAAGGTCGTCTCCAACGCGATCGTCGAGTCCACCGAGGAGACGCCGGAAGGCGCCGTCCGCACGGTGTTCAAGGAGTCCGAGCGGATCTCGACGTACCTCGTCGCGCTGGTCGCCGGCCCGTACGCCGAGTGGCGTGACGAGTACACCGACGAGCACAAGACCATCCCGCTCGGGATCTACTGCCGCGCCTCGCTGGCCGAGCACATGGACGCCGACCGGCTGTTCACCGAGACCAAGCAGGGCTTCGGCTTCTACCACGAGAAGTTCGGCACGCCCTACCCGTTCTCCAAGTACGACCAGCTGTTCGTACCCGAGTTCAACGCGGGCGCGATGGAGAACGCGGGCGCGGTGACGTTCCTGGAGGACTACGTCTTCCGCAGCCGCGTCACCCGCTACGCCTACGAGCGGCGCGCCGAGACGCTGCTGCACGAGATGGCGCACATGTGGTTCGGCGACCTGGTCACCATGCGCTGGTGGGACGACCTGTGGCTGAACGAGTCGTTCGCGACCTTCGCGAGCGTCCTGGCCCAGGCCGAGGCGACCGAGTACAAGAACGCGTGGACCAGCTTCGCGAACATCGAGAAGTCGTGGGCCTACCGGCAGGACCAGCTGCCTTCGACACACCCGATCGCGGCCGACATCGTCGACCTGCACGCGGTCGAGGTCAACTTCGACGGCATCACCTACGCCAAGGGCGCGAGCGTGCTGAAGCAGCTCGTCGCCTACGTGGGCCTGGACCACTTCCTCGACGGCCTCAAGGTGTACTTCGGCAAGCACGCCTGGGGCAACGCGACGCTGGCCGACCTGCTGGGCGCGCTGGAGGAGGCGTCCGGCCGCGACCTGTCGTGGTGGAGCGCGCAGTGGCTGGAGACCACCGGGCTGAACTCGCTGAGCCCGCGCTACGAGATCGGCGCGGACGGGACGTTCACGTCGTTCGCCGTCGTGCAGTCCGGCGCGAAGCCGGGTGCCGGTGAGCTGCGCACGCACCGCGTCGCCGTGGGCGTGTACGACGAGGACGGGTCGGGCAAGATCGTCCGGACCCAGCGCGTCGAGCTGGACGTCGACGGCGAGCGCACCGAGGTGCCGGACCTGGTCGGCCGGCCCGCGGGCAAGCTGGTCCTGGTCAACGACGACGACCTGACGTACTGCACGATGCGCCTCGACCCGGCGTCGCTGACCACCCTGATCGACCGCATCGCGGACATCACCGAGCCGCTCCCGCGCACGCTGTGCTGGTCGGCGGCGTGGGAGATGACCCGCGAAGCCGAGCTGAAGGCCCGCGACTTCGTGACGCTGGTGCAGCGCGGAATCCACACGGAGACCGAGGTCGGCGTGGTCCAGCGGCTGCTGCTGCAGGCCCAGACGGCGCTGAACTCCTACGCCGAGCAGGAGTGGGCGGCCTCGACGGGCTGGCCGGCG
>NZ_MUMI01000358.1 GCF_002155975.1 Amycolatopsis kentuckyensis
GTCCGCTGGACCGGCCCGGCGATCGGCGACGGGCTGCGCATCGACCGCGGCGTGCACGTCTGGACGTTCACACCGGTGCGAGGCGGTGTGCTCGTCCGCACCGAAGAGAGCTGGACGGGCGCGCAGATCGAGGCCGACCCCGCCACCGCCGTCCGTTACCTGGCCGCCGGGCTCGACGCCTGGCTGGCCGACCTCAAGACAACCGCCGAAGCCCGCCGAGAGGGAATCCGATGACGGTCAGCGCCCCGCCCCGCACCTCGAAGGCCGTGCTCGTCGCGGCCTGGGCCGTCCCGGTTCTGGTGGCCGGCCAGTTCGCCCTGCTGTCCGGCGTGCCGATCGCCGTGGTGCTGATCGGTTCGCTGCGCCGCCGGACGCACCGCTGGTGGGCCGCCGGCCTTGCCGCGTTCTACGCCGCCGCGCTGACGACGTGGCTGGCCGGGCCGAGCAGCGCACCGAGCCTGTCGAAGTACCTCAGCCCGGTGGCCACCGCGGTGTTCACCGCGGCGGGCGTCGTGGTCGCGGTCGCGGTCAGCCGGCGTGCCCGATGACGAACGCGGTCAGGAAGCCGAGGGTGGCGAGCAGACCGGTGTAGAGCTCGGTGCGCTCGAACGCCTCGGGGATCATCGTGTCGGCGATCATCGCGAGGATCGCCCCCGCGGCCACCGCCGTGATGGCGGCGACGGTCGCCGGGGACGCGGTCCGCAGCAGGAGGTTGCCGGCGAGGGCCGCGGCCCCGCTCGCGGCCGCGATGCCGCCCCAGACGCCGAAGACGTACCGGGCACCGCGTCCGGCGGCCTTCATGCCGGCGGCGCTGGACAGCCCTTCGGGGACGTTCGAGATGAACACGGCGGCCAGCACGGTGACCCCGACACCCCCGCCTCCGAGCAGGGACACCCCGAGCACGACGGACTCCGGGATCCCGTCGAGCAGGGCGCCGACGGCGATGGCGGCCCCGCTGCCCGCGGCGTCCTGTTCGGACGGTTGCTGCCCGCCGGACCGCTTGCGGTGCCGGGCACCCCGCCGGGCCAGCAGGACGTTGATCAGGACGTACCCGGCGGCGCCGCCGAGGAAGCCGCCCGCGGTCGGGCCGAGCCCGCCGGACTCCTGGGCGTCGTCGACGAGGTCGAAGGCGAGCGCGGAGATGAGCACCCCGGCCCCGAAGGCCATGATCCCGGCCACGACCCGCCGCGAAACCCGCACCCACCAGGCCACGGCGGCCCCCAGCACGAGCGCGGTCCCGCCGACGAGGCCCCAGAGCCCCGCCGCCACCCATTGCGGCACGAAAAGCCCCCTTTCGCCGACTCGGTGATCGTCCGGAAAGGGACTACCCACGAAGCCGCCCGCGAACACGGACATTGTCCTGATGTGCGCGGACAATGCCTGGACATTCGCCTCCTTGTCCCGCTTCCCGGCGCGCTGTGAGTCTCGGAAGCACCGGCGGAGACCGCCGGTCGTCGAGAAAGGAAACGGACATTCCCATGCGCACCAAGAGCAGCAAGCCGGCCCGCGGCCGGGTGGCCGCCGTCGTCGGGACGGCCGCCGCGCTGGCGGCCCTGACGGCCGCCCCGGCCGGCGCCGACACGCTCAGCACGTCCGCCCTGTGCTCCGGCACGGCCACCGGTGCGGTGGCCAAGTGGGGCCCGGTGTCCAAGCACTGTTCGTACACCAGCCCGGCGAGCGGCTGGCGCGGGAAGCTGCGGGTCGAGTGGAACACGCAGTCGGGCACCAACCAGGCCGCGTGCGTGGAGGCCCGGATGGGCAAGGCGGCCCACCCCGACGCCTGGCAGGGCATCGGCTGCGGGAAGTCGGGGGTCGGGACGGTCAAGTGGCCCGCGAACACCGCGTCGAACCTCGAGGTCCGGGTGAAGGGGATGGGCACCAGCCTCATCGCCAACGTCGACTACTTCATCTGAGGCCGGTCCGGCTGAGCCCGCTCGCCGGGCTCAGCCGGCCACTTCGACCTGGAAGTAGATGCCGCTCGACTGCGGCAGGTAGAGCCGCCCGCCGGAGTCGACCATCTTCCAGTACACCTGGCACGGGCCCGGCGTCCCGCGGGCCTGGACCGGCACGCTGACCGTCACTTCCGCGCCGGGCTCGGCGTCGGGCAGCGGGACGCGCGGATCGGTGTGGCAGACGTCCAGGCCGTCGAGCGGGGGCAGCCGCTGCAGGAACCGGCCGTGCCACCCGACCGTGCCGGCGTTGCGCAACCGCCACGTCTTGACGAACCGCTCGTTCACCGCGACCCGGCTGCCGTCGGGGTAGGTGACGTCGGCGACCAGGCTGGAGGCATCGCCTTCGATCGGCAGCGACGGTTCCCCGCCGCCGGGGGACCGTGGCCAGCTCACGGCGACCACGACCCCGGCCGCGACCACGACCACCACCGCGGCGACCAGCAGCCACCCGTGCCGCCCGGGCCGGCTGTCCGGCTCGGCTTCGTCCTGCTGGGCGGCGGTCCACCGGGCCCGCCACTCGCGCCGGGTCTCGTCTTCGTCCCGGTCGAGCACGGTGACGGCCAGCGGCCGCACGAACTCCCAGGTGGTTTCCCAGCTGGGCAGCTGCAGCCCCCGCGCGGCGGCGGCCAGCGCCGATTTCGACGCCACCGCCCCGAATTCGGTGCGCATCCGGTCGTAGGACGGGTCGCCCGCCGTCTCCTTGAGCACCAGCAAGGCGTGCGCGAACCCCGCAACCGGACCCTCGTCCGGATCGGGCCGGTGGGCCCGGCGGCCCCGTTTGCGCACCGGGCCACCCGCGTGGTCGATCGTCATCTGCCGCCTTCCCCCGACGCACCCGACCGCGACGGTAACGCAGTCGAGGAGCCCCCGCCGCCGACGGCTTCGAAGATCACCTGGCCGGGAAGCCGGGCGAGAGCGCGGGAAGTGGCGCTGGTCGGCTGGGTTCGGCGACGGACGAAACCTCGGCACGGGTCACCGTCCGGACGACGCCGCCTCCGATGCCCGCCGGACTTCGCCAAGGGGGACGCCGCCTCCATTGCCCGCAGGACTTTGCCGAGGGGGACGCCGCCTCCGATGCCCTCCAGACTTCGCCGATGGGGCAGCCGACTCCGCCCACCCGGCCGGCGCCACCCGCACTACGCTGAACCGAGTCGATCAAGGGGGCGTTGTGCGACTGCTGCTGACCGGACTGCCCATCCCCTCCCACCTGCTGCCGGTCCTCCTTCCCCTGGCCCAGGCCGCCCGCGAAGCCGGCCACGAAGCCGCCATCGCGACCGGGGCGGCGATGGCCGCCGAGATCGAACGGCGAGGCGTGCCCGTCGTCGTGCTGCCGGACGTCCTCTCCCCCGGCGAGCTGGGCCGTCGGCCGGAACTCGTCGATCCGGCCCTGCGCGCGAAGATGCGGCAGTGGCGGCCCGAGATCTCCGGTCCCCTCGACGTCCCCCTCTTCAACGACACCATGACCGGGGACTTCGCCCGGAACGTCGTCGATGCCGGGTGGCGGCCGGACGTCATCGTGCGGGAAACCAACGAATACGGCGGCCTGATCGCCGCCGGGGTGCTCGGCGTTCCGTCGGCCGTCGTCGACATCGCGCCGCTGATACCGCCGCTCGTGCCCGATCTCGCCGAACGGCTCGCCGGCCTGAGCCGCGGCTTCGGCCACCCGGACGTCGCCGCCGATCGGCTGGCCGCCGGCCTGCTGCCGGAACCGTGGTACCCCACGGGACTGCGCACGCCGGGACACCGGTACTACCGCCTCCCCGAACCGCCGGTGCCCCCACCCGCAGCCGGACCGGCAGTCTTCGCCGCGTTCGGCTCGAACGTCCACGCCCTGCTCGCCACCGGCTCGAAGCTGCTGACCATCACGGTGGAAGCGCTGGGCTCGCTGGGCGTCCCGGCCGTCGTCGCGCTCGGCAGCGACGATGCGGTGGCGTCGTGGACCGGCCCGCGACCGGCCAACGTCGAACTGGCGGGCTTCGTGCCGCAACGCGCGTTGCTCGCCGCGTGCGATGCCTTCGTGACGCACGCGGGCTTCAGCAGCGTGCGCGAAGCCCTCTCGGCCGGGGTGCCGATGGTGGCGGTGCCGCTGTTCGCCGACCAGCCGGCCAACGCCGGGCGCCTCCACGAACTCGGCGTCGGAGTCCGGGTCGACGCCGCCGGACTGACGGCGGACGGACTGGCCGCCGCCGTGGCGCGGGTCCTCGGCGATCCGGCGTACCGCTCGGCCGCGCGCGGCTTCCGCCGCGAGAGCGCGGGCCTGCCGCCGATCACGGACTTCGTCCGGCTCCTCGAAAACTGAGCGCGGTGTGGCGCGGGTCACGGAATGCGCCGCGATCTTCGGCGCTACACACAGGAGAACCTGTTCGTCCACAAGGGAGGGCCATGTCCGCCACCACCACTCCGGAAGAGTCCGTCGCCGTGCCCGAGCTGGAGGACTTCGACTTCCCGCTCACCGACGGCGCGGCCTGCCGCATCGACGACCCGGACTGCGAAGCCTGCCAGTGACCCCCGGCTCCGGCCACCCCGCGTGGCCGGAGCCCGTCAGTCAAACGCGCATGGCCAGCCACAACGCCATCCAGGCGAGGCACGCCAGCGCCCCGCCGACCCCGAAGGCGAGCAATACCCGGCGCAGCCCCGCGACGACACCGGCCCGGCCCGTCATTTCGGTGATTCCCGCTTCAGCCATGGCCATCAGGTGCCCGCGACCGGGGGCGCCAAACATCCGTCCCCTTCTCGAACGGCTCGGTGGCGACGTCGGTCACCGCCGGCGACGTCAGCCGCCGCGCGCGGTTCCTCGGGGTCACGATGGGGTGGCAGGCTCGTTTGCAACGTGGCATGCCACGTTGCAAGCGGTACCATGCGCCGGTGCACCCGAAACTGCGTGACGTGGCCGAGCACGCCGGCGTCTCGGTGCGCACGGTGTCCAACGTGGTCAACGGGTTCCGGTACGTGGCCCCGGCGACCCGGGAACGCGTGCAGGCGAGCATCGACGCCCTCGGCTACCGGCCCAACCTGGCCGCCCGCACGCTGCGGCGCGGCCGGACCGGGCTGGTGGCGCTGGTCATCCCGGAGATCGACTCGCCGTACTTCGCCGAGCTCGCCGCGCGGACCGTCCGGATCGCCGGCGCCCGGGGCATGACCGTGCTCATCGACCAGACCGACGGCGACGCCGAGCGCGAGAAGGAACTGCTGCACGGCCGCCGCAGCCAGCTGGTCGACGGCGTTCTGTTCAGCCCGTGGGCGGTCGCGCCCGCGGAGCTGGCCGCCCGCACCGACACCGTCCCGCTGGTGCTGCTCGGCGAGCACGACGGCGCCACCGGCGTCGACCACGTGGCCATCGACAACGTCGCCGCCGCGCGTGAAGCCACGCGGCACCTGCTGGCTTCGGGCCGCCGCCGGGTCGCGGCGCTGGGCATCCAGCCGCGCTCGCTGAACGCGACCGCGCGGCAGCGGCTCGCCGGCTACCGGCAGGCACTCGCCGAGGCCGGGCTGGCGGCCGAGCCGGAGCTGGAGGTGCCGGTGCGGCGCCTGCACCGGGCCGACGGTCACCAGGCGATGCTGCGGCTGCTCGACCTGGCCCGGCCGCCCGACGCCGTCTTCTGCTTCACCGACGAACTGGCCCTGGGCGCGCTGCGGGCCGCCGCCGACCGGCGGGTCGCGGTGCCGGACGCCCTGGCCCTGGTGGGGTTCGACGACATCGAGGACAGCCGCTACAGCGTGCCGGCCCTCACGACCGTGTCACCGGACAAGGACCGCATCGCCGAACTCGCCCTCGACCGCCTCGCGCGGCAGGCGGCCGAACCGGAACCCCCGCGGTCGATCGTCGCGCCGCACCACCTGGAAGTGCGCGAGACGAGCTGAGCGCGCGGCGCCCTCACCCGGCGACCGCCACCCTGTCCCGGCCGGCTTTCTTGCCCGCGTACAGCGCGTCGTCGGCCGCGCGGATCATCTCGTCGAGACCCGTGCCCGGCTCCGACGGGTGCAGTGCCGCGCCGATCGTCGCCGACAGCGTCACCGGCTCCCCCGTCGGCGCGGTGATGCGCAGCGCCCGGATCCGGAGGCGGATCCGCTCGGCGATCGTGCGGACCTCGGCCTCGTCGACGTCGGGCAGCAGGACGGCGAACTCTTCGCCGCCATACCGGCCAACTGTGTCGCCGCGGCGGACGGCCCGGGTGAGCACGGTGGCCACCTCGGCGAGGACGTCGTCGCCGACCGGGTGGCCGTGGGTGTCGTTGATGCGCTTGAACCAGTCGAGGTCGATCATCAGCACCCCGATCCGGCCGCGGGTGCGCTCGAGCGCGTGCTCGGCCTGCTCGTGCCAGGCGATCGCGTTGAGCAGCCCGGTGCGCTGGTCGGTGCGGGCGGCGAGCTTGAGCTGGTCGAGCTGGACGCACTGGTGCAGCGCGAACGTCGGGATGATCATCAGCAGCGCGGCCGGCGGCCACCACAGCAGCGCGAGGGCGACGAACACGCCGAGCGCCAGCTGGCCGACCTCCAGCAGGTTGTCCGAGGCGCTGCCCAGGAGCCGCCGGGGGTGCTCGACGGTGACCGTCCAGGCGATGACCGTGCCGACGAGCCCGGTGTTGACCGCCCACTGCACCGCGGCCGCGGCGATCACGAAGACCAGGTCCGCCCAGCCGGGCCGCGCGCCGGCGACGAGGTGCTCGTGGACGCCGCTCGAGCGCAGCACCGCGGCCGCGGCGGCCGCGGCCAGCGCGAGCGTGGCGGCGGTGTACACGGTGCGGTGCGGCGGGCGGACCGCGTCGAACCGGTTGACCAGCACCCAGCGGTGGGCGTAGATCACCGCCACCAGCACCAGTTCGAGCACCAGGGGCAGCACGACGACCCCGGCGAAGATCCACACGCTGCAGAGGTCGACGTACGGTGTTCCCGCGCGGTCGCGGCGGCGCCGCTCGATGAGGTGCGAGGCGTGCAGGTGCGGCAGGGCCGCCGCCGCGAGCCAGCCCGCCGTCACCCATTGCTCCGGCGTCGGGGCCGCGCGGGCCGCGAGCACGAGAATGCCGATCGCCACCAGGTCCACGCCCAGGACGAGGAACCGCACCCGCCCCGGCAACGCCCACAGCTTCCAGCCCGACGGCGCCCAGCCTCCGCCGGTGACCACGTCTTCCCCCATCGCAGCGCCTCCCCCGCGCCGGTGATCCCCCGATTGCCCAGGGTAGTCGCGTTCCGGCCGGATGTCAGGCAATTCCCGCCATCGCGACCCGACCGGGCGGCTGGGACCATTCCGGGGTGTCCGGCACCGGGCGAACCCGCACGGAAAGGCGCGCCGATGAGCGACAAAGGCTGGTGAAACCTCACACCTCGGCCGGGAGCGCGGCCGAAACGGCATCCGGACGTCGGCGCGCCCAGGCCGCGGCCGCGGCGAGCGCGACCAGCGCTCCCGCGGTCCCCGCCCAGGCGATCGCCGCCGCCGGGCCGACCAGCTGGGCGAGGACACCGCCGGCCACGATCCCGAGCCCCTGCCCGGCGATCATGCCGGTCCGCGCGAACCCGAGGGTCCGGCCGCGCACCCGCGGCGGGGACAGCTGGACGAACGTGGCCCCCGCCGTGACCTGGTAGGCCGAGCAGACACCGGACACGAACAGCAGCGCGAGCGCCGCCCCGAGGGTCGGCTCGCCCCAGAAGGCGACGAGCGGCGCGGACGTCCCGACCGCCAGCACGCCGAGCGCGCGCACCCGCACCGGCCGGGCGACCCGCCGCAGCAGCAGCGCGCCGGCCACCGCCCCGGCCGGTTCCGCGGCGAGGAGCACCCCGGTCCATTCGGCGCCCACCCCGGCCTGGTGGGCGAACGGGACGGCGAGCCCCTCGGGGACGACGGTGAACAGCGCGAGCCAGCCCAGCCACACGAGCGTGCCGAGCGTCCGGTCCCGGCGGACGGCCACCGCACCGGCGGCGAGCCGGCGCCACCCCGTCGCCTCCCGTTCCGTGGTGGCGGGCGGCGGATGACGGCCGAGGCCGGCGCGGATCAGCAGGCCGGAGGCGGCGAACGTGGCGGCGTCGACGGCCAGGGCGGCGTGCGCCCCGACCCCGGTGACGACGAAGGCGGCCGCGGCGAACCCGAGGACCAGGCACAGTTGCGTCGTGACCTGCTGGACGGCTTGCCCCGCCTCGTAACGGCCGCCCAGCAGCTCCGGCAGCACCGCACCTTGGGCGGCCGAGAAGGGGGCTTCGGCCAGCTGCACGAGCACGAGCAGCGCGGCCATCAGCGGCAGGGGCACCGAGGGCACGGCCATGACGGCGACCAGCGCGGCCCGGATCGTGTCACAGGTGACCATCACGCGGCGGCGCGGATACCGGTCGGCCAGCCACGACAGCAGCGCACCGGACACGAGGGCGGGCAGCATCGAAAGGGCGTAGGTCGCGGCGCTCAGCGCGGCGGAGCCGGTGCGCTGGAAGACGAGTATCGACAAGGCGACCCGAGCCAGCTGGTCCCCGGCGACCGACAGCAGGCCCGCCAGCCAGAGCAGCCGGAAGCCCCGAACCGCGAACGCGGATCGCGTCGCACCCATCCCCACCCCCAGGCCGGCACACTGTCACGCAGAGCGTTGCCCAAGACGCTCACGGTAGCGCGTGGGGAGGTCGGCCACCATCGCCGGAGGTGGGGCCGATGCGTTGCGGCACGGTGGGCGGCGTGGGAGGTGAGGTCGGTTGCGGGGCGGCTGGTCGCGGTCGGCGAAGCGGTTCGGGCGCCCGGCAGGGATCCCGGGCCGCCTGGATCACGGCCGGCAGCGATGGTCGCACCCGCCCAGCGATCCGGCCCCGCCGCCCGCGGGGGTTGAACCACACCCGGCCGGGTAGCCGGAACGGCATGCAGAGAGCCCACCATCGCGAACCACCCGCTCCGCCGCACCGCGCTCTGGCGGCCGTCGAAGAGGCCGAAGCGCTCGATGTCCCGGCCACCGCCCTTGCCTACCGGCTGCGCGGGGCCGCCACGAGCGTGCCCGGGCGGCTGCTGCGCGGACGCTGGCTGGGCCACCCGCTGCACCCCCTCGCCGTCACCGTGCCGATCGGCGCGTGGCTGTGCTCGGCGCTGTTCGACCTGCTGCCCGGCCAGGAAGAGGCCGCCCGCCGCCTGGTCGCGACCGGGCTGCTGGCCGCGCCCGCCGCGGTGCTGCTCGGCCTGTTCGACTACGCCGACCTCGACGAACGGCAGCGCCGGGTCGGTCTCACGCACGCCGCGGGCAACGCGGTGGCGATCGCCCTCTTCGGCGCGTCCTACGCCGCCCGCACGCGCGGCCGGACGACCCGCGGCCGGGTCCTGGGCGCGCTCGGCCTGGCGGTGACCAGTGCCGGCGGCGCCCTCGGCGGGCACCTCGCCTATGCGCAGGGCGCCGGGTTCTTCCGCTGGCAGTCGGAACGAGCGCTCAGCGCACCGGCGGGGTGATCGGCGAAGACGAGGCCGGCCCCTCAGGAACGGGGAAAAACGGTGCCGTCGAACAACTTCCGCGCGGTGCGGATGACCGTCGACCGGCGGACGCGGGGCGGCGTGGTCGTGGTGTCGAACTCGATGCCGACGGCGAGCTTGCCGCTCGGGTGCTCGATCTCGATCGGCTCGCCCGCCGGCGGCTTCCGGAGGAGCTCGGCCCCGACGGCGCCGTCGAGCAGCAACGCCGTCACGACGCTGACGCCGCCGAGCACCCCGATCGACGGGTGCGGCTTGACCGGGATGAAGGTGCGGGTGGCGATGGCGCCGCCGTCGCGGGGCGCGGCGACCAGCGTGGTCTTCGGGACCGATGAGCCGCGGACGTCGCCGAGGCCCATCAGCTTCCCGGCCTCGATGCGCAGCGCGTCGATCCGCCCGGCCAGGTCCGGCCCGTCGCTGAGGTCTTCGGCGCGCGCGACGACGACCGGCATCCCGTTGTCCACGCAGGTGACGGCGATGCCGCCGATGTCGTCGCGGACGTGGCCGGTGGGCAGCAGGCTGCCGCACACGGACCCCTCGGTGCCGGTGAAGTCGAGCTCGACCGGCGCGGCCGTGCCGGGCACGCCGGAGATGGCCGTGTCGCCGCGGTAATCGACTTCGCCGCCGGGGGTGGGGAAGGTCGCGACGGCGATCGAACCGGTGTTGAGCAGCCGGACGCGGACCGTGGTGCGCTCCGGCCCGGCGGGCACGAGCCCTCGTTCGACAGCGAACTGGCCGACGCCGGCGAGCAGGTTGCCGCAGGTCTGGCGGTCGGAGACGGTGGGTTCCTCGACGCCGAGCTGCAGGAACAGGTAGTCGACGTCGTGGCCGGCGTCGGTGGCCTTGGCGACGACGGCGACCTTGCTGGTGACCGGCTGGGCGCCGCCGAGGCCGTCGATCTGGCGCGGGTCGGGGGTGCCCATGATCCGCAGCAGCAGGTCGTCGCGGGCGGCCGGGTCGGCGGGAAGGTCTTCGGCGAGGAAGTAGGCCCCCTTCGACGTGCCCCCGCGCAGGAGCATGCAGCGCACGCCGGTCATGCCCGCTCCTTCGCGTACTCCTCGGCGGACAGGTACCGGACGCCCAGTGCTTCGAGTTTCTCGCGCAGGCCGTACCGGTCCAGGCCCAGCTGGCCGTTCGCGAAGGCTTCCCGGGCGGCGGCTTCCTTGTCCAGCCTGGCCTGTGCCTTGCCGAGCCCACTCCGGACGTCTTCGCGGCGGACGCACAGGACGCCGTCGTCGTCGGCCAGCACGGCGTCACCGGGGCGGACGAGCTGGCCGCCGACGACGACGGGGACGTTGACCGCGCCCGCGGTCGCCTTGACGGTGCCCTGCGCGCTGATCGCGGCCGACCAGACGGGGAAGCCGAGCGCGCGCAGCTCGGCGACGTCGCGGACACCGGTGGTGGTCACCAGTCCCCGCACCCCGCGGCGGCGCAGCGCGGTGGCGAAGAGCTCGCCGAAGAGGCCGTCCCGGCACGGCGAAGTGGTGGTGACGACCAGGAGGTCGCCTTCGCGGCACTGCTCGACGGCGGCGTGGATCATCAGGTTGTCCCCGGGCCAGCACAGCGCGGTGACGGCGGTGCCGCCGACGCGGGCGCCGTCCTGGATCGGCCGGAGGCCGGCGGAGAGCAGGCCGGAGCGCCCGAGCGCCTCGTGCACGGTGGCGACGCCGAAGCCGGCCAGCCGCGTCACCTGATCGAGATCGGCGCGCGGCGGATCGGTGACGATGACGGGGTTCATACCGCCACCGTACGATCCGGTTGACGAAATTGTCAACAATTTTGGCGGGCGTCAGGGGTGCAGCGGGGACACCTCGGCCTCAGCCGCCTTCAAGGCCTCGATCACGCTGCCCAGGTGCACCCGCGCGGCTTCGGCCGCCTTCTCCGGCTGATGGGCGCAGATCGCGTCGATGATCGCCAGGTGCTCCGGCAGCGACACCTGGGGCCGGCCCGGCCGCATCGCCAGCCGGAACTGGTGGCGGACGCTCTGCCCGCGAAGCCGTTCCAGTACCTGCGCCGCCGTCCGCTGGCCGCTGATCTCCCGGATCCGGCGGTGCAGCCGCTGGTTGAGGCCCGAGTACCCGACCACGTCCCCGCCCGCCACGGCCGCCTGCATCCGCTCGCCCAGTTCGCGCAGCTCGCCCACCTCGGCGTCCGAAACGCGCTCGGCCGCCTTCGCCGCGCACAGCGACTCCAGCATCATGCGCACCTCGGAGATCTCGACGGCCTCCTCCAGCGACACTGCGCGCACCCGGGCGCCGCGGTTCTGCACGCGCTCGACGAGCCCCTCGTTGGTCAGCTCGATCAGCGCCGCCCGGACGGTCGCCCGGCTCGCCCCGAACTGGTCCGACAGGTCCGCCTCGACCAGCCGCTGGTTGGGCACGAACTCGCCGCGGACGATGGCGTCGCGGATGGCCGCCACCGCCGACCGCTCCCCCGGCTGCCGGTCCGGCGCACTCTCCGTCATAGCCTCGGCTCCGTTTGTTGACAATTTTGTCGAGCACATCGTGTACTCGATCGTAGCTGGCGAGGAGGATCTTGCTGTGAACGGAACCATCGCGGTACTCGGGCTGGGCGAAGCGGGCGGCGCCCTGGCCCGCGATCTGGTGGCCGCCGGTGCCACCGTGCGCGGCTACGACCCGGCGGTTTCCGCCGCCGGAGGGGTCGTGGACACCGCCTCGGAAGCCGACGCCGCCCGGGGCGCCGACCTCGTCCTGAGCGTCAACAGCGCGTCGGCGGCCCGCCGGGCGTTCGAAGCCGGCCTGGCCGGGCTGCGGGACGGCGCCGTCTGGGCCGACCTGAACACCGCTTCCCCGGGCACCAAACGCGAACTCGCCACCCTCGCCGCCGGGCACCGGGTCCCCTTCGCCGACGTGGCGATCATGGCGCCCGTCCCCGGCCGGGGACTGCGGGTGCCGATGCTGGCCACCGGCCCCGCCGCCGACCTCGTCGCCGCGACGCTCAACCCGCTCGGCGCGGCCGTCGAGACCATGCCCGGCGAGGCCGGGCTCGCCGCCGAACGCAAGCTGCTGCGGAGCGTCTTCTTCAAGGGGATGTCCGCCGCCGTGGTCGAGGCGCTGCACGCCGCCCGCGCCGCCGGCTGCGAAGACTGGCTGCGGGAGATCGTCGTCGGCGAGCTCACCGCCGCGAACGCGGCCACTGTGGACCGGCTGGTCGGCGGCTCGTACCGGCACGCCGTCCGCCGCACCGCCGAGATGGCGGCCGCCACCGAGATGCTCGGCGAACTCGGCGTCCGGGCCGACGTCGCCGCCGCGGCCCGCGACCAGCTGGCCCACCTGGCCGGTTCACCGGATCGCTGACGCGCCGGCCGGCTCGGTGCCGGCGCGCCCGAGCCGCGCCTGCCGGGTCCGCGGCCCGAACACCGCCAGCACCACCGCACCGGCCAGCCACGTCCCCGCGATGAAGAAGAACACGCTCCGGTACCCGCTGCCGTTGTACAGCCCGGCCACGATGAGCGGCCCGGCGGCGTTCGACAGCCGGCCCAGGCCGTACGAGACGCCGGTGCCCAGCGAGCGGCCGCGCGTGTCGAACAGCTCCGGCGAATACGCGTACCCCAGCGCCGTGTAGCCGCGCTCGAACATGTTGACCAGGAACCCGAACACCACGATCAGGACCGGGTCGAACGTGAGCCCGTACAGCAGCCCGCACAACGCGATCACCGTGCCGAACGCGACCAGGCACCACTTGCGCTCGAACCGGTCGGTGACCAGGGCCGCCAGGTACGAGCCCAGCGGCGCGCCGACCGTCGTGAGCGCCACGTAGAAGACGGACTTCTCGACGCTGAAGCCCTCCTTGGCCAGCAGCGTCGGCGCCCAGCTCGAATAGCCGAAGAACCCGATCGTCTGCGTCACCCACAGGACGGTGAGCAGCAGCGTCGGCAGCAGGTACTTCTTGCGCAGCAGCAGCCGCAGCGGCGCCTTCGCCACCGGGGCCTCCCCCACCGGCGGCGCCGGCTCCGGCAGCGGGCCCTTCTCGGCCGCGACCTGCGCTTCGATCTCCCGCAGCACCGCATCGGCCTTGGCATGCTCGCCGCGGCTTTCGTACCAGCGGGGCGACTCCTTCAGCCGCCGGGTGAAGAGCACGAGCAGGACGCCGAGCGCGCCCCACAGGTAGACCAGCCGCCACGCCCAGTCGCCGAGCGGGACCACGACGCTGGCGATCAGGTTCGTCACCGGCGTGCCGCAGATGCCGATCACGATCGCGTAGGCCTGGTACTTGCCGCGGTTGGCCGCGGGGTACAGCTCGTTGACGTAGATGACCGCGACCACGGTCATCGCCGACAGGCCCGCCGACGTCAGGACGCGGAACACGCCCAGCGACACGATGTCCCAGGAGAACACCGCCGCGAAGGAGAAGACGCCGAACCACACGGTCGTCAGCACGAGCGCGTTCTTCCGGCCCCAGCGGTCGGCGATGGTGCTCGCGATGATCGAGCCGAAGAACATGCCGACGAACGACAGCGAAGTCACGTACGCGACCTGGTTGACCGTCACGCCCCAGAGCTTGATGAGCTTGGGTGCGGTGGTGGCGAAGCTGTTGATGTCGGCGAACTCGAAGAAGTAGGCGAACGAAACGGCGAACAGGGTGAACTTGTGGAACCGGGCGATCGGCAGGCGGTTCAGCCGGTTGAACGCGTTGGCGTGCTGCATTGCATGCCCTTCCGGGGTTTCAGGCGGTTTCGCCGGGCCAGTAGAGGCGCATCGGGTTGTCGACGAGCAGCTTGCGCCGCGCTTCGGGGGTGTCCGCGAGGTGCGGGACGTGGTCGACGAGCAGGCCGTCGTCGGGCATGTGGTGCGTCAGGTTCGGGTGCGGCCAGTCGGTCCCCCACAGCACCCGGTCCGGGAACCGCTCGACGACGCGGCGGGCGAACGGCACGACGTCGGTGTAGGCGTGGCGTTCGCCGTCCAGTGCCGGGGGCCCGGTCACGGTGAGCCGCTCGGGGCAGCTCACCTTCACCCAGACGTCGTGGGACCCGGCGAAGTCGAGGAACCGGCGGAATTCCGGGCCGTCCACCGGCTTGGTCACGTCCGGACGGCCCAGGTGGTCGATCACCAGCGGCGTCGGCAGCGACCCGAAGAACGGCTCCAGCTCGGGGAGGTCGGCGGCCTCGAAGTAGAGGACGATGTGCCAGCCGAGCGGCGCGATCTTCTTCGCGATCGCGCTGAGGTCTTCGCGGGGTGAGGCGTCGACCAGCCGCTTGACGAAGTTGAACCGCACGCCGCGGACACCGGCCGCGTGCAGTTCCCGCAGTTCGGCGGCGCCGACGCCGGGCCGGACGGTGGCGACCCCGCGCGCCCGGCCGCCGGACGCGCGGACGGCGTCGACCATCGCGGAGTTGTCCGCGCCGTGGCAGGTGGCCTGCACGATCACGGTGCGGGAGACGCCGAGGTGGTCGCGCAGGGCGAAGAGCCGGTCCTTGCCCGCGTCGCACGGGGTGTACTTGCGTTCGGGCGCGAACGGGAACTCCGCCTGCGGGCCGAACACGTGGCAGTGGGCGTCCACCGTGCCGGGCGGCAACCGGAAGTCCGGTGTGGACGGTGCGGCGCACCAGTCCAGCCAGCCGGGCGTCTTCGGCGCGGTCACCGGCCTTGGCCCTTCAGGAGCGCGTCGAGGCGGGGGTAGACGGCGCGGGCGTTGTGTTCCCGGATGGCCGCCCAGTCCTCTTCGGACAGGTTCGCGGCCTCGGCGTACCGGCGGGTGTCGTCGAAGTGGTGCCCGGTGCGCGGGTCGACGCTGCGGACGGCGCCGATCATCTCCGAGGCGAACAGGATGTTGCGCGCCGGGACGACGTCGAAGAGCAGGTCCGAACCCGGCTGGTGGTAGACGCACGTGTCGAAGAAGACGTTGTTCAGCACGTGGTCTTCGAGCTCGGGCTTGCCCAGCGCCATGGCCAGGCCGCGGAACCGGCCCCAGTGGTAGGGCACCGCGCCGCCGCCGTGCGGGATGATCAGCCGCAGCGTGGGGAAGTCGGTGAACAGGTCGCCCTGCACGAGCTGCATGAACGCGGTCGTGTCGGCGTTCAGGTAGTGCGCGCCGGTGGTGTGGAACGCGGGGTTGACGCTGGTGCTGACGTGCACCATCGCCGGGACGTCGTACTCGGCCATCTTTTCGTAGATCGGGTACCACGACCGGTCGGTGAGCGGCGGGGCCGTCCAGTGGCCGCCGCTCGGGTCGGGGTTGAGGTTGAGTGCGACGGCGCCGTACTCCTCGACGCAGCGGGTCAGCTCGGGAAGGCAGGTGGCGGGGTCGGCGCCCGGGGACTGCGGGAGCATCGCGGCGGGGGCGAACCGCTCCGGGTACAGCGTGCTGACGCGGTGGCAGAGCTCGTTGCAGATCGCCGCCCACGCCGCCGACGTCTCGAAGCCGCCGACGTGGTGGGCCATGAAGGAGGCGCGCGGCGAGAAGATCGTGAGGTCGATGCCGCGGTCGTCCATCAGCCGCAGCTGGTTGCCCTCGATGCTTTCGCGGATTTCGTCGTCGCTGATCCGGAGGTCGGCCGCGGTGGGGGCGGCACCGGCGCCGTCCAGGGCGGCGACCTGCCGATCGCGCCACGCCGCGAGGGCGGGCGGCGCGGTGGTGTAGTGGCCGTGGCAGTCGATGATCAAGGGGATTCCTCGTCGCTTCGGGGCTCGTCGATACCCGCACCCTAATCGTCGATGAGATTGTTAACAATATCTACGACGAAGTTCGCCGGTGGCGCCCATCTCGCGTGCTCAGAGGGTCGTCACGCGTGATTGGAGGGACGACACGCGTGATTGGGGGGACGACACGGCGATGTCGGGCTCGCGCGGCGGTGCCGTCCTAGACTCTGCGCATGGGTGCCCGTTCCCGCCGGAGTGCCGGAAACCTCCCGGCCGAGCTGACCAGCTTCGTCGGACGGCGCCACGAGCTCGGGGAAGCGAAACGCCTGCTGGCCACGGCCCGGCTGGTGACGCTGACCGGGGCCGGCGGCGTCGGCAAGACGCGGCTGGCCCTGCGGGTCGCCGCCGACGTGCGCCGGGCGTTTCCGGACGGCGTGTGGCTGGTGGAGCTGGCCGACGTCGGTGATCCGCACCTGGTGCCGAACACCGTGGCGACGGCGTTCGGCCTGCGCGGCACCAGCGACCAGGCCGCCGGGCTCGCCGAGTACCTCGAAGACAAGCAGCTCCTGCTGGTGCTGGACAACTGCGAGCACGTCGCCGACGAGTGCGCGACGCTGGTCGCGAAACTGCTCGCCGTCTCCGGCGGGCTCCGGGTCCTGGCCACCAGCCGGCACACGCTGCACGTCGAGGGCGAGCACCTCCTGCACGTCGAGCCGCTGCCGGTCCCCCGCGCCGGGGACACCGGTGGCGGCCCGGTCGAAGCGGTGACGCTGTTCGCCGATCGCGCGGCGGCCGTCTCGCCCGGCTTCGAGCTCACCCCGGACACCCGCGCGACGGTGAGCCGGATCTGCCGCCGGCTGGAGGGCATCCCGCTGGCCATCGAACTGGCCGCCGTCCGCGTGCGCGTGCTGTCGGTCGAGCAGGTCCTCGAACGGCTCGACGACCGGCTCGACCTGCTCACGTCCCGGCCGGCCGCCGTGCAGCCCCGCCGCCGGACGCTCGAAGCGGCCATCGGCTGGAGCTTCGAGCTGTGCACGCCCGCGGAACAGCGGCTGTGGGCGCAGGCCTCGGTGTTCCCCGGCGGGTTCGACCTCGACGCCGCCGAGCACGTCTGCGCGCCCGCGGCGGCCGACGGCGGCAGCGCGCTGGACGTCGTGACCGGCCTGGTGGACAAATCGGTCCTCAGCCGGCAGAACGGCACCTTCGGGCGGCGCGCCTGGTACCGGATGCTGGAGACCGTCCGCGACTACGGCGGCGCCCGGCTGGCCGGCGACGGCGACGAGGCCGGCGTCCGGGCCCGGCAGGCCGAGTACTACGCCGACCTCGCGCGGCGCTACCGGGCCGAAGGGTTCGGCCCGCGGCAGTCGGAGTGGCTCGGCCGCCTCCGCCGCGAGCACGCCAACCTCCGGGCCGTGCTGGAACACTGCCTGTCCGGCCCCGGCGAGCCGGGCCGGGCACTGGACATCGCGGCTTCGCTGTGGAACTTCTGGTACGGCGGCGGGCTCGTCCCGGAAGGCTGCGGGTACCTGCGGCGCGGCCTCGAACTGTGCGGCGAGCGCAGCCTGGTCCGGGCCCGGGGGCTGTACGCGATGGCGTTCCTCGCGATCCAGACCGGTGCGCCGCACGCGCAGCTGCTGGCGGAGCTGACCGAGCTCGCCGAAGAGCTCGACGACGAACGGCTGCGGGCCGGCCACGCCGAGTGCGCCGGCATGGCCACGTTCTTCACCGGCGACCTGGCCGGCGGGGCCGAACTGCTGGAGCGGGCGCTGGCCGGGTACCGCACGGCCGGGGACGCGCTGCTGGTGTTCGACACCCTGATCCTGCTGGCCGCCGCGCGCTTCTTCCTCGGCGATCCGCGGGGCGCGGCCGCCGCGGAGGAGGCGCTCGACCTCACCGACCGGCACGAGGCGCGCTGGTCGCGGGGCTACGCGCTGTGGGCCGTCGCGATCCACCGCTGGCGCGCGGACGAGCCCCGGCAGGCCGCGGACCTGCTGCACGAGGCCGTCGCCCTGCGGCTGCCGGACCGGACGCTGCTCGCGTTCCTCGTCGAGGCGCTCGCGTGGTGCCACTCCGCCGAAGGCGAGCACGAGCGGGTGGCCCGGCTGCTCGGCGGTGCCGGCGCGGTCTGGCGGCTCAGCGGCGCCCGCGTCGGCGAGATGAGCCCCTACCAGGGCGTCGACGAGCAGTGCGCCGCTTCGGCCCGCAAGGCGCTCGGGGACGACGTCTTCGACGCGGCGTTCGCCGAGGCCGCCGGCTCCGGCCTCGACGAAGTCGTCCGGTACGCGCTGCGGGAACGACCGGCCACGCGCGCGACGAGCAAGACGGCCGAGCCCGGCGGGCTGACCCGGCGGCAGCGCGAGATCGCCGAACTGGTGGCGCGCGGGATGAGCAACAAGGAGATCGCGGCCGCGCTGGTCCTCAGCGGACGGACCGTGGAGGGGCACGTCGAGAACATCCTGGTGAAGCTCGGCCTCACCTCGCGCACCCAGGTCGCTTCGTGGCTGGCGGGCCAGCCCGGGCAACCCGCGTAGCCATCCGGGTAGTTTCCCCGGTCCGCTCCGGTCCCGTTCGGACGATCCTTTTCCCCGCGACCAGCCACCGCTCGGAGGAGGACGAGGTGTCCATCGATTCGGCGCCGCAGACCTGCCCCCGGTGCCGGCGCCCGACGGTCCTCATGTCCCACACCTGGGGCCGCCAGTGGGTCCACGTCGGCACCTGGCGACCGCAATGCGGCAATCCACCCTGGACGGCCCACGCGGCCGGAAACCGGACGAGGTAGGCCGTTCCGGACCAGCCGGGCACGCGACGCCACCTCGCGTCGCCCGGCAGAAGCGTGGTGGGCCGTGCCATCCCCTCCCCCCAAGACGGCACGGCCCACCACGCTCCCCCCCCCGGTCAGCCGGGACGGTACCGCCGGATCAGCTGCCGGGTGATCACCGTGCGCTGGATCTCGTTCGTGCCTTCGCCGACGATCATCAGCGGCGCGTCCCGGAAGTACCGCTCGACGTCGAACTCCGTCGAGTAGCCGTAGCCGCCGTGGACGCGGACCGCGTTCAAGGCGATCTCCATCGCCGTCTCGGAGGCGAACAGCTTCGCCATCCCCGCTTCGAGATCCGCGCGCTCGCCGGAGTCGTAGCGGCGGGCGGCGTGGTGGACCAGCTGGCGGGCCGCCTCCAGCTTGGTGGCCATGTCGGCGAGGAGGTTGCCGACCGACTGGTGCTGCCAGATCGGCTTGCCGAACGTCTCGCGTTCCTGGGCGTACCGCAGCGAATCCTCGACCGCGGCCCGCCCGACGCCGAGCGCGCGGGCCGCCACCTGGATGCGGCCGATCTCCAGCCCGCGCATCATCTGCGCGAACCCGCGGCCCTCCTCCCCGCCGAGCAGCGCCGTGGCCGGCACCCGGAAGTCCGAAAAGGACAGTTCACAGCTCTCGACGCCCTTGTAGCCGAGCTTCGGCAGATCGCGTGCGACGTGGAAGCCCGCGCCCTTCTCGGCCAGGAGGATGCTGATGCCCGTATGCGCGGGTTCGGCGTGCGGGTCGGTCTTGCACAGCAGGGCGACCAGCTGGGAACGGCGGGCGTTGGTGATCCAGGTCTTCGCGCCGTCGACCACGTAGGAGTCCCCGTCGCGGCGGGCGGTGGTGCGCAGGGCCTGCAGGTCGGAGCCGCCGCCGGGTTCGGTCAGCGCCATCGTCGCGCGGACCTCGCCGGTGGCCATCCGCGGCAGGTAGCGCTCCTGCTGCGCGCGGGTGCCGTAGGCGACGAGGAGCTTCGCGACGACGGTGTGGCCGCCCATCGCGCCGGCGAGGCTCATCCAGCCGCGCGCCAGTTCCTCGGTGACCTCGGCGTAGCACCGGGCCGAAACGGGGGTGCCGCCCCACGCTTCGGGAACGGCCAGCCCGAAGACGCCGAGGTCCTTCATGCGCTCGATGAGGGCTTCCGGGTACGTGTCCGTGTGGTCCAGTTCCCGCGCCACCGGCCGGACGTCGTGGTCGACGAAGTCCCGCACCACCGCGACGATCGCGGCCTCCTCTTCGGTCAGCCCGTCCACCCGCTCCTCCGCTCGCTCGGCTCGCGCTCCCATCATGACGCTCTTTTCCATCAAACTCATTTGATGTATTGTCCGGGGATGGCCGTCCAGCCACCCGAGTTCGTCCGCCTGGCCGCCCACCCGCTGCGGTGGACGCTGCTGACCGCGCTCGCCGGTGGCGACCTGCGGGTCCGGGAGCTGGTGGAGCGCGTCGGCGAGCCGCAGAACCTCGTCTCCTACCACCTGCGCCTGCTTCGCGGCGGCGGCCTGGTCACCGCCACGCGCAGCAGCTTCGACGGCCGGGACAGCTACTACCACCTCGACCTCGACCGCTGCGCGGGCGCGCTGGCCGAAACCGGCGCGGCCCTGCACCCCGCGCTGCGCCCGGAAGTCCCGCCACCCGGGCGGGTCGCCGTGCTGTTCCTCTGCACCGGCAACAGCGCCCGCTCCCCGATCGCCGAAGCCCTGCTGCGCCGGCGGACCGCCGGGGTGGTGACGGTGACCAGCGCGGGCAGCCACCCGAAGGCCGCCCTGCACCCCGGCACGATCCGGGTGCTGGGCGAGGAGTTCGGCATCGACGTCACCGGGCAGCGGCCGCGGCACCTCGACACGGTCGCCGGGCGGCGGTTCGACCACGTCATCACGGTGTGCGACAAGGTCCGCGAGGTCTGCCCCGAGTTCCCGCACCACCCGCGGCGCCGGCACTGGAGCATCCCCGAACCGGGCTCCTTTTCGGAGACGGCCGCGGAACTCGACACGCGCGTCCGGCACCTGCTGCCGGAACTCGTTGCCCCCCAAGAGAAGGAGGTCCGGCCATGAGCGAGCAGCTCGCGAGCGTCCGGTACGTCGTCGACGACGTCCCGGCGGCCATCGACTTCTACACCACGCACCTGGGCTTCACGGTGCGGATGAGCGCGGGACCGGCGTTCGCCGACGTCGTCCGCGGCCCGTTGCGGCTGCTGCTCTCCGGCCCGGCGAGCTCGGGCGCCCGCGCCACCCCCGCGGACTCCGCCGCCGCCGGGCGCAACCGCATCCACCTGGTCGTCGCCGACCTCGACGCCGAGATCGCCCGGCTGACGGACGCCGGGGTGGGGTTCCGGACCGACGTCGTGTCCGGCCCGGGCGGGCGGCAGATCCTCCTGGCGGACCCGGCCGGAAACCTCGTGGAGCTGTTCCAGCCCGCGCACTAGGCTGCCGCCGTGCCGGAAACGCGCCTCGACCTCGCCCGGATCCGGGCGGCCCGTCAGGTGATCGACCCGGTCTTCCTCGACACGCCCCTGTACCGCTGCGGAGCGCTGGAGCCCGTTCTCGGGTGTGCGGTGAGCATCAAGCTGGAAACGGCGAACCCGGTGCGGAGTTTCAAGGGCCGCGGCACCGAAGTGGTCACGAGCGGGCTCGCGGGCCCGGTGGTGTGCGCCAGCGCGGGCAACCTCGGCCAGGCCCTCGCGTGGTCCGGGCGCGGCCGGGGGATCGACGTCACCGTCGTCGCCTCGCGGCACGCGACGGCGGCCAAGCTCGAGCGCATCCGCGCGCTGGGCGCCCGGCTGGAACTGGTGGACGGCGACCACGAACTGGCCCGCGAGCGCGCGGCGGCCATCGCCCGCCGCGACGGCATCCGGCTGCTCGAAGACAGCCTGGACCTCGAAACGTGTGAAGGGGCGGCGACCATCGGCCTGGAGCTGGCGGACGCCGGGCCGTCGTTCGACGCGGTCCTGATCGCCCTCGGCGGCGGAGCCCTCGCGACCGGGGTGGGGCACGTGCTGCGGGCCCAGTCGCCCGGCACCGAGGTGATCGGCGTCCAGCCGGCGGGCGCCCCGGCGATGACGCTCCTGGCACGCCCGGCGCGTGATCACCACGGGCCCGGCGAACACGATCGCCGACGGCGTCGCCGGGCGGCGCCCGATCCCGGAGGTGCTGGCCGACCTCCTGGTCGTCGCGGACGACGCCGTCCTCGTCGCGGAGACGTCGATCATCGCGGGAATGCGGCTGCTGCTGGAGCACGCCGGCCTGGTGGCCGAGCCGTCGGCGGCACTGGGCATCGCGGCGATCCTCGAGAACCGCGACCGGTTCGCCGGCCGGCACGTGGCGACCATCGTCTGCGGCGGCAACGTGGACCTGGCCGCCTACCGCGCGTGGGCCGCCCTGGCCTGATGGCCGTTGTGGCCCACCTCGGCCGGTTTTACCCTGGACCGACCTGCCCGGTTCAACCTCGAGCCAGCCCTGTCCCCTCTTCGCGGGAGGGTGGTTCGCCCATGCCTTCGGCCGATGCTTCGCGCCCGGGCCGGCTGACCGTGTCGCGGTCGCACGGCGACCCGGCCGTCGTGGCCCTGGACGGCGAACTCGACAGCGAAACCGTGCTGCTGATGGCCCGCGCCATCGCGCAGTCCGTGGCCCGGGAGCCCGTGCCCGAGGTCGTCGTGCTCGATCTCGCCGGGGTCACCGCGCTGACCCCCGCCGGGCTGCGGGTCCTGCCGCACGCCCGGGACCACGTCGCACGCTGCGGAAGCACGCTGCGGATCACCACGCCGTCGGACCCCGGCACGCGCCATGCGCTGCGGTCGTCCCCGCCCTACGCCACTTTCGACGTCTACGCCGATCTCCGGGCCGCGCTCGACGCGGGCGACCGGCGTTCGTTCCTGGAGCTCGTCCACCGGCTGTGGACGGCCGGCGACTGAGCCCACTGAAATTACCAAAGGTAAGTTCTGCCGCCGCCTTGACTTTACCAATGGTCAGGGAGGAAGGTACTGGCCACCTGATTCGTCTAGACCAATCGGCGCTCCCCGCGGTACGGCATCCCCAGGAGGAGACCCATGTCCCGCAGCAGCATCCGGACCACCACCGCCGCCCTGACGAGCCTCGCGACCGCGGCCGCGACCGCCCTCGTCCTTTCCGGCGGAGCCGACGCCAGCCCGGCCGACGCCGCCGC
>NZ_MUMI01000359.1 GCF_002155975.1 Amycolatopsis kentuckyensis
GCGGCCCCGGCCAGCACCGAGGCAGAGCGGAGCACCGTCCGCCGGGACACTGCGTCCATGAAGCATCCTCCGAATTCATACTACGTTTCGGCGAGATCATGCGGCGGCGTCCGGCCATACTTGCAGAGGGGTGCCCAAAAGACCAGAGGAGTTCACCCGGAAAGCGGCAGAGACATCGGATGAATCAGGGAAGCGGGGGCAGCGCCGGCGTCTCCAGCCAGCGGGTGAAGAACCCGCGCAGCGACCGACCGGCGTGCACTTCGGCTGCCGCGACGAAGAGATCCGTCGTGACCAGCCCGTGCCGGTGCTCCTCGGCCCACGACTTCAGCAACGCGAAGAATGCCGGGTCCCCGATCTCCGCCCGCAGCGCGTGCAGCGTCAGCCCGCCGCGCTTGTAGACGCGCTCGTCGAATATCCGGGCCACGCCCGGGTCGGCGATCCGGACGTCCGCCGGCTTGGCCTTGATGCGCGCGTGCCAGCTCGCCGCCAGCGCCGCGGCGGACGGGCCGCCCGACTCCTCCGACCACAGCCACTCGGCGTACGTGGCGAAGCCTTCGTTCAGCCAGATGTGGCGCCAATCCGCCACCGTCAGGCTGTTGCCGAACCACTGGTGGGCCAGCTCGTGCAGCACCAGCCGCTCGTGGGTGCGGCGGCCGTCGACGTGGTTGGCGCCGAAGATCGCCATGCCCTGGGCCTCGATCGGGTCGTCGAGGTCGTCGTCGGTGATCACGATGACGTACTCGCCGAACGGGTACGGCCCGAACAGCCGCTGCAGGAACTCCATCATCCGGCTCTGCCGCCCGAAGTCGCGTTCGAACGCGCGCCGCAGCCGCGGGGGCACGGCCGCGCGCTGCGGCACGGTCGGCGCGACCGACTCGACGCCGCCGCGCCCGAAGCCCAGGGTCAGCAGGCGGGACCCGACGCCGGTGGGCGACCCCCAGCCGCGGCCGGTCAGCTCGACGTCGTCGTAGCGGCCGATCTGGACGCTCATCAGGTACGTCGCCGTCGGCTCGGGACGCTCGAAGACCCAGCGCGTCGTGCTCGCCGACGTCGAGCGCTCGACCAGGGTGCCGGTGACCGCGACCAGGTACGGCGACGCCGTCGTCACGCTCACCCGGTAGCCCGCCTTGTCCGACGGGTGGTCGTTGCACGGGAACCACGACGGCGCCCCGACCGGCTGGCTCGCCACCAGCGCGCCGTCGGTCAGCTCGTCCCAGCCGACGTCACCCCAGCGGCTCCCCACCGGGCGCGGGTTGCCGACGTAGTGGACCTCGACGACGAACGACCCGCCCGCCGGGATCGACTTCGCCGGCTTGACGTGCAGCTTGGCGCCCCGCTTGAGGTACTTCGCGGGCTTGCCGTCGACGAGCACGCGGTTGATCCGGAACTCGCCGAAGTCGAGGCTGACGCGGGAAAGCGCCTGGGTCGCCTCGGCGGTGATCACCGCCGAGGCCGAGAGCCGGTTCGGCGCGACCTTGTAGTCGAGGCTCAGGTCGTAGTGCCGCGTCCGGTACCCGCCGTTGCCGTGAGCGGGCAGGTAGGGGTCGCCGGAGGTGTCCGCGCCGGGAGCGGGAGCCTTCGAAATCACCCGTGGCGAACCTTTCGTCGTGCGTGCTGGAACCAGGCTCGCACGGACGGGTGAGTCCGGCGCGCCTGGTCCTGCTTTTGTTACTTACCGGGCCACGCGGAGATCGGGTTGCCCAGCCAGCGGGTGTCGGCGGGCACCTCGTCGCCGCGGGTCACCAGCGAGCCCGGGCCGACCGTGGTGCGCGCGCCGATGCCCGCGCCCGGCAGCACGATGCCGTGCGGACCGAGCGTCGCGCCCTCGCCGAGGGTCACCCGCGACATGCTCATGATCCGGTCGTGGAACAGGTGCGTCTGCACGACGCAGCCGCGGTTGATCGTCGCGCCGTCGCCCAGCTCGACGAGGTCCGCCTCGGGCAGCCAGTACGTCTCCAGCCAGACCCCGCGGCCGATCTTGACGCCCATCGTGCGCAGCCACGCGGTCAGCAGCGGGGTGCCGCCGACCGAGCCGATCAGCCACGGCACGGCGAGGGCCTCGACGAAGGTGTCGGCCAGCTCGTTGCGCCAGACGAAGGAGCTCCACAGCGGGTGGTCGATCTCGCGGAACTTGCCGACCAGCAGCCACTTCATCACCGTCGCGGTCAGCGCCGCGACGATCCCGGCGGCCAGCAGCGCGGGCCCGGCCAGCAGCGCGGCGACGCCGAAGCCGAACGCCGACGCCGTCCAGAGCAGGCCGAAGGCGACCACGACGGTCAGCGCGACCCCGCACATGACCGGGATGATCCGGCACAGCTCGACCAGCGCCCGCGCCGCCTTGAGGTGCAGCGCCGGGGTGTAGGTCCGGCTCGTGTCGGCGTCGCCGACCGCGCGGCGGACCGGCAGCGGCGGCATGCCCAGGTACGACGAGCCCTTCTTCGCCTTCAGCGGCGTCGAGGACAGGACGCCGACCAGGCCGCGCTTCGGCACCGAACGGCCGGGCGCGGTCATCCCCGAGTTGCCGAGGAAGGCCTGCTTGCCGATCCGCGCCGGGGCGACGTGCAGCCAGCCGTGGTTGAGCTCGTAGGTGGCGACCATGGTGTCGTCGGCGAGGAACGCGCCGCTGTCGACCTTGGTCATCTTCGGCAGGGCCAGGACGGTCGACGCCTCGACGTTGCGGCCGACCTTCGCGCCGAGCAGCCGCAGCCACACCGGCGTGAACAGGCTGGCGTAGAGCGGGAACAGGCCTTCGCGGGCCATGCTCATCAGGCGTTCGGTCGCCCAGACCTGCCACGCGACGCGGCCGTGCACCGGGTGGTAGCCCTCGACCATGCCGATGCTCAGCGACCGGACGCCGACGAGCACGAGCAGCATGTACGCGGCGAAGTACGCCACGGTCGCGACCGGCACGAAGGCCAGCGCGCGGGTGAACGCGTCGAGCAGCGTCGGGGCGCCGGCGATCCCGTAGCCGAGCACGGCTACCCCGGCCAGGGCGGCCGCGCCGGGCAAGAAGCCCAGCGCCAGGGAGGTCACGCCGTAGACGGCGGACCAGAAGTGCGACCGCGGCGGGCGGCTCGACGGCCACTTCAGCGTGTCGCGCTCGTCCTTGGCCACGCGGGCGGCGGGCGAACCGGCCCAGCGCTGCCCGGCCGGGACGGCACCGCGGACGGTCGAACCCGCCGCGATCTCCGCGCCCTTGCCGATCCGGACGCCCGGGAAGAGCGTGCTGCGCGCGCCGACGCGGGCTTCCGCGCCGACGCGGACCTTGCCGATGTGCACGACGTCGCCGTCGACCCAGTGCCCGGTCAGGTCGACCTCGGGCTCGATCGCGGCGCCGCGGCCCAGCTTGAGGAAGCCGGTGACCGGCGGCGGCGAGTGCAGGTCGACGTCCTTGCCGATCCGCGCGCCGAGCGCCTTCGCGTACGTCGTCATCCAGGACGCGCCGGCGACGCTGTCCGCACCGCTGAACTCGGCGAGCTTCTCGGCCGTCCACAGTCGCAAGTGGACACTCCCGCCGCGCGGGTAGGTGCCGGGGCGCACCCCGGACAGCAGCACCCGCGCGCCGCCCGCGGCGATGGCGATCCGGCCCGCGGGGCTGAACAGCACCACCCAGGCCAGGCCGATCCAGGCCCAGCTCAGCGTCGGCGCCCAAGCGAACCCGAGCAGGGACAGGACGTTCGACAGGGCCGCCGCGAGCGTCGCCCAGCGCAGGCCGACGAGGCCCATCAGCGGAACCATCAGCAGGGTCTGGATGACCCCGGCGCGGCGCTTCGTCGGCGCGATGTCGCGGCGCTGGGTGGCCTGGCCGCTCAGCGCGTCCAGCATCGCGGCCAGCGCGCCCAGCTTGGGGTGGGCGTAGATGTCGGCGACCGACACCTGCGGGTGCCGGGTGCGGATGCGGGCGACCACCTGCGCGGCGGTCAGGCTGCCGCCGCCGTGGGTGAAGAAGTCCGCCTTCGGGCTGTCGACCGACACGCCGAGGATCTCGGCCCAGCCTTCGGCGAGCCACGTCTCGGTCGGGGTCAGCCCGGAAGCCTCCACTGTGGACAGTGGCCACGGGAGGGCGGTGCGGTCGACCTTGCCGGAGGTGCGGGTCGGCAGGTCTTCGACGACGGCGAGCAGTGGGACCAGCGCGGCGGGCAGGTGCTCGCGCAGGCGCGTCGCGGCCGCGTCCTGATCGAAGTCTGCGGCCGTGGGGACGACGTACCCGACGAGGACCTGGTTGCCCGCCTTGGTGCGGCGGATCGCGGCGGCCGCGCCCTGCACGCCCGGCAGGGCCTGCAGCGCGGCGTCGACCTCGCCCAGCTCGATGCGGCGGCCGCCGAGCTTGACCTGCTCGTCGAGCCGGCCGAGGAACAGCAGGCCTTCTTCTTCCGCGCGGACCATGTCACCGGAGCGGTAGGCGCGCTGCCAGCCCAGCGACGGCAAGGGCGCGAACTTCTCGGCGTCCTTGGCCGCGTCGAGGTAGCGGGCGAGGCCGACGCCACCGATGACGAGCTCGCCGGTCTCGCCCATGGCGACCGGCTCACCCTCGTCGTTGACCACGGCGAGCTGCCAGCCGACGAGCGGCAGGCCGATCCGGACCGGGCCTTCGCCGGTCAGCTGCGCGGCGCAGGCCACGACGGTGGCCTCGGTCGGGCCGTAGGTGTTCCAGACTTCGCGACCCTCGACGGCGACGCGTTCGGCCAGCTCCGGCGGGCACGCTTCGCCGCCGAAGATGAGCAGGCGGACGTCCTCGAGGGCGTCGGCGGGCCACAGGGCGGCCAGCGTCGGCACGGTCGAGACGACGGTGATGCGCTGCGCGACCAGCCACGGGCCGAGGTCGACGCCGGTGCGGACCAGCGCGCGGGGCGCCGGGACCAGGCAGGCGCCGTGCCGCCAGGCCAGCCACATCTCTTCGCAGGAGGCGTCGAAGGCGACGCTCAGGCCGGCCAGGACGCGGTCGCCGGGGCCGATGGGCTCGTCGGTGAGGAAGAGCTCGGCTTCGGCGTCGACGAAGGCGGCGGCGCTCGCGTGGGTGACCGCGACGCCCTTGGGCTTGCCGGTGGAGCCGGAGGTGAAGATGATCCACGCGTCGTCGGCCGGGCCGGGCCGGCCTTCGCGGCCGCCGGGCGTGCTGTGGACGTTGATCTTGCCGTCGGTGGCGACCGCCGCGACCTGGGCTTCCTCGAAGACCAGCTCGGCGCGCTCGTCGGGGTCGTCGGCGTCGACCGGCACGTACGCGGCGCCGACGGAGAGGGTGGCGAGGATGGCGATGTACAGCTCGGCGGTGCCGGAGGAGATCCGGATGCCGACGCGGTCGCCGAGGCCGACGCCGTAGCTCTTGAGGCGGCGGCCGTAGCCGTCGATCTCGTCGAGCAGCCGCCGGTAGGTCAGGGTGGTGGTGCCGTCGTCGATCGCGGCGGCGTTGGGGTGCCGCTCGGCCGTCTCGGCCAGGACGTCGAGGAGGGTGCGCTCGGCGGCGCCGAGACCGGACCAGAACAGCGCCCGGTCGGCGACCGGGGCCAGGCTCACCCCAGCCGTCACCGCGGTGGACCCGGTGGATCCGGTGGGTTCGATGGTGACGGTCATCGGCCACTCACCCCGGGCAGGACAGAACCATGGGCGCGCAAGCCCACCACTCACCTTTCGGGAGCCTCAACCGGGCTCGCTCTCCGAATGAGGCGCCCGCAACGACCTTTCACCATACCCCCGGATCACCAAAAGATATCCCCAGGGTCACGCCAGCGTGTCAGACCTCACGATCATCGCCCTGACCAGCGTGATCCGGCTCGCATCTCGCGTGATTGAAGCCGGAACTCGCGTGATTGGGGCCGGAACTCGCGAGTTACGGCTTCAATCACGCGAGTTCCGGCCCGGATCACGTCAGTTCCGGCGAATCGCTCACCGGGTTCGGGCGGCTTTTCCGCCGACCTTGGGCTTCGCCTTCTTTTCCCGGACCCGGACATTCACCCGGACGGGGCTGCCGGTGAAGCCGAACTGCTCGCGGAACTTGCGCTCGATGAACCGGCGGTAGCCCGCCTCGAGGAAGCCCGTGGTGAACAGCACCAGCGTCGGCGGGCGGATGCCGGCCTGGGTCGCGAACAGGACCTTCGGCTGCTTGCCCGAGCGGACCGGCGGCGGGGTGGCCGCGATCAGGTCCGACAGCCACGCGTTGAGCTGGCCGGTCGGCACCCGCTGGTCCCACGACTTCAGCGCGGTCCGCAGCGCCGGCGCCAGCTTGCGCACCGAACGGCCGGTCAGCGCCGAGATGTTGACCTTCTCCGCCCACGGCACGCGGACCAGGCCGCGGTCGAGCTCGCGGACCATCGCGTGGCGGCGGTCCTCGTCGACCAGGTCCCACTTGTTGAACGCGAGCACGCAGGCGCGCCCGGCCTCGACGACCATGGTCAGCACCCGCAGGTCCTGCTCCGAGAGCGGCTCGGCCGCGTCCAGCAGCACGATCGCGACCTCGGCCGCGTCGATCGCGGTCTTGGTGCGCAGGGAGGCGTAGTACTCGGCGCCCGCGGCGAAGTTGACGCGCTTGCGCAGGCCCGCCGTGTCGACGAACCGCCAGGTCTCGCCGTCCAGCTCGACCAGCGAGTCGACCGGGTCGACGGTGGTGCCGGCCACCGAGTCGACGACCGAGCGCTCCTCGCCCGACAGCTTGTTGAGCAGGCTCGACTTGCCGACGTTCGGCTTGCCGACCAGCGCGACGCGCCGCGGCCCCGACGTCACGGCACCGCCCTCGCGCGGCGACTCGGGCAGGGCCTTGAGGATGGCGTCGAGCAGGTCGCCGGAGCTGCGGCCGTGCAGCGCGCTGACCGGGTGCGGCTCGCCGAGGCCGAGCGACCACAGCGACGCAGTGTCCGCGAGCAGCCGGTCGTCGTCGACCTTGTTGGCGGCCAGCAGCACCGGCTTCTTCGACCGGCGCAGCACCTTGGAGACGGCTTCGTCGGTGGCCGTGGCGCCGACCGAGGCGTCGATCACCAGCAGCACCGCGTCCGCGGTCTGCATGGCCAGCTCGGCCTGGGCGGCGACGGACGCCTGCAGCCCGGTCGCGTCCGGCTCCCAGCCGCCCGTGTCGACCAGGGTGAACTTGCGGCCGCCCCAGTAGGCGTCGTAGGCGACGCGGTCGCGGGTCACGCCCGGCACGTCCTGCACGACGGCTTCGCGCCGGCCGAGGATGCGGTTGACCAGCGTCGACTTGCCCACGTTGGGCCGGCCGACGACGGCGAGCACCGGCTGCGCGAGGGCAGCCTCCTCGGCCGCTTCCGCCGCCTCGATCTGCGCGTCGAGCGCGGCGAATTCGGTCTCGTCCGACCAGGTGCCGTCGATCTCGCCGACGCTGTCCAACTCTTCCATCACTGACCCAATTTCCCTTATACCGCACCGAATCCGTGTTCGGCACGCCAGTCGTCCAAAGTCTTCACGAGCGCCGCGAGCTCACCGCGCAGCTCTTCGGTGCCCTGGTCGAGCCCGGTCTTCCCGGGTCCGACCTTCGGCGTGAACGGCTCGCCCACGAGGATGTCCACCCGCGGCCGGAACCGTCGCTTGCCGTCGGCAGGCTTGAGCGTGCCCCGCGTCGCGACCGGGAGCACGGTCGCGCCGGAGGCCCGGACCAGCCAGGCCGCGCCGCGTTCGGCCGCGCCGACGTCCCCGGCACCGCGGGTGCCCTCGGGGAAGATCCCGACGACTCCGCCGTCTTTCAGGACGCCGACCGCGGTCATCAGCGGCTTGCGGTCGATCTCGCCGCGCTTGAGCGGGATCTGCCCGATCGCCAGCATGAACTTGCCGACGATCCCGCCGAACATCTCGGCCTTGACCAGGAACGCCGAACGCCGCGGAAGCATTCCGAAGATCAGCTGCGGCTCGATCATGGAGCTGTGGTTGGCGATCACGAGCAGCGGCCCGGCGGCGGGGACGCGCTCGCGGCCGTGCACCCGGATGCGGAACGCCGAGCGCAGATAGTACCGGGCGAAGACCCGCCCGGCGTCGTGGAGCCTGCCGACGGATCCCTCGGGGAGTCCGTCAGCGGTCATCGCGCTACCTCGGCGTTGCACCCCGCCAGCAGTCCGCGGTGGCTGGCGAGCTCGCTCAGGGCGACGATCACCTGGTCGATCGACAGCTCGGAGGTGTCGACGTGCACGGCGTCGTCGGCGGCCCGCAGCGGCGAGGCGGCCCGGGTCGAATCGAGGCGATCGCGGCGCTCGACCGAAGCCAGGGCGTCGGCGACCGACGACTGCCGCCCGGCCGCGGTGTCCTGGGTGCTGCGGCGCGACGCGCGGACGTCGGCCGACGCGGTCAGGAACACCTTGAGCGGCGAGTCCGGCGCGACGACGGTGCCGATGTCCCGGCCCTCGACGACGATCCCGCCACGGTGCTCGACCACGTCGTCGATGATCTGCCGCTGCCGGGCGACCAGCAGCTCGCGCACGTGCGGCACGGCGGACACCGGCGAGACGGCCTTGGTGACCTCGGGCCCGCGGATGTCGGCGGCCACGTCCTCGCCGACCAGGCGGATCTCGGGCCGGTCGGGGCTGGTGCCGATGGTGAACTCGGCCCGGTCGGCGACGGCGGCGACGGCGTTCGCGTCGGCCGGGTCGACGCCGGCGCGCAGCACGGCGAGGGTGACCATCCGGTACATGGCACCGGTGTCGAGGTAGCCGGCCCCGAGGCGCTGGGCGAGCTTGCGGGCGACGGTGGTCTTCCCGGTCCCCGACGGGCCGTCCAGCGCGACCACACCACGTAGGGCTCCCGTCACCGGCACTCTCCTCGCGTTCTCGTCCCGTTCGGCTTTGGTGCCCATTCTGCCGGTCGGGGTGCGGAGGAGATCAGTCGCCCCGCGTGCCGAAGCGCGCCACCACGAGCGAGAGGCGCTCGTCACGGTGGGCCGGCGACAGCCGACGGCCCCGGTCCAGCGTGACGAGGCCGTGCAGCGTGCTCCAGAACACCTCGGTCAATGCGCCCGCCTCCTGGTCGCCCGCCGTCGGTTCGACGACCGCGAGGAGCTCCGCGAAGCACGCCTTCATCACCTCCGGGGTGTCGTCCTCGGCGAACCGCAGTTCCGAGGCGTGCGTGAACATCGCGTCGTAGAGGCCCGGTTTCGCCTCGGCGAAAGCCACGTACGCCTCGGCCACCCCGCCGAGGCCGCCGGGGCGGGCCGCCACCAGCGTCGCCGCCAGCTCGGTGAAGCCCTCCAGCGCGGCCGCCGCCATGATCGCGTCCTTGCCGCCCGGGAAGTGGCTGTACAGCACCGGCTGGCTGTATTCGATCAGGCCGGCGAGCCGCCGGGTGGTGACCGCGTCCCAGCCCTCCGCCTCGGCCAGCTCCCTGGCCGCGGCGACGATCCGCCGGCCTCGCTCGGTCCGGTCCCGTACCCGGCGTTGTCGCTGCGTCATGGGTCACACGCTAGCACTGCTAGACAATCTAGCGCCGCTAGGTTAGCGTTGCTAGCAATCCTAGCGGTGCTAGAAAACTGGAGGGAACACCATGATCACCACCGGCTACGTCCTCGTCGCGATCGTCTCGCTCGGGATCATCTACGTCGGCCTCAACTACCTCTTCGCCCCGAAGAAGATCGCCGCGGGCTTCGGCTTCACCGAGGTCCCCGAAAACGCCGAGACGTTCTTGAACGTCAAGGGCGGCCGCGACATCGGAGCCGGCCTCGTCCCGCTGGCCCTGGTGCTCTACGGCGACCCGCACGCGCTGGGCTGGGTCTTCCTCGCCGCGGCCGCCTGGCCCCTCTTCGACATGCTGATCGTCCTGCGCCACAGGGGGAAGAAGGCCATCGCCTTCGGCGTGCACGGCCTGACCGCCGTCGTGATGGTCGTCGCCGCCCTGCTCCTGCTGCTCGGCTGAAATCCCGCGAATCGGACACCTGGGTTACGGTGGTTGGGTGAACGTCGAAGTAACTCCCCTGCCCGGCATCGGGGTCCGCAAGGACTTCGCCACCCGTACCGGTCGCCGCGTCGGCGTCGTCACCCAGCGGGACGGTCACATCGAGCTGATCGTGTCCAAACCGGACGATCCCGATGCCTGCGCCGCCTCGATCCCGCTCACCGCGGACGAGGCCGGCGCGCTGGCCAACCTGCTCGGCGCGCCGCAACTGGTCGCGCAGCTGACGGAGGAGCACCGGGACCTGCCCGGGATCAGCACGCGGCAGCTGCCGATCATGCCGTCCGGCCCGTTCGACGGCCGGACGCTCGGCGACACCGCGATGCGCACCCGCACCGGCGTCTCGGTGGTCGCGGTGGCGCGGGCCGGCCAGGTGCACCCGTCGCCGACGCCGGACTTCACGTTCACCGGGGGCGATCTGCTGGTCGCGGTCGGCACGAGCGAGGGTCTCGAAGCCGCCGCCAAGATCCTCAAGTACGGCTGAGCGGCCGATGGACCACACCGCGCTGTCCCTGATCGAACTGGGGGCGGTCTTCTTCGTGCTGGGCGTGCTCGGGCGCCTGGCCGGCAAGATCGGCCTCTCCCCCATCCCGCTCTACCTGCTCGGCGGCCTCTGCTTCGGCTCCGGCGGGCTGATCCCGCTGACCGACATCGGCGGCTTCACGCACCTGGCCGGCGAAATCGGCGTCGTGCTGCTGCTGTTGCTGCTCGGCCTCGAGTACTCCGCGGCCGAGCTGTTCACCGGCCTGCGCCGGTCCTGGACAGCGGGCCTGCTCGACATCGTGCTCAACGCCGCCCCCGGCGCGGCGGTCGCGCTGCTGCTGGGCTGGGGCCCGGTCGGCGCGATGGTGATGGCGGGCGTCACGTACATCTCGTCGTCCGGGATCGTCGCGAAGGTCCTCGGCGACCTCGGCCGGCTCGGCAACCGCGAGACGCCGGTGGTGCTGTCGATCCTCGTGTTCGAGGACCTCGCGATGGCGCTCTACCTGCCGATCCTCACCGCGGTCCTGGGCGGGGTGTCGCTGCTCGGCGGCCTGGAGGCCGTCGGGATCTCGCTGCTGGTGATCACCGTGGTGCTGGTGATCGCGCTGAAGTTCGGCCGGTACGTCTCGGCCGCGGTGGACAGCCCGGACCGCGAGGTGTTCCTGCTCAAGGTGCTCGGCGCGGCCCTGCTGGTGGCCGGGTTCGCCTCGGCGATGCAGGTGTCGGCCGCGGTCGGGGCGTTCCTGCTCGGCATCGCGATCTCGGGCTCGACGGCGGAGAACGCGACGCGCATCCTGGAGCCGCTGCGGGACCTGTTCGCCGCGGTGTTCTTCGTGGTCTTCGGCCTCAACACGAACCCGGCGTCGATCCCGCCGGTGCTCGGCTGGGCCGTGGTGCTGGCGGTGGTGACGACGCTGACGAAGGTCGCCACGGGCTGGTGGGCGGCCCGCCGCCAGGGCATCGGCCGCCTGGGCCGCGCCCGCGCCGGAGCGGCCCTGGTCGCGCGCGGCGAGTTCTCGATCGTCATCGCCGGCCTGGCGGTGACGGCGGGCGCGGTCACCGGCGAGCTGGCGGCCCTGGCGACGGCGTACGTCCTGCTGATGGCGATCCTCGGCCCGACGGCCGCCCGGGTCGTCGAGCCGATCGCCCGTGCCCTGCAACGGAAAACGGCCACCCGGACGTCGCCGGCCGAGGCGAACTAGCGCAGGTCCGCCCGCTCCGCCGACGGCACGTGCTCGCCGGCGGCCGGGGCCGGGTGGGTCGTCGCCGCGGGCGGGATGCCCAGCAGCGGGACCGAGGCCGACGTGCGGGCCAGGTCCAGCGTCACCCGGCCCGGCTGGGCGGGGCCGCGGATGAAGCTGCCGTCCGTGCCGCCGATGATCAGGGCCAGTGCGTGCCCGCGCGGCACGATGTGGTCGGTCGAGGCCAGCCGGAACGTCATCGTGTACGCCGTTCCCGGGGTCAGCGGCCGTTCCTGGGACAGGGATGCGTAGTTCGCCAGGTCCGCCCAGCCGCGGCTGAGGATCGTGTAGCTCACCTTCTTCACGTCCGCCGTGGCCACGCGGTAGCAAGCGTCGTCGCCGGACGTCGAGGAGCCCCAGCAGGTCTCCGACGTTCCCGTCTTGATCCCCTCGCCGCTCCCCGCGAAATTGCGGATCGTCGCCGCGCCGAGGTCCACCAGCAGCGCCGACACCCGCGCCGACGACGTGCCCGGCGTCGCCGTCACGGTCACCGAAGTCGTGCCGGAAACCTGCAGATCCGAGGCCAAGACCCCGGTCGAATACGTCAAAGCGGCGCTGCCCGGGTTGGTCACCCAGGTGTCCTCACCGACGCTCGGGTTGTCGGTGAAGGACGCGGTGCCGGAAGACGGCGAGGTGCCCAGCGTGCCGGACGCCCCCGGCCGCAGCGTCGTCGCCACCACCCCGGCCGCCGGGTACGCGCTCTGGTCGACCCACTGGTCCGGCTGCCGCTCGACACTCGCCTGCGGCCCGTTCTGGACGCCGTTGTCGATGCCCAGCAGGTAGTGGTCGAACCACCGGTGCAGCAGATCGACCCAGTCGGCCCGCCGGTAGTCGAACGGGTCGACGTGCCCGGTCTGGGCCAGCCAGATCTTCTTCTCGACGTTCAGCGCGGCCCACCACTGTCCGAAGTGGATGGTCTTGACGTTCAGGTCGTTGACGCCGTGGGAGAGCAGGACGCTGGCCCGCACGTTGCCCGCCCGCCGGACGTAGTCCCGGTCCGCCCACAGCGGCCCGTAGTCGCCGTTCGCGGTGGCGCCGGACGCCAGGACCTGGTTCTCCGCCGAGCAGTTCTGCCCGCTGTTGCGGGCTTCCACCGTGCGCGCGAGCCCGTCCGGGTTGAAGCCGAAGGTCGCGCCGTCGGAGCGGTAGTAGTCGTACCAGGAGCTGATCGCCGAGATCGGGACGATCGTCTTCAGGCCCGCGACACCGGTCGCCGCGACGCCGTTGGCGATCGTGCCGTCGTAGGACTTGCCGATCATCCCGACGTTCCCGGTGCTCCAGCCCGCCGTCACCGCACTGCCGCCGGTCTTCGCGCTGTAGCCGGTCGCGCGGCCGTTCAGCCAGTCGACGACCTTGCGGGCCGAGTCGACGTCCGAGGCGCCGCCGACGTCCGCGCAGCCGGCCGAGCGGTTCGTCCCGGCCAGGTCGACCAGCACCACGGCGTAGCCGCGCGGGACGAAGTAGTTGTCGTAGAACAGCGGGAACTTCACCGGCTTCCCGGCGCTGTCGTAGGACTTCAGCTCGCTCTCGTTGCCGCGTCCGCAGCACGAGTAGTACGGGCTGGCGTCCATGATCACCGGAACGCGTGCCGTCGCTTCACCCGGCCGGACGACGTCGGCGGCGACCCGGTCGGAGCGGCCGTCCCCGTCGCCGTCGCGGCCGATGTCGACCCAGACGGTTTCGCGGATCGCCTTCGCGTAGTCGTAGACCGGTTCACTCGCCGCGGGCGCCGCGGCCGCCGGGGCCACCGCACCGGACAGGAGCACCGCCAGGACCCCGCACACCACACCGAGTCGCATACCCGTCACGCTAGCGAGCCGGCGCAGTCGCCCACCACGGCGGAAAGTCGGGCGTACGGTGGCGGTCGTGACGGAGTCCCTGCCCGCCGTGAGCCGCACGGCCGTCGGCGTCGCCGCGTTGCGCGCCTACGAAAGCGGCCGCCCGGACCGCCTGTTCGACGACCCGTACGCGGCCGCGTTCTTCGAGGCGGGCCGCTCGGTCCTGCCCGACGCCTCGGCCGGGGGACCGCAGGCCGGCCTCGGCGCGATGTTCTACCCGCAGGTCGTGATCCGCACCCGGTTCTACGACGACCAGCTGCTCGGCAGCGGCTGCCCGCAGGTCGTGCTGCTCGCGGCCGGGCTGGACACGCGGGCGTTCCGGCTCGCCTGGCCGGACGGCACCCGGCTGTTCGAGCTGGACCTGCCCGAGGTGCTGGCCTTCAAGGACGAAGTGCTCGCCGGACAGGGCGCCGAACCGGCGTGCACCCGGGTCGTCGTGCCGGCCGACCTGCGCGAGGACTGGGCCACCGCGCTGCGCGGCGCCGGGTTCGACCCGGCCGTGCCGACCGCGTGGCTGGCCGAGGGCCTGCTGATGTACCTCACGCGCGAGGAGGCCGAGCGGCTGCTGACCACCGTCGGCGAGCTGGCGGCGCCGGGCAGCCGGATCGCGTTCGAGCACCGGCCGGGCACCCCGCCGGGGAGCCTGATCGCCCGCGCGAAGGCGGCCGCGGGCGGCGAGCACGTCACGTCCCTCTGGAGGGGCGGGCTCGGCGGCCAGGCGCCGGAGTGGCTGGCCGCCCACGGCTGGGAGCCGTCGACGGTGACGCGCGCCGAGCTCGCCGCCGCCTACGGCCGGCCGTCGGACGACGACGCGACCGCCGGCGGCTTCGTCACCGCCGTGCGGTGACGACCGGGCTTCGCCGCGTCAGAGCTCGACGTTGCGGTAGAGCGCGCCGACCTCGGTCTTCGTCAGCCGCCGGATCGAGCCGACGCGCTGGTTGCCGAGCTGGACGTCGCCGACCGCGGTGCGGACCAGCTTCAGCACCGGGTGCCCGGTGTCCTTGAGCAGGCGGCGCACGATGTGCTTCTTGCCCTCGTGGATGACCAGCTCCACCAGCGACTTGCCGGAGTGCATGTCCTTGACGCGGAACTGGTCGACCTTGACGATGCCGTCCGGCAGCTCCCAGCCCTTGCGCAGCTCCTTGCCGAGCCCGCGCGGCACGAGACCGTCGACCTCGGCGAGGTAGGTCTTGAGCACCCGGTAGGACGGGTGCATCAGCCGGTGCCCGAGGTCGCCGTCGTTGGTGAGCAGCAGCAGGCCCTCGGTGTTCTCGTCGAGCCGTCCGACGTGCACGACGCCGGGCGTCTCCTCGTAGCGGCCGCGCAGGTAGTCGCCGACGCAGGGGCGGCCCCGGTCGTCCGACATCGTCGAGTGCACGCCCTTGGGCTTGTTCAGGGCGAGGTAGATCAGGTCGTCGCGCAGGTTCACCCGGGTGCCGTCGACGTGGATGATCGCGGCGTCCGGGTCGACGCGGCGGCCCAGCTCGGTGACGACCTCGCCGTCCACCGCGACCCGGCCGGCGACGATCAGGTCTTCCGCCGCGCGCCGGGAGGCGACCCCGGCCTGCGACAGCACCTTCTGCAGCCGGACGCCGTCGGGGTGTTCACTGGATGTCATCGATGGTGTCCACTTCGGGTAGCAACGGAGCGATGGCGGGCAGGTCGTTCAGCGACGACAGCCCCAGTCGCTCCAGGAACAGTTCGGTCGTCACGTACAGCGTGCCGGTCGTCTCGGGGTCGGTCCCCATCTCTTCGATGAGGCCGCGCGCGAGCAGCGTCCGGATCACGCCGTCCACGTTCACGCCGCGCACCGCGGCAACCCGTGCACGGGTCACCGGCTGCCGGTACGCGATCACGGCGAGGCTCTCCAGCGCGGCCCGGGTCAGCTTCGACCGCTGGCCGTCCAGCAGGAGCTTCTCCACGAACGGGGCGTAGACGTCCCTAGTGTAGAACCGCCACCCTTCGCCGACGCGCCGCAGGTCGATCCCGGAGTTCCGGTCGGTGAACTTCTGCGCCATGGTCCGCAGGGCGACGACGATCCGCGACTTGGGCTGGCCGAGGGTGTCGGCGAGGAGTTCTTCACCGGCGGGCGAGTCGACGATGAGGAGCAGCGCTTCGAGGGCGGCCTCGAGGTCCTCGTCGGAGGTGACGTCGGGCATGGAGTCGGCATCACCGGCGGCGACCAGGTCGGACTCGGGGTCGGCGGGGCCGGGCTCGGGCTCGGCGGGTGTTTCGGGCGCGGCCGGCTCGACGGGCGCGGCCTGGTCCGGCTCGGCAGCGGCTTCCACCGGCGCAGGCGCTTCCGGCTCGGCGGGCGCAGCCTCAGCCGACACCTCCGGCTCGGCGGCAGCGCCCTCCTCGACCAGCGGCTCGACCGGTTCCCCCTCCTCGGTCACCGGCTCACCCGACAGGGCCTCGTCCAGCGCCAGCTCCGCCGCGGCCGCCACCGGCTCGCCCGGCGGCGGCTCGGGCGGGGAAACCTGCTCGTTGCTCACCCGTACTCCTCTTCGTCTCCGAACGCGCGGTCCAGCTCGGCCGCCGCGGAGGCTTCTTCCTTCGAGCCGCCCGTCCAGCGGACGTGCAGCTCGGCCAGTGCCTCGCTCTGCTCGAACTGGACCGTCGCCTCCCGGTAGAGCTCCAGCAGCGCCAGAAAGCGCGCCACGATCTCCACCGTGTGCTCGCAGTCGTCGACCAGCTCGCTGAACGTCGCCTGTCCTCGCTCGGCCAGCAGCACCCGCAGGATCGCCGCGTGCTCGCGGACCGAAATGCGGCCCATGTGGATGTGGGCGATCGACACCGTCGGCGGCGGCTTCGGGCGGAACACCGCCACCGCGATGTCGGCGAACTTCTGGGGCGTCACGCCCAGCATCACCTCGGGCAGCAGCCCGACGAACCGCTCCTCCAGCGCCACCGACCGCGGGTAGCGCCGCAGCGCGTTCTGCTCCAGCTCGCCGAACAGCGCCGCCACCTGCTTGTACGCGCGGTACTGCAGGATCCGCGCGAACAGCAGGTCGCGGGCTTCGAGCAGGGCGAGGTCGTCTTCGCTCTCCACCTCGGCCGACGGCAGCAGCCGGGCCGCCTTCAAATCCAGCAGGGTGGCCGCGATGACCAGGAACTCCGTCGTCTCGTCGAGGTTCCACTCGGTGCCCAGCGCGCGCGTGTAGGCGATGAAGTCGTCGGTGACCCGGTGCAACGCCACTTCGGTGACGTCGAGCTGGTGCTGCGAGATCAGCTGCAGCAGCAGGTCGAACGGGCCCTCGAAGTTGGCCAGCCGCACCTTGAACTTCGACGTGCTCAGCTCTTCGGTGTTGACGCCTTCGGGGATCATCCCGCCGTGCACGGTCTGGTGCTCTTCGGGGACCTCCGGAGCCGGTTCCGGCTCGTCCATCAGCCCTCGGTTTCGCCGCCGTCTGAGCCGACCACCCGCAGCCGCTGGACCAGCACCGATTCGTCGCCGTTCTGGTCGAAGTCGGCCAGCAGCACCGCCACGGCCTCACGGACCAGCCGACCGCGGTCGACGACCAGGTCGTGCTTCGCGCGCAGCGTCAGCCGGGCCTGCTCCATGGCCACCAGCTCGTCCCCGGAGACGTACACGGTGATCTTCGCGTCGTGCTTGGTCCGGCCGGACCCGTGCGGAGCCGCGCTGCGGGCGAGCTGTTCCGCTCGGCCGTCACCCGAAGGCTTGGGCTTCTCGACGGGCTCGGGCGGGGCCTGGGGAGGGAGGTCGAGAGCGGGGCTGGAGGTGATGCGGAAGAGTTCCGACGCTCCGGGCAGGGAGGCGCGCCTGCTCACCGAGCGATCACCTCGCGGGCCAGCTGGCGGTACGCCGCCGCGCCGGCCGACTTGGGCGCCCAGGTCGTGATCGGCTCACCCGCGACCGTCGTCTCGGGGAACCGCACGGTGCGGTTGATGACCGTGTCGAACACGGTCTCGCCGAATGCCTCCACCACGCGAGCCATGACCTCCTTCGAATGCAGGGTTCTCGGGTCGTACATGGTGGCGAGAATCCCGACTATGTCCAGTTTGGGGTTGAGGCGTTCCTGGACCTTCTCGATGGTGTCGATCAGGAGGGCGACGCCTCGCAGACTGAAGAACTCGCACTCCAGTGGGATGATCACGCCGTCCGCGGCGGTCAGCGCGTTCACCGTGAGCAGGCCGAGCGAGGGCTGGCAGTCGACAAGAACATAGTCGTAGTCGTTCATGACCGGACGCAGGACCCGTAACAACGTGTGCTCGCGCCCTACCTCGGCGACGAGCTGGACCTCGGCGGCGGACAGGTCGATGTTGCTCGGCAGCAGGTCAACGCCGTCGACGCGGGTTTTCATCAGCACGTCGGTGGCGCTGACCGAGCGCTCCATGATGGCGTTGTAGACCGTCTGGTCGAGTTCGTGCGGCTGGATGCCGAGACCGACGGCGAGCGCGCCCTGCGGGTCGAAGTCGACCAGCAGGACCTTGCGGCCGTACTCGGCGAGGGCGGCACCCAGGTTGATGGTCGACGTCGTCTTGCCGACCCCGCCCTTCTGGTTGCACATCGCCATGATCTTGGCCGGGCCGTGCTTGTCGAGCGGCGCCGGATCGGGGTGCTCGCGGATCGGGCGGCCGGTCGGCCCGATGCCCTCGAGTTTCACCTTCTTGCCGTTGCGCTCCTGCTGATCGTCGCCGTCGTGGTCGGTGGGTGTCGCGATGGTGACCTGGCTGAGGTTCGCCGCCGCCGACCCGGCGGACTCGGCCGGTACGGCCGGCTGGTTCGGTGTCGACATGGCGCGAAAGCTCCTTGTTCGTCAGCGTCCGCCGCAGCCTATGTCCGGAGTCGGAGCCCCGGCAAAGCAACGCGCCGGACTCGACGGGGCAATGTCACTCGACCGTCGGTGCAGGCTACGAAGGCCCTTCCCCGTTTATAGGGCCGTCTAGCCCAGCGCTCGCGGGTGCGCTGTCGCGTACACCTCGCGAAGCGTGTTGACCGTGACCAGCGTGTACACCTGGGTCGTCGTGACCGACGCGTGGCCGAGCAGTTCCTGGACGACCCGGACATCCGCGCCGCCTTCGAGCAGGTGCGTGGCGAAGGAGTGGCGGAGCGTGTGCGGCGAGACGACGGCGGTGATGCCCGCCCGTTCGGCGGTGTCCTTGAGGACCTGCCACGCGCTCTGCCGCGACAGCCGGCTGCCGCGGGCGTTGAGGAACAGCGCCGCCGTGCCGCGGCCGTGTGCGGCGAGAGCCGGGCGGGCGCGGACGGTGTAGGCGTGCAGCGCGGCGAGCGCGGGACGGCCGATCGGCACCAGCCGCTGCTTGCCGCCCTTGCCGTCGAGCAGCACGGTGCGCTCGACGGTGTCGACGTCGTCGATGTCCAGGCCGACCGCCTCGGAGATCCGGGCCCCGGTGGAGTAGAGCACCTCCAGCAGCGCCCGGTCGCGCAGCGGGCGCTCGCCGTCCGGCGGCGGGGTCTCCAGCAGCCGCAGGACGTCGTCGACCGGCAGGGCCTTCGGCAGCCGCTTCGCCGGTGTCGGCGGCCGGACTTCGCGGGCCGGGTTGTGCTCGGTGAGGCCTTCGGCGTGGGCGAACTTGTGCAGGCCCCGCACGGCGACCAGGGCCCGGGCGGCCGACGACGCGGCCAGGGGCTGGTGCTCGTCGTCGCCCTCGCGCAGGGCGGCGCCGAAGGCCGTGACGTGCGCGGACGTGACGTCGGCGATCTTCGCGACGCCCAGGCCGTCCAGGTGCGCGGCGTACCGGCGCAGGTCGCGGGCGTAGCTGTCCAGGGTGTTGCGTGCCGTCCCGCGTTCGACGACCAGGTGGTCGAGGTACGCGGCGATCACGCCGTCGGTGCTGCCCGCGGCTACCACGCCGCCACCTTAGGCCGCGCGGCGGTCGTGACCCGGCAGAAACCCCGTTCCCGGCGGCACGCGGTTACCGTGGTGCCATGGGGTCCGATGAACTCCGCATCGGCACGGCCGAGCGCGAGGAAACGGCGAGGCTGCTCGCCGATCACTTCGGCATGGGCCGCATCACGCCGGACGAGTACGAGACGAGGGTGACCGGCGCGTACGCGGCGACGACGCTGGGCGACCTGCGGCCGCTGTTCCGCGACCTGCCTCAGCCGCACCCGGGGTTCTTCGCGCCGCCGCCGCAGTACTCGCAGACCACCACGCAGCTGCCGGTGTACGGGCCGGACCCGTACGCGCCACCGGCCCCGGTGCCGTACGCGCCGTCGATGCCCATGCCGTACTCGCACCGGTCGAAGACGGTGGCCGGGGTGCTGCAGATCCTGCTGCCCTTCGGCGTCGGCCGGTTCTACACCGGCCAGACCGGGCTGGGGGTGGCCCAGCTCTTCGCCACCTTCTGCACCGGAGTCGGCGTGCTGTGGCCGATCATCGACGGCATCGTGCTGCTGGTCAACGGCGGTTCGGACGCCGAAGGCCGCCCGCTGCGCCCCTGAGCCGGGACGCAGCGGAGCGGCTCAGGCCTGCTTGCGCTTGGCGAACGCCGTCGGGCGGTCCTCCCACGGGGCGTCCGCCGGACGTGCCGGCGCCGCGCCGGAGACCACCGCGTGCGCGGCCAGCACCCCGGACACCGTGGCGCCGTTGACGAGCTCGCCGGCCAGGGCCATCCGCACGGCCTCGGCGAGCGGGAACTTGCGGATGACCAGGTCCGCCTCCTCCTCGCCGAGCACCTCGCGGTCCACATCGGACAGCCCACGGGCCAGGAAGACCCGCACGATCTCGTCGGTGAAGCCGGGCGATGCCGCGACGTCGACCAGGGTCACCCAGTCCGACGCGGCCAGGCCGACCTCTTCGACCAGCTCGCGCTTGGCCGTGCCCACCGGGTCCTCGCCGAGGTGGTCGATCAGGCCCGCCGGCAGTTCCCACAGCCGGTGCCCGATCGGGTGCCGGTACTGGTGGATGAGCGTGACCTGCTGGTCTTCGTCCAGCGCGACGATCGCCACCGCGCCGAGGTGCTCGATCACCTCGCGGACCGCGGTGTCGCCGCCCGGCATCACGACGTCGTCGATGCGCAGGCCGACGACACGTCCGATGTGGACGTCCCGGCTGGACGCCACGCTGAACTCGTGCTCGCCCGGCGCGGTCACCGGGCCGCCACGGAGGCTTCGGGCAGCTCGACCGGCAGCCGCTCGGCGACCTTGCGGTCCACCACGGCCTTGACGAACGCGCTGAACAGCGGGTGCGGCCGGGTCGGGCGGCTCTTGAGCTCGGGGTGCGCCTGCGTGCCGACGAAGAACGGGTGCACCTCGGCCGGCAGCTCGACGAACTCGACCAGGTGGTCGTCCGGCGAGGTGCCGGAGAAGACCAGGCCCGCGTCCGAGAGCTGCTTGCGGTAGGCGTTGTTGACCTCGTAGCGGTGCCGGTGCCGCTCGGAGACCTCGGTGGTGCCGTAGGCCTTCGCGACCTGCGAACCCGCCTTGAGCTTCGCCGGGTAGGCGCCGAGCCGCATGGTGCCGCCCATGTCCCGCTCCCCCGCGACGACGTCGCGCTGGTCGGCCATGGTCGAGATCACCGCGTGCTTGGTGTTCTCGTCGAACTCCGACGACCCGGCGTCGGTGATGCCGGCCAGGTGCCGGGCGGCCTCGATGACCATGCACTGCAGGCCGAGGCACAGGCCGAGCAGCGGGACACCGCGGGTGCGCGCGTACTCGATCGCGCCCACCTTGCCCTCGATGCCGCGGATGCCGAACCCGCCCGGGATCAGCACACCGTCCACACCGGACAGCACGGACGCCGCGCCGGACGCGGTCTGCGCGTCGTCCGAGGCGACCCAGACGATCTCGACCTTGGCGCGGTGGGCGAACCCGCCCGCACGCAGGGCCTCGGTGACCGACAGGTAGGCGTCCGGCAGGTCGATGTACTTGCCGACGACGGCGATCCGCACGACCTCGCTCGGGTTGTGCACCCGGTCGAGCAGGTCGCCCCACACCGTCCAGTCGACGTCGCGGAACGGCAGGCCGAGGCGGCGGACGACGTAGGCGTCGAGCGCCTCGCCGTGCAGCACCTTCGGGATGTCGTAGATGGACCGCGCGTCCGGGCAGGCGATGACGGCCTCGGTGTCGACGTCGCACATCAGGCCGATCTTGCGCTTGAGGTCCTCCGGGATCTCCCGGTCGGCCCGGCAGACCAGCGCGTCGGGCTGGATACCGATGTTGCGCAGCGCGGCGACCGAGTGCTGGGTCGGCTTCGTCTTCAGCTCGCCCGACGGCGCCAGGTACGGCACCAGCGAGACGTGCAGGAAGAAGCAGTGGTCGCGGCCGACGTCGTGGCGGACCTGGCGGCAGGCCTCCAGGAACGGCAGGGACTCGATGTCGCCGACCGTGCCGCCGACCTCGGTGATGACGACGTCCGGCGACTGGCCGGTCTCGTCCGGCCCGGCGGCCGCGGTGATCCGGGCCTTGATCTCGTCGGTGATGTGCGGGATGACCTGCACGGTGTCGCCGAGGTACTCGCCGCGGCGCTCCTTGGCGATCACCTCGGAGTAGACCTGGCCGGTGGTGACGTTGGCCTTGCCGTCGAGATCGCGGTCGAGGAACCGCTCGTAGTGCCCGATGTCGAGGTCGGTCTCGGCGCCGTCGTCGGTGACGAACACCTCACCGTGCTGGAACGGGTTCATCGTCCCGGGGTCGACGTTGAGATAGGGGTCGAGCTTCTGCATCGTGACGCGAAGCCCGCGTGCGGTAAGGAGCTGACCCAGGCTGGAAGCCGTGAGTCCCTTACCCAGAGAGGAGGCGACGCCTCCGGTGACAAAGACGTACTTGGTTGCCCGTGACTGAAGTCCCACGGGCCGCCAGCATATCCCACTGCGGCGGATCCGCGCGCTGTGACTCGCCCGAACCTTCCGTTATGACCGAGGCCACCCGCACGGGTGACTCAAACCGCAACCTTCGCCGGACGCAGCCGGGGACGGCCGGTGAGCGCCCGGCTACCGGGCAGCCGCCGCAGGACCTCGACGATCGCGATCGTCAGGACGATCGTCCCCACGTAGATGATCACGCTGAGCCACGGCGCGCCGAAGCGTTCCGCGACGTGCGGGATCGCCGGGCCGAGCAGCGCCAGCGCGAGCGGGTGCACCAGGAAGATGCTGAACGACCGGTTCGCCGCCCACGACACCACCCGGGCGCCACGGCTGCCTTCCCGCCGGCGCGCCGCCCACCTCGTCGCGAAGGCGTAGATCGCCGCGATCACGGTGAGGAACCACGGGATCAGGTACGGCTGGAACGGGTCGCTGGCCACCTGCGGGAACGTTCCATTGTGGACAGTGTGGAAGTAGAACCACTCGGTGCCCGCCAGCACCGCCACGAACGCGCCGCCGAGCAGCAGCCGGTGCCGCCCCGCCCAGGCGTGCACGGTCTCGAAGTGCAGGGCCACCACGGCGCCGAACAGCGTGTAGAACTGGTACGGCAGGATCGTGCCGTACAGGTGGGTGATCGTCTCGTAGCTCACGCCGAGCGGCTGGTAGGTCATGAACAGCGTGACGCCGACCTGCACCAGGCCGCTGCCGAGCAGCAGCCACTTGTGCTTGCCCTCGGTCGCCCGCAGCAGCTTCATCAGCAGCGGGAACAGCAGGTAGACCTGCATCGTCACCAGCAGGAAGTACAGGTGGTACCAGGCGCCGCCGGTGACGAGGTCCTTGAGCAGCAGGCGCATCGACGCCTCGAGCGAGCCCGGTTGCTGCGCCCCGGTCACCAGGCCGTACGCCCAGAAGAACATCGACCACGCGAGGTAGGGCGTCGCGACCAGCGGGAGCCGCCGTCGCCAGAAGTCGCCCGCGGTGAACTCGCGGCGGCGGTTCTGGAACACGAGCACGAACCCGGTGAGCGCGAAGAAGGCCTCGCGGGTGAAGTGCAGCGGCGTCTCGACGGCGTTGGCACCGACGTCCTGCGCGAAGTTCGTCGCGCCCACCACGTGGATGAGGATGACGCAGGCGAACGTGATCAACCGGAACAGGTCGATCTGGTGGAGGTAGGGCGCTTTGCCGCCCGGTCTCGTAGCGCGGGCGGGGGCCTCGAGCGTGGCCTGGGCAGTCGTCATCGTGCCGCCGATCCGGCACCGTCGTCGGCGTGGTTCACGTTGTCAGACTTGCCACCCATTCTGTGAATTTCCCATGAAGCCGCTGGGAAGCGCCTGTTGGCGGGGCTCCTGGGGCGTGTCGGATATGCCACTTCCGCTCGGGATGCGCGGGTACGGTGATCATGTTAGTGCTCAGCGTGAAGGGCCACCACGTGGGCGGGACGCCGCGCACGTGGTGGCCCTTCACGC
>NZ_MUMI01000036.1 GCF_002155975.1 Amycolatopsis kentuckyensis
TGGCTGCTGCTCGGCGGCGGGGTGGGTGGCGGGCCGTAGGGGTACGGGTACGGGGCGGCGGTCATCGGAACTCCCCTCGTTCGGAGGGGATTGGACCACGAAATCGCCTGCGGGATAAGGGGCAAAGCACCCTGGTGGTGGCGCGCTGGTCAGCTCGGCGCAGTGGTGGCGTCCTGGTAGAGCAGGACGGCGATGCGCTTCCACTCGTCGAGGAGCTGCCGGCGCCGGTTCGGGTCGCCGCCGAGCTCGGCGTCCAGGGCCAGCCCGCGGGTGAGGTTCACGGTGAGCCAGAACAGCATCTCCGCGCGTTCCGGCGGGAGTTCGCCGGCGACCTGGGTGACGTGCTCGAGCGTGGCGCGGCCGAGCGCGCGGTCGACCGGGCGGATGGCCGCGCGCAGCTCGGGATCGGTGCGGGCGGCGACCCACAGCTCGGTGACGGCGGTCGAAAGCGTGCCGGAGTAGCCGGCCCACAGCAGGTCGATGGCCGCGGCGACCCCGCTGCCGCCGCCGGGCAGCTCGTCGAGCGAGGCGGCGAGCTGGCGCCGCAGCTTCGTCGTCAGGTGCTCGACTGCGGCCGCCATCAGCTCGGCCTTCGCGGTGAAGTGGTGCTGCACCGCGCCCTTCGAGACCCCCGCGCGGGCGCAGATCTCCTGCACCGACGTGCGCGCGTAGCCGACCTCGACCAGGCAGTCGATGGTCGCGTCGAGCAGCGCGGTGCGGGTCTGCTCGCGCCGCTGCGCCTGGGTCCGGTGCGTCGTCTCGGTCACCGCGGCCTCCCTGCTTTACCTACGGGCCGGTACGGATGTACATTCCGATCAGAACTTACATGCTGATCGTCATGTTTTCCAGCAGGAGGGGTCCCCGTGCCACTGCAACTGCCGAAGAGCTCGTGGAGCACGACCGAGCTCGATGACCTCCGTGAGCTCGCGCGGTCCTTCCTGCAGAAGGAAGCCGTCCCGCACCAGGAACGCTGGGCGGCGGAGAAGAAGGTCGACCGCGAGCTGTGGACGAAGGCGGGCGACGTCGGCCTGCTGTGCCTGTCCATCCCCGAGGAGTACGGCGGCGGTGGGGGCACCTTCGCCCACGAAGCCGTCCTCTACGAGGAGCAGGCGCGGGCCGGCGACAGCGCATGGGGTGTCACCGTCCACAATGGAATCGTCGCGCACTACCTGCTCGCCTACGCCTCGGAAGAGAAGAAGCGCGAGTGGCTGCCGAAGCTGGCCAGCGGCGAGATGGTCGGCGCGATCGCGATGACCGAACCCGGCACCGGCTCCGACCTGCAGGGCATCAAGACGCGGGCCGTGCTCGACGGCGACCACTACGTCATCAACGGCTCGAAGACGTTCATCACCAACGGGTTCCACGCCGATCTCATCGTCGTCGCGGTGAAAACCGACCCGGACGCGGGCGCGCAGGGCGTCTCGCTGGTCGTGGTCGAGACCGACACGCCGGGCTTCCGCCGCGGCCGCGTCCTCGACAAGGTCGGGATGAAGGGCCAGGACACCGCCGAGCTGTTCTTCGACGACGTCCGCGTGCCGGCCGCCAACCTGCTCGGCGACGCCGAAGGCCAGGGTTTCATCCAGCTGATGCTGCAGCTGCCGCAGGAACGGCTGATCATCGCGGTCACCGCGGTGGCCGGGCTGGAGGCGGCGGTCGACCTCACGCTGGAGTACACCAAGGAGCGCACGGCGTTCGGCCGGCCGATCTTCTCCTTCCAGAACACCAAGTTCACCCTCGCCGAGGCGGCGACCGAAGCCGCGGTGGCGCGTGCGTTCCTCGACCAGTGCATCGAACGCCACCTCAAGGGCGAGCTCGACGTCCAGGGCGCGGCGATGGCGAAGCTGTGGACCACCGAGCGCGTCAACAAGGTGATCGACGACTGCGTGCAGCTCTTCGGCGGCTACGGCTACATGACCGAGTACCCGATCGCGCGCGCCTGGGCCGACGTCCGGATCTCCCGGATCTTCGGTGGCACCAGCGAAATCATGAAGGAAATCATCTCCCGCTCGCTCTGAGAGGAACCGCGTCATGAAAGCAGGTCCGCTCAGCGGCCTGAAGGTGGTCGAACTCGCCGGGCTCGCGCCGGGGCCGTTCGCCACGATGATCCTCGCCGACCTCGGCGCCGACGTCGTCCGCGTCGACCGCGCGCAGCCGGGGGAGGACGTCCTCGGCATCGGCACCGATCCGCTCGCCCGCGGCCGCCGGTCGGCCGGCATCAACACCAAGACGCCCGAGGGCGTCGAGCTGGTGCTGAAGCTGTGCGACACGGCCGACGTCCTCATCGAGGGCTTCCGGCCCGGTGTCGCCGAACGCATCGGGCTCGGCCCCGACGTCGTGCACGCCCGGAACCCGCGGCTGGTCTACGGCCGGATGACCGGCTGGGGCCAGGACGGGCCCCTGGCCACGGCGGCCGGCCACGACATCAACTACATCGGCATCGCGGGCGCGCTCGAACCGATCGGGCGCGCGGGCGAGCGGCCGGTGCCGCCGCTCAACCTCATCGGCGACTTCGGCGGCGGCGGGCTCCTGCTCGCGATGGGCGTCCTGGCCGCGCTGTACGAACGGAACACGTCCGGGCGCGGCCAGGTCGTCGACGCCTCGATGGTCGACGGCGCGGCGCTGCTCACCACCAGCCTCCACGGCATCAAGGCGGCCGGGCTCTGGTCGGAGGAACGCGGCGAGAACATGCTCGACGGAGGCGCGCCCTTCTACGACACGTACGAGACCGCGGACGGCAAGTACGTCGCCGTCGGCGCGATCGAGATGCGGTTCTGGGGTGAGCTGGTGAAGGTCCTCGAGCTGGACCCGGCGGACCTGCCGCTGCACATCGACAAGACGCAGTGGCCGCGGCTGCGCGAGATCGTGGCGGGGGCGATCGCCAAGCACACCCGCGACGAGCTCGTCGCGCGCGCCGAAGGCACCGACGCGTGCCTGACACCGGTGCTGTCGCCGTCCGAGGCGGCGTCGCACCCGCACAACGCGGCGCGCGGCACGTTCGTCGAGATCGGCGGCATGGTCCAGCCGGCGCCGGCCCCGCGGTTCGACCGGACCCCGCCGTCGACGCCGGAAGCGCCGCGCGCCAAGGGATCCGACACCGAAGCGGTGCTCGCCGAACTGGGCGTCACCGACCTGGAGGCCCTGCGTTCGGCGGGGGTGATCGCCTAGCTCTTCGCCAGGTCGGAGCGCACGACCGAGTAGACGACGTGGTCGCGCCACTCGCCGTCCCGAAAGCCGTAGCCGCGAAGCACGCCTTCGCGGGTGAAGCCGGCTTTCTCGAGCGAGCGCTGTTCGGCGCGGTTGCCGGTCTCGGTCGTCGCTTCGACCCGGTTGAGCTGGGTGTGGGCGAAGAGGTAGTCGACGAGCAGGCGCTGGGCCTCGGTGCCGTAGCCGTGGCCGCGCGCCTCCCGCGCCAGGACGAGGCCCATGTTCCAGCAGTAGGACGTCGGCCCGGTCCGGCTGCGGTGCCAGGAGACGAGCCCGAGAACGCGGCCGCCGAGCGTCGGCACGAGCATGCCGGTCTCGGCGGTGAGCATCCCGGTCTCCAGCCACCGGCGGCGCAGGAAGCCGGGATCGTGCCAGCCGAACCACTGGTGCTCCCCGGCGGCGACGGGATCGTTGGTCAGCTCTTCCAGCAGCCCGAGATCGCTTTCGGCCACCGGCCGCAGCTCGACTCTGACACCGTCGTCATCCATCCGGAGACCTTATCGGCCGCTTGACCGGAACCGGGACGGCTTTGCGCAAGATAACTCGCTAGAGGCATCCCCGGTGACCGAGCGGCCACCAGCGTGCGGGAAACGCCGACACACGTGATCCAGAGGTCGACACGCGTGATCAGAGGGGCGACACACGTGATCAAGGGGTCGACACGGGTGATCAGAGGGTCGACACGGCGAAACCGGAAGGCCCGCCCGAGTCGACCCTCCAATCACGCGAGTCGACTCCTCAATCACGCGAGTTGACCTCCCGATCACGCGAGTCGACCCTTCAAGCACGGGAGTTGACCTCTCCGTCACGGGTTGTTCCGCTCGGGTCAGGTGAAGGTGCCGTGGCGGCCTTCGCCGCCGGCGAAGCGGGCCGCGCCCTCGACCGCCTCCGCCGCCAGGACGCCCGGGCCCATCGCCGCGGCGAACTCCGCCCTCAGCGCGTCCTCTTCGGACTCGCCCCACTGCGCCAGCGCCGAGCGCCGGTCTCCGCGGAGGCAGGCCTGCGGGAACGCCGCCAGCTGCCGGGCCAGCTCCTGCGCCGCCGTCACCGCTTCGCCCGCCGGCACCAGCCGGTTGGCCAAGCCGATCTCGAAGGCCTCCGAAGCGTCGACCGGGCGGCCCGTCAGGATCAGGTCCATCGCCCGGGACTGGCCGATCAGCCGCGGCAGCCGCACCGTCCCGCCGTCGATCAGGGGGACGCCCCAGCGGCGGCAGAACACGCCGAACACCGCCGTCGTGTCCGCGACCCGCAGGTCGCACCACAGCGCCAGCTCGAGGCCGCCCGCGACGGCCGGCCCGTGCACCGCCGCGAGCACCGGCTTGCCGAGGGTCATCCGGGTGGGTCCCATCGGGCCGTCCCCGTCCGGGTGAGTGCGGTTCATCCGGTCGGTGCCGATCGCCTTGAGATCGGCTCCCGCGCAGAACGCGTCGCCGGCTCCGGTCAGCACCGCGACCGCCGCGTCCGGGTCGGCGTCGAACGCGCGGAAGGCGTCGGCCAGTTCCGCCGCCGTGGGCCCGTCGACGGCGTTGCGGGCCGCCGGGCGGTCGATGGTGATCGTCGTCACCGCGCCGTCCCGCTGCACCAAAACGTTCCGGAACATGGCCGCTCCTGGGGTGATCGAGGTGTCTTCCGCGCACGCCTTCCCTAGAGTATTGGGATGGCCACTCCCAGGACGGGGACGGCGAGCCGGGGAGGAAGCGCATGTCGGGCGGCGTCAAGAAGATTCTCATCGTGGGCGTGGTCGCCCTCGTGCTCTTCCTCCTGATCACCCAGCCCACCCAGTCCGCCGACTTCGTGCACCGCGTGCTCGGCTGGCTCAAGGACGGCGCCGAAGCGATCGTCACGTTCTTCCGCGCGCTCTTCTCCTGACCTGGTGCTCCTCCGTACCGGCGCCGCCACGGGCGGTGCCGGTGACTACCCTGCGTGTTAACGGACGGTAAATCACCCAGTGTCACCAATCCCGGATTTCGGACTCGAACACTCGACCATCCGGGTGGATTGCGGCCGAAAACGCGCAGGTCGTCGAATTCGTGGCACCCGGGGTCTGGCGAAGACGACCACCCCGGCCCTACGGTGCTCACATTGCGTGATCGGGTGGTTCGCCATCCCCCCGGAGAACCCCGGTACGCAGGCAGTTTCCACTCAGCAAGGTGCAGGTTGGTGCGTGCGGCACCACCGCGTGGGACAGGCGTCAGGGCCTGTCCGTCGGGGACCTACATAGGAGGCAGGGATGACCGGAGATCCCGGAGTGGACGCGTTGATCCGGCAGTGGGCCGCCGAGCGCGAGAGGACTCCCGAGGAGCAGGAGGTCGACCGCATCGCTTCCGCGTGGCTGGCCGACGCGCCGGCGCAGGCTCCGGGGATCCCCGGCCAGCGGGCCCGGACCGGGCAGTCGCGGTTCGTCCCGGTGGAGTCGGCCGACCCCGGCTACCTCGCCGCGATGCGCAGCCGGCTGCCGGAGGTGCCCGAAGAGCTTCTCACCGCCGCCGCGGGCTGGTGGCAGATGGTCGGCGGCGTCGCCGAGGCCGAGGAGTGGTGGGACGCCGGCATCAGCCCGCTCGACCAGCGGGCCCTCGACTACCGGGCGGCCGGTCTCGCGCCGTCCGACCTGAGCCGCCGGCTCGGGCCGATGACCGTCCTGCAGCACCTGCGCCGCGGCAGCGCCCCGGCCTGGTGCGTGGCACGGCTCGCGCGGCAGCAGAAGTCCGCCTGACTTTCCACTCGGCCGGGTGACCCGGTGTGGTGTCACGATCGAGACGGCCCGCGTAACGCTAACCTGCGCGGGCTCGTTGACCGTTCGTCGACATCACGCTGGAGGACCGGAGTTTCGTGCGCACCAGGACCGGACAGACCGAGGACGACCCGATCGGCGCTCATGCCGAGGAAGCCGTTCCCGCCCCACCGGCACCGCGCTCTCCGGGCGTGGCCGTGCTCACCCGGCTGCTCGTGGTCCTCGCCGTGCTGGCCGTGGCCGGCGGCGGGATCTGGCTCGTCACCCGCGCCTCGACGCCCGAGGCGAGCCCGACCACGACCGAAATCCCCGCGTTGCAGGTCAAGGCGGCCGACGTCCGCCCGGGCTCGGTCGCCCCGGCCGGTGGCGCGGTGGCGGGCGGGGCCGAGCAGCAGACCTCGCCCCAGCAGGCTCGTCCGCGCGAGACGGGCCCGGCCACGCTCGCGCAGTGGGCGGCCCAGGTCGCGGCGGCGACCGGCGTCCCGGCGCGGGCCCTGCAGGCGTACGGCAACGCCGAGCTGGCGATGCGCGCGAACCAGCCGGGCTGCAAGATCTCGTGGGCCACGCTCGCGGGCATCGGCCGCATCGAGTCGAACCACGGCCAGTACGCGGGCGCGGTCCTCGGCGCGGACGGCCGCCCGTCCAAGCCGATCATCGGCGTCCCCCTCGACGGCTCGGCGGGCGTCCAGGCCATCGGCGACACGGACGGCGGCCGCTACGACGGCGACGCCGGGGTCGACCGCGCGGTGGGCCCGATGCAGTTCATCCCGGGAACCTGGCGCAAGTGGGCTTCGGACGGCAACGGCGACGGGCTGGGCGACCCCCAGCAGATCGACGACGCGGCCCTGGCGGCGGCGCGGTACCTGTGCGCGGGCGGGCGGGACATGGCCGGCCCGAGCGGGTGGTGGGCCGGGATCCTGTCGTACAACAACTCGACGGAGTACGCGCAGAAGGTGTTCGGCCTGGCGGACGGGTACGCGAAGGCCGCCCAGTCGGCGCGCAAGCAGGGCTGAGAGCCCGGCCACCCCGGCCGTGACCGCTCATCGTCTCTCCGGCGGCCAGTGCTAGCGTCGACTCCGTGCCAGACTCCCACCCACCGGCTGCCTCCCCGTGGGGACGGCGGATCGCCATCGTCGCGACCTGCCTGGTGAGCCTGCTCGTCTGCTGTGGGCTCGCCTGGTGGCAGTGGGACCGCTTCACCTCCGCGAACGGCACCTTCCAGAACCTCGGCTACGTCCTGCAGTGGCCGCTGTTCGGGCTCTTCCCGGCCTTCATGTTCTGGCGGATCCGCAAGCTCAACCAGAAGGCGGAAGCCGACGCGGCGCCCCTCGTGGAAGCGAAGCCCGAGGTGCCCGCTCCCCGTCCTCGCCCGGTGCCGGAGCAGACGGACACCGACGAGGACGACGAGCTGGCCGCCTACAACCGTTACCTGCGTGAGCTGAACGCCCGCGACCAGCAGGCCGAGCGAGCAGAGTGAAGAGTGAGGACGACGACCCGATGACCACCAGCACCGAAGGCAGCACCGAAGGCGCCCGGACGACCGTGCCGCTCGCCGGCCCCCTGGTCCGGTTCCGCACCGCCGCCTACGTCACCGGTGTCGGCCTGCTCGGCCTGTGCTTCGTGATGGTGCTGCGCTACGGCTTCGACAACCCGACGCCGTCCGCGGTCTACTCGCCGATCCACGGTGTCCTCTACATGATCTACCTCGTGCTGACCATCGACCTGGCGATCAAGGCCCGCTGGTCGATCAAGGGCACCGTGCTCGTGCTGCTGGCCGGCTGCGTCCCGTTCGTCTCGTTCCTCGTCGAGCGCCGGGTGACGCACAAGGTCAAGGCCGGGCAGAAGCTGTAACCCGGCGGAAGGTCAGCGCCACCAGCACCGTGCAGGCGGCGAACACCGCGGCGGTCGCGAACGCGGCGGTCATCCCGTCGACCGTGAGCTGGGCGCCCGTCGCGCCCGCCGAGCGGGTGACCGAGCCGAACACCGTGATCAGGATGCCCAGCCCGAGCGTGCTGCCGACCTGCTGCATCGTTTGCAGCACGCCGCCCGCCGCGCCCGCGTCCTCGCTCGGCACGGTGGCCATGACGATCACGTTGAGCGGCGCGAACGCCAGCCCGACGCCGAGCCCCACCAGCAGCAGCGGTCCCAGCAGCGCGGGGAAGTACGCGCTCTCGGTGGTGAGCAGGGCGAGCCAGGCGACGCCGGCGACCATCAGCAGGGAGCCGGTGACCGTCAGCGGCTTCGGCCCGTAGCGGGGGAGCAGCCGCGGCACGAGCCGGCTCATCGTGAAGATCAGCGCCGCCATCGGGAGGAACGCGAACCCGGTGGCCAGCGCGGCGTAGTGCCGGATGTCCTGCATGAACTGGGTGAGGAAGAAGAACATCGACATCATCGCCATCGGGCCGAGGAAGAAGTTGACGTAGGCCGCGCTGCGGTTGCGTTCGGCGAACAGCCGCAGCGGGACCAGCGGCATGGCCGTGCGGGCTTCGATCGCGACGAACCCGGCGAGCAGCACCAGGCCGGCGGCGAGCGAGCCGAGCGTCACCGCGTTGCCCCAGCCGTCGGACGCGGCGTGGGTGAAGGCGAACACGAGCGTGCCGACGCCGAAGGTGCCGGTGACCGCCCCGGGCAGGTCCAGGTGCGCCCGGCGGCGTTCGGGTTCGGCCACGAACCGCGGGGCGAGCAGCACGATCGCCAGCCCGAACGGGACGTTGATGAACAGCGCCGCGCGCCACGAGATCCATTCGGTGAGCAGGCCGCCGACGATCAGGCCGATGGCGAACCCGCCGCTGGACATCGCGGAGAACAGCGACAGCGCCCGGACCCGGGCCTTGGCCTCGGTGAACGTCGTCGTGATCAGCGCCAGGGTGCTCGGGCCGGCCATGGCGGCGCCGACGCCCTGCAGCACGCGCGCGGCGATGAGCAGCGCGGCCGTGTCGGCGAGGCCGCCGGCCAGGGACGCGAGGGTGAACACGGCGGTGCCCGCGACGAACATGCGCCGCCGCCCGAACAGGTCGCCGGCCCGGCCGCCGAGCAGCAGCAGGCCGCCGAAGACCAGGCTGTAGGCCGTCATCACCCAGGACAGGCCGGTCGGGGTGAACCCGAGGTCAGCCTGGATGCGCGGCAGCGCGACGTTGATCACCGTCGCGTCGAGGATGAGCATGAGCTGGCAGGTGAGGATGATCGCGAGGACCAGCCCGCTGTGCCTGCGCGGCGCCGGTGTGGGCGCACGGTCGAGCGTCTGTTGCGACAAGGGATACTCCCCCGAGGAGTAAGAGAAGAAGCGGAGATGTTCTCCGCTTGGGTGCGATCCGATAATATGGAGAGCGTCTCCGGATGCGCAAGCCAATTCGGAGAATCTCTCCGGTTAAGTGGCGAGGAGGCCGGGATGCCGGACACCGAGCGTCCGATGCGGGCGGACGCGCGACGCAACTACGAGCGCATCGTCGCGACGGCGAAGGACCTCTTCACCGCCCAGGGCGCCGACGTGCCGCTGGACGACGTCGCCAAGAAGGCCGGCGTCGGCGCGGGCACCCTCTACCGGCACTTCCCGACCCGGGAGAAGCTGTTCGAAGCGGTCTACCGCGACGAGATCACGGTGCTCGCGGACCGCGCGTTCGTCCTGCACGACGAGCTGCCGCCGTGGGAGGCGCTGGAGGCGTGGCTGCTCGCCCAGGTCACCTGGGTCGTCGAGCGGCACAAGCTGGCGACGATCCTCAAGGAGTCCATCGATTCGGGCTCGGAGACCTTCCAGTACTGCCAGAAGCGGCTGCGCGAAGCGACGGGAGTGCTCGTCCACGCGGCGCAGGAGGCCGGGCTGGTCCGCCCGGACGTCGTCGGCGCCGATGTCCTGCGGCTCGGCCACGGGGCCGGGATGGCCGTGCGCAACTGCAGTCCGGAAGACGGCAAGCGCGTGCTGAACGTGATCCTGGACGGCCTGCGCGCCTGACGCAGGCCGCCCGGCGAGCTCAGCTGCCGATGCCGGTCATCGAGCGGACTTCCATCTCCGCCTGCATCCGGGCGTCCGCCTTCGGCCGGCCCACCAGCGTCCCGACGAACCCGCACAGGAACGAGAACGGGATCGACACCAGGCCCGGGTTCTTCAGCGGGAACCAGGCGAAGTCGATGCTCTTGAAGATCGAGTCCGGGGCACCGGAGACGACCGGCGAGAACAGCACCAGCACCAGGCACGCGATCAGGCCGCCGTACATGCCCCACAGCGTGCCGGCGGTGTTGAACCGCTTCCAGAACAGCGAGTACAGCAGCGTCGACAGGTTGGCCGACGCCGCCACGGCGAACGCCAGCGCCACCAGGAACGCGACGTTCTGCCCGTTCGCGAGCACCCCGCCGACGATCGCCAGCACGCCGACCACGATCGCGGTCATCCGCGCCACCCGGACCTCGTCCGCCGGCTCGGCCTGGCCGCGCTTGAAGATGTTCGCGTAGACGTCGTGGGCGAACGAGGCCGACGCGGTGATCGTCAGCCCGGCCACCACCGCGAGGATCGTCGCGAACGCCACCGCGGCGATCACGCCCAGCAGCAGCGTCCCGCCGATGTGCAGCGCCAGCAGCGGCGCCGCCGAGTTCTCCCCGCCCGGGGCGCTCCTGATCTCGTCCGGGCCGACCAGCGCGGCCGCGCCGAAGCCGATCACCAGCGTGCACGCGTAGAAGACGAGCATGCACACGGTGGCCCAGACGACCGAGCGGCGCGCCTCCAGCGAGTTCGGCACCGTGTAGAAGCGCATCAGCAGGTGCGGCAGCGAGGACAGGCCGAGCACCAGGGCCAGCGCGAGCGACACGAAGTCGAGCTTGGTGGTGTCGTCCTTGCCGTAGGAACCGCCCGGTTCCAGCAGGTGCTCGCCCAGCGGGCTCTTCTCGGTCGCGGCCGACAGCAGGTTCGAGAAGCTGAAGCCGTACTTGCCGAAGAGGAACACCGCCATCAGCACCACGGCGAGCATCAGCACGCCGGCCTTGATGATCTGCACCCAGGTGGTGCCCTTCATCCCGCCGACCAGCACGTACACCACCATGACCAGGCCGACCACGCCGATGATCAGCGCCTGCCCGAGCCGGGTGTGGATGTCGAGCAACAGGGCGACCAGCCCGCCGGCGCCCGCCATCTGCGCCAGCATGTAGAACAGCGAGATCACCAGCGTCGACGTCGCCGCCGCGGCCCGGACCGGGCGCTGGTTCATCCGGAAGCTGATGACGTCGCCCATCGTGAACCGGCCGGTGTTGCGCAGCAGCTCGGCGATCAGCAGCAGGTCGACCAGCCAGGCGACCAGGAAGCCGATGGAGTAGAGGAAGCCGTCGTAGCCGTGGACGGCGATCGCGCCCGCGATGCCGAGGAACGACGCCGCCGAGAGGAAGTCCCCGGAGAGCGCGATGCCGTTCTGGCGGCCGGTGAACGCGCTGCCCGCGGCGTAGTAGTCCGACGTCGAGGAGTTCCGGCTGCCGGCCCGGTAGACGACGTACAGCGTGATCGCCACGAACAGGGCGAACACGACCGTGTTGACGACCGGGTCGCTGGCGGTCGGCCCGCCCGCCGCGAGCGCGGTCATCGGCGCTTCCCGTCCACCAGGCCCGCGCGCGCCCGCAGCTCGGCGACCCGCGGATCGAGCCGGCGGCGCGCGTAGCGCAGGTAGAGCCAGGTGATCAGCGCGGTGCTGACGAACTGGCCGAGGCCGAGCAGGATGGCCACGTTGACCTGGCCGAACACCTTGCGGCTCATGAAGTCGTGCGCGTACGCGGCCAGCAGCACGTACGTCATGTACCAGGCGAAGAAGGCGAAGCTCAGCGGGAAGACGAACCAGCGGAACCGGCGGCGCAGCGAGGCGAACTCGGGGCTGGCCTGGATCGCGGTGTAGTCGGGGTCCGAGGGGGCGGTCCGGCGGGGCGGGCCGCCGGCCGGGCCGGGCTCGGCGGGCAGGACCGGGATCCGGCTCGTCTCCTCGAGGGCGTTGCCCGGCGCGGGCCGCGCTACGTCGTACATGGTGCCTCCGGCAGGTGCCTCCGTGGCGGCGGGGCCCCGGGGCGCCTGCGAACAGGGCGCCGGGCCGCCCTTGCGGACTGCGAGGGCACATCGTAACTACGCCATCCGGCGGCGGCTGAAGGCGGCCGGACCGTCCGGTCGGTTCGGACGGCGGTATTCGTTTTCCTGCCGATCGCGTCGAATGCGTGACCGGCGACAACGCGCCGCGGAGAACGTCCGTAATGCGGAAAAGAATTGTGACGGGACGTCGCCGGAGTCGCAGTGGACTGCGGCAAACGGGTTAACGGCGCTGGTCGTCTCGCCGACCCGGTCACCGAAAGTAGCCGAATCGCGGACTTGATCCGGCGCGCGGGTGTCTGCGGGCGGCGGAGGTATGGCGAAGATCCACTGGTCAGCGTAGGGTTCCGAAAGAAATCACCGGGTCGGGGCCGGGGAACGCGCAACGCCACAACATCGGGCACATCTTGAGGCTTGACCCACCCGTTGGTGGTACGGAGTGTAGATCGACCGAGGGATGCTGCTACCCTGCCTGGGCTAATCGGGTGACGGCCGGATGCGATGGGCCCCCGCGTCCGGTAACCGGAATTCCCTCTTCGGGGGCGGTGAGGCGGAATGTCCTGTCGGGTGTCCGGTCGCGAAAGCACTTTTCGCAGGTCAGCGCCCGAACGGGGAACACAATTGACCGGCCTGGCATCGGGGGTACGATTCTTTGGCCCAGCTGACCGCAGCGATCGATTGGCACCGATAAAGTTGATCTCGATCACCGTGCACAACGCAACTTGCGACGTGCACGTGCATAGTCCCGGGCAGCAGGGCCCCGGGCACGGGACGAGTCGGTGCCTGCCCGGCGACGGGCGCGCGGACGGCGGGGCGGCCGGGGACGAGCGAGGGCGCCGGGGAAGCGGCAGGGTGGGGACGGCACGGCCGTCCGGTGGCCCGTCGCGATCCGGGACGCCGCGCCGCCGACGCGGATCCATGACGCCGGACAGGGAGTCACTCACGTGACCGTTGCAGGAGAAGGTCAGGTGCCCGTCGGGGAACTGCTCGGCCGAGCGCCCCGGCGGTCGAAGGGGAAGGCCGTGTGGCGCGCGCTGGTGCAGTGGCGCGACTGGAGCCTGCCCGTCAAGCTTTCGGCCGTCACGGTCGTGCCCATCGTCCTCGCGCTCGTCCTGGGCGTCGCGACGATCGCCGCCCAGGTCGGCCGCTCGGACGAGTACCAGCGCCTCGACCGGCTGGTCGCGCTCGGCGGCGGGGTGCGCACCCTGACCGCCGCCCTCCAGCAGGAGCGCACGGTCACCGCGGCGATGCTGACCGAGGGCACCGTCGGCGGGACCCCCGAGCTGGCCGCGGCGCGCAAGGCGACCGACGCCGCGATCGGCCCGTTCACCGCGGAGCAGGCCCGCGCGTCCGAAGCCGAGCCCGGCGTCTCCGGGGCCGCGGGCACCGCCTCCGCGCAGGTCGGCAACCTTTCCTTCCTGCGCCGCCAGGTCGACGGCGGCCAGCTCGACCCGGGCCAGGCCATCACGGCGTTCTCCGCGCTCACCGGCTCGCTCATCAGCCTGGACACCGCGGCCACCGCGGGTGCCGGCGACGGCACCCTCGGCGGCCTGCCCGCCGGGCTGCACGAACTGCTGGTCGCCGGCGAGCAGGTGTCGCTCAGCCAGGCCCTCGTCTCCTACGGCATCGGCCGGGCCGGGCTGACGCCGAGCGAGCTGGCCACCCTGCGCGCCGCCGAGCTGCGGCTCGCCGACCGGCTCGTCGACTTCCGCTCCGCGGCGGGCGACACGCTGCAGCGCGACTTCGCGGCGATCGCCGAAGGCACGCAGGCGCAGAACCGGGCCCGGATGGTCGAGACCGTGCTGAACGCGCAGAGCGGCCAGGTGGACGACGCGTTCCGCGCGCTGCCGGCCGCGGACTGGACCGCCGCGTCCGCGGCGATGCGCGCGCAGATCGGCGCGATCGCCGACCGGCTCGGCGCGTCGGCGTCGCAGACGGCGGCGGAGCTGGTCGACGAGTCCAGCAGCGGTGCCGGCCTGCTCGCGGTGCTGCTGTTCGCCGCGATGGTGCTGGCGGTCGCGGTCGTCTTCCTCATCACCCGGCAGCTGCTGCGCTCGCTGAAAGTGCTGCGCCGCAGCGCTCTCGACGTCGCCGAAACCGCGCTGCCGGAGGCGGTCCGCAACATCCAGGAGGGCCGCGCGCAGGGCACCGACGTCCGCCCGGTCCCGGTACACACCGACGACGAGGTCGGCGAGGTGGCGCGGGCCTTCGACAAGGTGCACCACCAGGCGCTGCGGCTGGCGACCGAGCAGGCCGCGATGCGCACCGGCTACGGCAGCGTGTTCGTCAACCTGTCGCGGCGCAGCCAGAGCCTGGTCCAGCGGCAGCTGCAGCTGATCGAGCAGCTCGAGCGGGACGAGGAGGACGCCGACCAGCTGGCGACGCTGTTCCAGCTCGACCACCTCGCCACCCGGATGCGGCGCAACAACGAGAACCTGATGGTGCTTTCGGGCGCCGAGCCGGGCCGCCGGTCCGGGAAGCCGGTCGGCACCACCGACATGCTGCGTGCCGCGGTGTCGGAGATCGAGCAGTACCAGCGCGTCCAGGTGCAGCCGCCGCCCCCGGCCCGGATCGTCGGGTACGCGGCGAGCGACCTGATGCGCCTGGTCGCCGAGCTGCTGGACAACGCCGCGGCGTTCTCCGCGCCGGAGACCACGGTGACCGTGGCGTCGCGGCTGGGCGAGGACGGCTCGCTCCACATCGACATCCTGGACAAGGGCATCGGGATGAACGAGTGCGAGGTCATCGAGGCCAACACCCGGCTGACCGAGGCCGGGTCGCTCGACCTGGTGACGTCGCGCCGGATGGGCCTGTTCGTCGTCGGCCGGCTGGCCAGCAGGCACCGGATCGGGGTGTCGCTGCACGGCGGCAAGGACATCGTCGGCGTCCGCGCCACCGTCGTGGTCCCGGCGGAGCTGGTGATGCCGGTGACCGACGGCCCGGCGACCGGCCCGATCG
>NZ_MUMI01000360.1 GCF_002155975.1 Amycolatopsis kentuckyensis
AAAGCCCGGTCCGTGGCCGACCACGCGGCACCGATCACGCCCGCCGTCTCACCCAGCTCGGACAGCACGATCGGCAGGTTCCCGGTGGCCACCGGCACCCAGCGCCGGTAGACCGCGCTGCGCACCTCGGCGAGCAGCTGGTGCCCGAGCTGGGCCACCCCGCCGCCGATCACCACCATGCCCGGGTTGATGAAGCAGACCAGCGAGGCGATGACCTGGCCGACCTCGCCGCACGCGCAGGTCGGGCCGAAGTCGTCGAGCCGGATGTGCCCGATGTCGCCCGCCGTGCCCGCGACCCCGCGGTAGACCTTGCCGCCGAGCACGATCCCGCAGCCGATCCCGGTGCCGATCTTGACGAACATCAGGTCGTCGGTCGAGCGGGCCACCCCGGCGTGCCGCTCGCCGAGCGCCATCGCGTTGACGTCGTTGTCCACCGCGACCGGGCAGCCCCACAGGCCGCCGAGGTGGTCGCGGACGTTGAACCGGTCCCAGCCGGGCATGATCGGCGGCGCGACGGCCATGCCTTCGGCGAAGCTGACCGGCCCCGGCAGCCCGATGCCGGCCGCGACCAGCCGGCCGGGCGCCTCGTCCCGGACCTTCGCCGCGAGCTCGGCGACCCGCCGCAGCACCGGGTGCGGACCCTGCCGCACGTCGCAGTCCTCGACGGCGTGCGCGAGCACCTCGCACGACGCATCGGTGACCGCCACGCCGACCGACGTCGCCCCGACGTCGACCGCGAGCACCCGCAGCTCCCCCGCGAGCCGGACGAGCGTCGAGCGCCGCCCGCCCCGGCTGGCCGACGGCCCCGCGGCTTCGACGAGCCCGACCTCGGCGAGCCGGGCGACTTCGGCGCCCACCCGGGCGCGCGGCAGTTCCAGGCGCTCCCCGAGCTCGACCCGCGACATCGGGCCGTCGTCCCGGAGCAGGGTCAGCAGCCGGGTCTGGTGCCGGGTTTCGACCATCGACTGCTCCGGGGTGGATACCGTGCTCATTCGCTTCAGCCTACTGGTGCGTGGCCGGCCGCCGGTCCGCCCGGCCGTGGCTCGTGGGGTGCGGGTGGGGGTCACCCGGACCGGTGCCATCGGCCGCGAAGCCGTTCATCGGCCCGGGTTCCGGGGCAGCCTCCCGCCGATCGCAAACCGGCTCCACGACAGGAGGATCACCATGCGACGGATCACGGCCGCAGTGGCAGCGCTGGCGTTGACGACCGGAGTTCTCGTCGGCGCCACGGCACCGGCTTCGGCCCAGGCGGAAAGCGGCCCGGCGAGCGGGTGCATCGGCAGCTCACTGGAGATGTTCGCGGTGACGAGCCTGTGCGTCGTCCCCCGCAACTTCCCGGTGCTCACCAACCCCGGCACCTGACGCGGCCGGGGTCGCGCGGGGGGACGCGGCACGGCGCTCCGGCCGGTGGCAGCGGGCCGGAGCGCCTCACCGCGCCGGCACGGGGAAGTCCGGCAGCGTCAGCGCCGCGCCCGCCGCCGTCAGCAGCAACGCTCCCACCAGCGCCCGGCGGCGGCCCACCCGCGCCACCAGCCGTCCCGCCGCCGCGGACGACACCGAGCCCGTCGCGTAAGCCAGGAAGACCAGCGAGGCGACCGCCGGCGACAGGCCGAGCGGGTCGCCGGTCAGCCGGAAGCCCGCCGCGTTGTAGAGGGCGACGAACGAGCCCATCGCGAGCAGCGCCACGGCGTATTGGGCCAGCAGGACCGGCTTGCTCAGCGCCGTGAGCAGCCCTCGCCCGACACCGTGGCCGCGGCCGGGGCGCGAACCCGGCGGCAGCGTCGCGACCGTCACCGCCGAGCACACCGCCCCCACGCCCGCCACGACCAGCAGGGCGCCGCGCCAGCCGAACGGGCCCGCCGTGAAGCCGCTGGCCAGCCGGCCGAGCATGCCGCCAACCGTGTTGCCCGCGATCATCACGCCGACCGCCGCCGCGACGCCCGCGCGACCCAGGCGTTCCGCGAGGTAGGCGGCCGCCACCCCGGGGAACCCGGCGATCGCGACGCCCTGCAGCGCGCGCAGGACCAGCAGCGCGGGGTACGTCGGCATCAGCGGCAGAAGCAGGCCGAACACGACCGACGCGATGACCGACGTCAGGATCACCGGACGGCGGCCGACCACCTCGGACAGCGCCGCGATCGGCAGGACCGCGATGGCGAGCGCGCCGGTGGCGACGCTGACCGCGAGGGCCGCGCCACCGGGGTCGAGGTGGTACTGCGCCGCGAGCTGCGGCAGGACCGGCTGCGGCGCGTAGAGCAGGGCGAACGAGGAGATTCCGGCCGCGGCGACGGCGGTCTTGACTCGGCGCGTGGAGGTCACGTCCTGAAAGTAAGCAGGACTAACCAATACGTCTAATGCCTTCGGGTGGCAGAATCGATGCGATGACGTATGACTCGCTGTCCGCGCAGGTCGCGCCGCACCTGCCGTTGCTCGCCGCGCTGCGGGAGACGAGGAACGTCACACGCGCGGCCGAACTGCTGGGTGTCCCGCAGCCGACCGTGAGCCGGCGGCTCGCGGCCCTGGCGGACGCGCTGGGTGCGCCGCTGACGGTCCCGGACGGCCGCGGCATCCGGCTGACGCGTGCGGCGGAGCTGCTCGCCGAGGCGGCCGAGCGCGGGCTGGCGGCGCTCGACACCGGCGTGCGGCTGGCGCGCGAGGAGGTGTCGCCGGAGTCGGGGCACGTCGTGCTCGGGTTCCTGCACCTGCTCGGGCGGTCGCTGGTGCCGTCGCTGCTGCGCGGGTACCGGGCGCGCCACCCCGGCGTCAGGTTCACGCTGGTCCAGGGGTCACGACAGGACATGGTCGACCGGCTGGCCGGCGGCGAGCTCGACCTGGCGCTGGTGGCGCCGCTGCCCGACGTGCCGGTGCTGGCCTGCGCGGGCCTGGTGGACGAGGAGATCCTGCTGTCGGTGCCGGCCGGCCATCGGCTGGCGGGGCGCCGCGAAGTGCGGGTGGCGGAACTGGCGGACGAGGAGTTCGTGCTCCTCGAGCAGGGGTACGGCGTGCGGACGCTGACCGACGAGCTCTGCGCCGCGGCGGGCTTCACGCCGCGGATCGCGTTCGAGGGCCAGGAGTCGGACACCGTGCGCGGCCTGGTGGCGGCGGGGCTGGGGGTGGCGTTGCTGCCGCGGTTCGGGCCCGGCACGCCGGCGGGCGTGGCGGAGGTGCCGCTGTCGCCGCCGCCGTTCCGGACGATCGGGCTGGCCTGGCGGGCGGCGGAACCCCTGACCCCGGCGGTGACGGGGTTCCGCGACCACGTCCTCGCGAGCCGTCAGGCCAGCGAAGCCGCCAGCTCCACCAGCGTCCGCGCCGCGAACCCCGTCGCGCCCGGGACCACTTCGTCGTAGTTCTTCTCCGACCGGGCCGGGCCCGCGATGTCCAGGTGCGCCCACGGCAGGCCCGAGGTGAACTCCCGCAGGAACAACGCCGCCGTGATGCCACCCGGGCCGCCCGGTGTCTGCCGCACGTCGCCGAACTCGCCGCGGACGTTCTCCGCGTAGTCCTCCACCAGCGGCATCCGCCACCACGCCTCGCCCACCCGCGCGCCCGCGTCGGACACCCGGGCGGCCAGCGAGTCGTCCGAGGCGAACAGGCCGCCCGTGCGCAGGCCCAGCGAGACCTTCATCGCGCCGGTCAGCGTCGCCGCGTCGACCACGTAGTCCGGCGTGAACCGGCGGATCCCGTAGACCAGCGCGTCCGCCAGGACCATCCGGCCCTCCGCGTCCGTGTTGCCCACCTCGGTCGTCTTGCCGCCGTAGTGCCGGACGATGTCGCCCGGCCGGTACGACGACCCCGACACGTGGTTCTCCGCGCACGGCACCAGGGCCGTCACCCGGACCGGCAGCCCGAGCGCCGCGATGCCGCGGATCGCCGCGATCACCGCCGCGCCGCCCGCCATGTCCGTGCGCATCAGGTGCATCCCGTCGGCCGGCTTGATCGACAGGCCGCCCGTGTCGAACGTGATGCCCTTGCCCACCAGGAGCAGGTGCGTCGAAGCCCCGGAGGGCTTGTACGCCATTTCGATCAGCCGCGGCGGCCGCGCGGAACCGCCGCCGACGGCCAGGACACCGCCGAAACCCTCGGCCGCGAGCCACTTCTCGTCCCGCACCGTCACCTCGACGCGGGGGCCGGCCACGCGCGCGGCCGTGTCCGCCAGCCAGGCCGGGGTCTTCACGTTGGACGGCGTGTTCGCGAGGTCACGCGTCAGCGCCGTCGCCGCGGCCAGCGCCGAAGCGCGCTCGACCAGCGAAGGCAGCGCGGGGTCGTCCCCCACCAGCCGGACGGTCCGCACGGACGGCTTCGGGTCGTCGCCGGACACCTTGTACCGGTAGCCGCCCAGCAGGAGGCCCAGCACCAGCTCGGTGACGTGCTCGCCGGAGGCCTCCTCCGGCAGCTCCAGCTGCACCGCGCGGAACGCCTTGCCGCCGCTGTCGACGTCGTCGGCCAGCGCCGCGTTCACCGCGCGGACCAGCGCCGCGCCGGTCTTGCGGTACTCCTTCGGCTCGCCGCCGCCGATTCCCGAGATCCAGCGCGGCCCGCCCCCGGGCACCGTCTGGACGTCGCCCGCCTTGCCCGTGATCCGGACGCCCTCGATCTCCAAGGGCTCGACGTCATCGTTGTCGGGCGCGGCCACCAGCCGGGCCGTCGGGACGCCGCGGCGGAGTTCGGCCGCGACCTCGATGTCGAGCAGAGTAGCCGGAACGGGCGGTAGCGGATTACGCACAGTGAGCAACCTTCGGGCGCAGAGGAACCGCGACCCCGGCCTCCGAAGGGAGACCGGGGTGCGACGGAAGGACGGATCGGGAAGGACGGCTCAGCCGGTGACCTCCGCCAGTGCGGCGCCGAGGTCCTTCGCTTCTTCCGCGGAGAGTTCGACGACGAGTCGCCCACCACCCTCGAGCGGTACGCGCATCACGAGGCCCCGTCCCTCCTTAGTCACTTCGAGGGGACCATCTCCGGTCCGGGGCTTCATGGCCGCCATAGCGTGCTCCCTCCGTCTCAACCGGCGCGCCCGGGTCGCGCTCGCGTGAAAGCCAGCCGGGTCTGCTGTCCATTGTCCCTCATCAGCGGCCGGGCGCATCAGCGGACCGATCTTTTGCCGCCGTATCGGTGCTGGTATGCGGCCCGCGCGAGGTGAAAGACTCTCGGCCGACCGAAGTTTTCCGCGCAAGGAGAAGACGTGACCACATCCGACGTCCTGTTGACCGCCGACGCCGACGGGGTGCGCACCCTCACCCTCAACCGGCCGCAGGCGTACAACTCGCTGACCGTGGAGCTGAAGGAAGCACTGCTCGCGGCGCTGCGCGAGGCGGCGGACGACAAGGGAGTCCGCGCGGTCGTCCTGACCGGTTCGGGCAAGGCGTTCTGCGCCGGGCAGGATTTGAAGGAGCACGTGGGGTTGCTGCAAGCGGGTGACCCCGCCCCGCTACACACCGTGAAGGAGCACTACAACCCGATCGTCAAGGCGATCGTGGCGATGGAGAAGCCGGTGATCGCGGCGGTCAACGGCACCGCCGCCGGCGCCGGGGCCGCCTTCGCCTACGCCAGTGACCTGCGGATCGCCGCCGAATCGTCGTCGTTCCTGATGGCCTTCGCCAACGTCGGGCTGGGCCCGGATTCGGGCGCGTCCTGGACGCTGCAGCGGCTGGTCGGCTACGGCCGCGCCGCCGAGCTGATGCTGCTGGCCCGGACTGTCGACGCGGCCGAGGCGCTGCGGCTCGGCCTGGTCGGCGAGGTCGTGCCGGACACCGAACTCGCGGCCCGCGCCCAGCAGGTGGCCGCGAAGCTGGCGGCCGGCCCGACCGTCGCCTACGCGAAGATCAAGGGCGTGCTCAACCTGGCCGCGCAGTCGACGTTCGAGGAGGCCCTCGACGCCGAGGACGCCGCCCAGACCGCGCTCGGCGCGACCGCCGACCACACCGAAGCCGTCGAGGCCTTCGTCGGCAAGCGCAAGCCGGCCTTCCAGGGCAAGTGACGCCGCGGCTGCTTCCGGGCTCAGGCTGCCCGGAAGCAGCCCGCGACGTGGTCGTCGACCATGCCGGTCGCCTGCATCAGCGCGTAGCAGGTGGTCGGGCCGAGGAAGGCGAAGCCGCGCCTCTTCAGCTCCTTCGCCATCGCCTTGGACTCGTCGGTGACGGCCGGGACGTCGGCCATCGTCTTCGGGCGCCGGTGCGCGGAAGGCGCGAACGACCACAGCAGGTCGTCGAGCGGCCGGTCCAGCGCGGCGATGGCCTGCGCGTTCTTGATCGCGGCCAGGATCTTCGCCCGGTTCCGCACGATCGAGGCGTCCTGCATCAGCCGCTCGACGTCGGCGTCGCCGAACTTCGCCACCTTCGCGGGCTTGAACTGCTTGAAGGCCTTCCGGAAGGCCTCGCGCTTGCGCAGGATCGTGATCCACGACAGCCCCGACTGGAACGACTCGAGGCACAGCCGCTCGTACAGCTCGTCCTGCCCGTGGAGCGGAACGCCCCACTCCTCGTCGTGGTACACGGCGTAGTCCGGGGTCGAGTTGCCCCAGCTGCACCGCGCGACGCCGTCGGCGCCGACCAGCTCACTCATTCCCACCCACCGAATAGTTCTCCGCGAACCGCGCGAACCGCCGCAGCGACTGGCGCACCCCCAGCTGGAACACCGGCCGCACGACCGGCCAGCCGAGCCGGCCCAGCAGCCCGAACGGCAGCCGCAGGTGCTCGGCCCAGACGAACGTCGAGCGCGTCGCGCCCTTCGGGACGACCTGGAACACGCCGGTGCCGGCCACGAAGCTGCCGAGGTGCCGGACCCCGCACCGCACCGGCGGCTCCCAGCTGGTGATCTCCATGGTGTCGGTGAAGCCGACCCCGGCCACGCCGGTGAACGCCGAGAGCCGCGACCCGACGCTGCGGCCGTTGCCCTCGACCACCTCGACCTCGGTGCCGAGCATCCACTCGCCCTGGCGTGCCCAGTCGGTCAGCGCGAGCCAGGTCGTCCCGGCCGGGGCGCGGACCTCGACCGAGAGGATCAGGTCCGTCACGGGGAAGCCTCGGGCGAGGGCGTGCTCTCCCGCTCGTGTTCGCGCTGCTCCAGCTCGGCGACGCGGGCGCGCAGCTCGTCGAGCTCGACGCCGAGCCGCCGCATCACCCAGTCCACTTCGGACATCTTGTAGCCGCGCAGCACCAGCTGGAACCGGACCTCGGTCAGGTCCTCGCCGGTGATGTCCTCGGCGGGCAGCCGCGTGGGCGAGCTGCCCGGCGGCAGCGGGGCGAGCTCCTCACCCCGGCCGAACACCACCGCGGCGAGCAGGAACACCACGGCCGCCACCAGCAGCATGACTACGAGGTAGATCAGCGCGGTCGTCACGCGACGATCGTGGCATACCCACCCCACGAACGTCTCGCGAGCACGACGAGCCGGAGCGAAAGCAGCACCCAGGCGACCATCAGCAAGGCGCACGGGACACTCAGGAACAGCCGCGAAACGTCGACGAACCCGGTCGCCGAGACCAGCAGCCCGACCGAGCCGAGGTTGACGCCGACGGCGAGCGCGATCAGGACCCCGCAGAACCGGGCGAGCCCGGTGCCGTCGAGGCGCCGGCTCAGCCAGCGGATGCCGAGCAGCGCGAGCAACCCGATCACCGGCACGACGAACACCGCGCCGTGGGCGACGTGCGTGACGACCTTGTACCACTCCGGCGTCGGCGTCGAGAGCTTCGTCCACTCGCCGAAGGTGAGGATCCGCGCGTAGTCCCACGCGATCTGCATCGCCGGCACGCCCAGCACCAGCTTCCACAGCGTGCGGACGCCGCTGAGCATGCCGAGCTCGGCCTGGTAGTCGCGGGCGACGACGGCCGCCGGGCCGAAGTCGGCGACCGCCCGGCGTTCGGCTTCCTCGTCGGTCCAGCCGCCGGCGCGGTAGGCGTCGGCGGCGTCGTCGAGGCCGTCGCGGGCCTCGGCCAGGAGATCGGCCTTGAACCGGCCGCAGCCCCGCAGCCGCCGGTCGAGGTCCCCCAGGTATTCGTCGATCATGTCCCCAGCACTCCCCCGATGACCGTGGTGAACTCCCGCCACTCGGCGCGCTCCGCCGCCAGGGCCTGCTCGCCGGAGCGGGTGAGCCGGTAGGTCCGCCGCTTGCGGCCGGACACGACGTCCCACTCGCTGGCCAGCCAGCCGGCCCGCTCGAGCCGGCGCAGCGCCGGGTACACGGTGCCGGTCGGCAGGTCGAGCGCGCCGTCGCTGCGCAGCTGGAGCGCCTCGATGATCGCGTAGCCGTGCAGTTTCCGGCCGTCGAGCACGGCCAGCAGCAGCGCGTCGAGGTGTCCGCGCAGGGTGTCCGGCTTCATGGGTACGCAGTCTACACGTCGGCTCGCTACATGTAGGCAGCCTATGTGTAGCCTGTCTACATGAACGCTCTTCCGATCGCGAGACTCCAGTTCGCGACGACGACCTCGTTCCACTTCCTGTTCGTGCTGCTCACGCTGGGGTTGGTCACGCTGGTGGCCGTGATGCAGACGCGCTGGACGCTCGGCGGCAAGCCCGAGCTCCTGCGGATGACGCGCTTCTGGGGCCGCCTGTACGTGATCAACTACGCGCTCGGGATCGCCACCGGGATCGTGATGGAGTTCCAGTTCGGGCTGACCTGGACCGGGCTCTCCGCCTTCGCCGGCGACGTCTTCGGCGCGCCGCTGGCCATCGAGACGCTGGTCGCGTTCTTCCTCGAGTCGACGTTCCTCGGCCTGTGGATCTTCGGCTTCGGGCGGATGCCCCGGTGGCTGCACCTGACGCTGATCTGGCTGGTCACGCTGACCGCGTACGCGTCGGCGCTGTTCATCATGCTGGCCAACTCGTTCCTGCAGAACCCGGTCGGCAGCCGCGTCGAGAACGGCACGCTGCGCCTCGACGACTTCGGCGCGCTGTTCGCCAACCCGGCACTGGCCGCGTCGCTGCCGCACGTGCTCGGCGCCGCGCTGGTGACCGGCGGGTTCTTCGTCGTCGGTGTCAGCGCCTGGCACTTCCTCAAGCGCACCACCGAGGTCGAGTTCTTCCGGCGCTCGATGCGCCTCGGCGTGGTCGCCGCGCTGATCGGGTCGGTCTTCGTGGTCAACCAGGGCTTCGCCCAGTTCGGCGAGCTCGCGAAGTACCAGCCGGACAAGCTGAAGGACGGCGGTGTCGGCCTGCCGCTCGGCCTGATGATCATGCTCGGGTTCGTCATGCTCCTGTGTGCGCTGCTCGGCGCGCTGCTGCTGGTCCGGAACTGGCTCACCAAAGCGCGGTTCCTGCACTACCTGATGGTCGCGGCGATCCCGCTGCCGTTCGTGGCCGCGATCCTCGGCTGGCTGGTGCGCGAGCTCGGCCGTCAGCCGTGGCTGGTCTGGGGGAAGCTGCGCACCGCCGACGCGATCGCGGACGTCCCGGCCGGCCAGATCCTGTTCTCCTTCATCGCCTTCTCACTGCTGTTCGCCGCGCTCGCGGTGGCCGACTGGGTGCTCATGGCGCGCGTCGCCAAGCGCGGCCCGGAGCCGGTCGACGCGCCCGCCGGACAGCCCGTCCTGAGCGGAGTCTGACCGATGGCGACCTTCTGGTGGTGTGTACTCGGCCTGCTGACCTGCGGGTACTTCGCGCTCGCGGGGTACGACTACGGCGTCGGCATGCTGCTGCCCGCGTTCGAGGCCGACGAGCGGCGGCGGCGCCGGACGCTGGGCGCGCTCGGGCCGTTCTTCCTGGCCAACGAGGTGTGGCTGGTGGCGGCCGTCGGCCTGCTCTTCGGCGCCTTCCCGCACCTGGAGGGCAAGGTCTTCGCCGGGGCGTACGTCCTGGTCGTGACACTCCTGCTCGGCCTGGTGACGTTCACGGCGTCGATGCAGCTGCGCAGCCGCCGCCCGGACGCCCGCCGCGGGGCCTGGACGGCGGGCATCGTCGGCGGCGCGCTGGTGACCGCGCTGTCGTGGGGCCTGTTCCTCGGCAACCTCGTCATCGGGCTGCCGCTGTCCCCCGACGGCTCGCCTTCCGGGGACGTCCTCGCGTTGTTCTCGCCGTACGCGGTGCTGTGGGGCCTCGGGTTCGTCGCGCTGTTCTGCCTGCAGGGTGCGGCGTTCCTGGCCGTGCGGGCGCCGGCCGAGCTGACCGGCCGCGCGGCGCGGCTGGCGCGCGCCTTCTCGGCGCCGGTGCTGGCCTTCCTCGTGATCGCCGCGGTGTGGGGCTACTTCGCGCTCGACGGCGGTTCCGTGTTCGGCGCGGTCGTCGGCGCGCTGGCCTTCGCGGCTTTCGCCGTTGCCCGGCTCGGGCTGGCGGCGCGGCGGTACCGGGTCGCGCTCGTCGGCTCGATGGTGCTTTCGGCCTGCCCGGCGCTGCTCGCCGGGACGCTGCGGTTCCCGGCCGTGCTGGCTTCGCCGGGGTACGCGCTGACACTCGACCAGGCGGCGACGGCGGCGGAGACGTTCGCGGTGCTGGCCTGGTTCGCGCCGCCCGCGGTGCTGGTGTTGCTGGTGGTGCAGTGGCTGACCTGGCGTGCGCACCGCCGTCCCGTCGACCAGCGCTCGCTGCTGCACTTCTAGGAGGACGTCGTGCCCGCTCTGCCCGGACTCCGGCGGTACCTGCTCGTTTTGGGATTGCTCGCGGTGCTCACCGCGGTTTCGGTGCTCCTGCAGGCCGAGGGGCTCGCCACGCTGCTCACCGGTGGCGGGGTCTCGGTGTTCCTGGTCGTGGCCATCGCGGCGCGGGCCGGGCTTTCCTGGGGTCACTCCGTCCTCAGTGGACGGTTTGCGGCGTCGGTTCGCGGCGCGCTGCGGCTTCGGCTGCTCGGGTCCGTTTCGGATCGGGCGGGCGTGGTCGCGACGCAGATCACGCGCGGGGTCGACGCCACGGACAGCTACCTGACCGGGTACCTGCCGTCGCTGGTCGTGTCGGTGGTGGTGCCGGTCGCGGTGATCGTGCGGCTGTTCACCGCGGACCTGACCTCGGCGCTCGTCGTGGTCGGCACCCTGCCGCTGATCCCGGTGTTCGCGGTCCTGGCCGGGAAGCAGGCGAAGGCGTCCGTCCAGTGGGAGCTGCTGACGAAGCTGGGCGGGCACTTCCTGGACGTCGTCCGGGGGCTCGGGACGTCGAAGGTGTTCGGCCGGGCGGCCGAGCAGGCCGCGACGGTGCGTTCGATGGCCGCCGCCCACGCCGACGCGACCATGAAGACGTTGCGGGTGGCGTTCCTTTCGGCGCTGGTGCTGGAGCTGGTGGCGACGTTGTCCGTGGCGTTGGTCGCGGTGCCGATCGGGTTCCGGCTGCTCTCGGGCGGGCTGGAGGCGCGTCCGGCGTTGCTGGTCCTGCTGCTGACCCCCGAGGCGTACCTGCCGCTGCGGGCGGCGGGCGCGAAGTTCCACGCGGCCGCGGAGGGGCTGACGGCGTTGCGGGAGGCCCTCCGCGTGCCGGTCGTCCGTTCCCGCTCGGCCGTGCTCACCCGGCGGCGGGGCGCGCCTTCGGTGGTTTTCGACCGGGTCTCGGTGACCTACGACGGGGTGCCCGCATTGTCCGAAGTGGACTTTTCGGTGCCGTCCGGTGCGCGCGTGGCCCTCGTGGGGCCGAGCGGTTCGGGGAAGAGCACGGTGCTGGCGGTGCTGCTGGGGTTCGTGCCGCCGTCCGCGGGACGGGTTCTGGTCGACGGGGTGGACCTGCGGTCCTTGTCGCCCGCGGAGTGGCTGGCCGACGTGGCGTGGGTGCCGCAGCGGCCGACGTTGTTCCGGGGTTCGCTGGCTTCGAACATCGCTCTCGGCCTCCCCTCGGCGGACGTCGCTTCGGCGGCCCGGGCCGCGGCCCTGGATTCGGTGGCGGCGGGGCTGCCGGCCGGGTTCGGGACGCCGGTGGGTGAGCTGGGCGAGGTCCTGTCGGCGGGGCAGCGGCAGCGGGTCGGCCTGGCGCGGGCGCTCGCGCGGACGTCGGCGGGGCTGGTGCTGCTGGACGAGCCGACGGCTCGGCTGGACTCCAGGACCGAGGACACGGTGCTGTCGGCGACCCGGCGGCTGCTGCCCGGGCGGACGGCGTTGCTGGTGGCCCACCGCCCGGCGATGGTCTCGTTGGCCGACCGGGTGATCGAGCTCCGCGGCGGCCGGGTCGGCACGGAGGCGGCGGCGTGAACCTCTGGGCCGTGTCCACCAGGGACCTCCGCCGCCTCCTGCGCGCCGCCCTCCTCGGGGCCGCCGCCGAGCTGGCCGCCTTGGCCCTCATGGCCACCGCCGCCTGGCTGCTGCTGCGGGCCGCCGAACGGCCGCCGCTGGCCGCCCTCACCGTCGCCATCGTGGCCGTGCGCACCCTCGCCCTGCTCCGCGGTGGCCTCCGGTACGCCGAACGTCTCGCGGGGCACGACGTCGTCCTCCGGTGGCTCGGCTCGCTGCGGACCCGCGTCTACCAGGCCCTCGTCCCCGGATCCCGGTTTTCCGGCGGCGACCTCGTCACGCGCCTGGTGTCCGATGTGGACGCTCTGCAGGACGCCGTCCTGCGGTGGCTGCTGCCCGCCGGGGTCGCCGCGATCGTGGGCGCCGCCGCCGTCGGGGTCACGGCCACCGCGTCGCTGCCGGCCGCCGGGGCTCTTGCCGCCGGGCTGGTCGTCGCCGGGGTCCTCCTTCCGTGGCTGGTCGTGCGCCGCACCGCCGAAGCCGCCCGGGACAGCGCGCCGAAGCGGGCCGAACTCGCCGAACGTGCCGTCGAGCTCGTCACCGGGCACCGGGAGCTCGTGGCCGCCGGAGCGCTCGGCGAACACCGGCAGAGCGCCACCCGCGTCGTCGGCGAAATCACCGACGGCGAGCGGACGACCTCGGGCAGGACCGCCCTGCTCACCGCGTTCGGCGTGCTCGTCCAGCTGCTCACCGCCGGCCCCGGCGCGCTGCTCTGCCACGCGCCCGTCCCGT
>NZ_MUMI01000361.1 GCF_002155975.1 Amycolatopsis kentuckyensis
GCCTCGCCGCGGCGAGGCGCGTGCGTCACGGTGGAGTCGCCGCCGGCCACCGGGTACGGGCCCGAAGCCTCACCCCGGCGCGGGGCGCGGGTCACGGTGGATTCGCCCCGGCCCGCGACCGGATAGGAACCCGAAGCTTCGCCGCGCCGAGCGCCGGCGATCGGGTAGGAACCCGAAGCCTCGCCACGGCGAGCGGCCGGGTACGCGCCCGAAGCCTCTCCCCGCCGTCCGGCCGGGGCGTCGGCCTCGGGCGGGAAGCCGGGCGCCTCCGCCCCTTCCGTGAAGAAGACCGAACCCGACGACTCGCCCGGGACGCGGGCGATGCCGAAGGCGTCCGAGATGGAGCTGCGCCCGGGGGTGCGGAAGGCGCCGGAAGCCTCGTTGCGGCCCTCGGCGGGCACGCGTGGCGTGCGGTCCTGAGGGTGCGGCACCGGCTCCTCGTCCCGGTAGTGTCGCCCCATCCGTCATCCTTTCGGGGTGAGCGCATGTCAAGCACGCGCTGCTATGCAACCAAACCGTTATCACCCTAACAGGTGAGTATCGGAGAGAGAATAATCTGACTCACAGTGGGCCGTGCTCAGGGTGCTGCGCTGACCAGGCGATGGCAGTGCGCAATCAGGCGATGACGCAGCGGCGCCGCCCGGCGGGCGAACTCCCCTTGGGCCCTGGCGTACTCGGCGCGGCCCGCCGCCGTCTCGATCCGCACCGGCGGGTAGCCCAGCTCCGCCAGGTCGTACGGGCTCGCCCGCATGTCCAGCGTCCGGATCTCGGCCGCCAGCTCGAAACAGTCCGCCACGAGCTCCGCGGGCACGAACGGGTCGAGCTTGTACGCCCATTTGAACAGATCCATGTTCGCGTGCAGGCACCCCGGCTGCTCGAGTGCGATCTGCGTCTCCCGCGACGGCGTCAGCCCGTTCAACGGCCGCGCGGAGTCCGTGAAGAAGCGGAACGCGTCGAAGTGCCCGCAGCGGATGTCGAGGGACTCCACGACCGCGTCGGTGCCCGCCGAGCCCAGCCGCAGCGGCACCTGGTCGTGCCGCACCGAATCGGCGGGCTCGCGGTACACCATCGCCCACTCGTGCAGGCCGAAGCAGCTCAGCCGGGGCGCGCGGGACGCGGTCGCGGCCAGCAGGCCGAGGACGAACTCGGCCGTCCGCACCTTGCCCGCACCGAACCCGGCGGGGTCCAGCACCACGCCGTCGGGCGTTTCGACGTACCCCTTGCGGTCCAGGAAGCGCCGCGCCGCGGGCCCGGCGAGCGCGACGCCGGGCCCGGGCTGCCACCGCTCGAGGTGGGACGGCCGGTACGAGTAGTACGTGAACAGGAAGTCCAGCACCGGGTGCTTCTCGCCGCGCGAGCGCCGCTCCTGGTGCGGGCCGGTCCACCGGCGCATCCGCGAGACGTGCGCCGCCTCCCGGGCCAGCCAGTCCGGCTCGGCGAGCACCTCGACACCCCTCATGCGCCCACGTGGGTGCCGTCGCGCACCGTGCCCACGTACTCCTCGACGAGGTCTTCCAGCGCCACGACCCCGACGGCGTTCCCGTTCGCGTCCAGCGCCCGCGCGAGGTGGCTGCGCTCCTTGCGCATGGCCGAGAGCGCGACGTCGAGCCGGGCGTCGGCGCTCAGCTCGGTCAGCGCGCGCGTCTTCGAGTCCGGCACCGTCGTGCCCGGGTCCTGCCCGGCCAGGTCGAGGATGTCCTTCACGTGGATGTAGCCGGTCAGCCGCCCGTCGTCGGTGCACACCGGGAACCGCGAGAACCCGGTGGACGACACCGCCCGCTCGACGTCGCCGACGGTCGGCCCGCAGGGGAGCGTGGTCAGCTCGGCGGTGGGCACCAGCACGTCGGCGACCGTCTTCTGCACCGACGACAGCGTCTGGGCCAGCCGCTGGTGCTCGGACTGGTCGAGCAGGCCTTCGCGGCGCGACTCGCTGAGCAGCTCGGCCAGCTCGTCGGACGTGTAGGCCGTCTCCAGCTCGTCCTTCGGCTCGACGCGGAACGCGCGCAGGATCGAGTTGGCCACGAAGTTCAGCAGCCAGATGAACGGGTTGGCCAGCTTGACCCACGCGACGTGCACCGGCACCAGCCACAGCGCGAGCCGCTCGGGCTCGGCGATGGCGAGGTTCTTCGGCACCATCTCGCCGATCAGCACGTGCGCCACGGTGATGAACGCCAGCGCGATGGCGAACGAGATCGGGTGCAGCAGCACCTGGGGCAGGCCGAGCACGTCGAACGCCGCCGACAGCCGGTGCGCGATCGCCGGCTCGCCGACGCGGCCGAGCAGCAGCGAGCAGATGGTGATGCCCAGCTGCGCGCCGGCGAGCATCAGCGAGACGTGCTTGCTCGCGTTGATGACGATCCGCGCGCGCGTCTTGCCCTGTTCCAGCAGCGCCTCGAGCCTGTCGCGCCGCGAGGAAATCAGCGTGAACTCCGCGCCGACGAAGAAGGCGTTGGCCAGCAGCAGGACCACGACCAGGGCGATGTTCAGCCAGTCGGTCACGAGGCCACCTCCGCTTCCGGGGCCGTGCGGACCGGGGCGACCTCGACCTCGGCGATCCGGCGCTTGTCCATCGTGGTCACCGTGAGCAGCCAGTCGTCGACCTCGGTGGCGTCACCCTCGGCGGGGATCTTGCCCAGCCGTTCGAGGATCAGCCCGGCGATGGTCTCGTAGTCGCCGTCCGGCATCCGGAACCCGGTGACACTCGTGACCTCGTCGGCGCGCAGCTGCCCGGACACCAGCCAGCTGTCCGCGCCGACCTGCTGGGACGCCGGTGCTTCGCGTTCGTCGTGCTCGTCGCGGACGTCGCCGATGATCTCCTCGACGACGTCCTCCAGGGTCACCAGCCCGGCCGTGCCGCCGTACTCGTCGACGACGATGGCCAGCTGGAAGCGGGAGTCGCGCAGGCGCAGCAGCAGGTCGTCCCCGGGCAGGGACTCCGGCACGGTCGGGACCGGCCGCATGACCGACCCGATCGGCACGGCGGCCCGGTCCGCCGCGGGCACGGCGAAGGCCTGCTTGACGTGCACGGCGCCGCGGACGTCGTCGAGGTCCTCGGCGTGCACCGGGAACCGCGAGAAGCCGGTGCGGCGGGAGATCTCGATGAGGTCTTCCACCGTGTCGTCGACGGCGAGCGATTCGAGCTGCACGCGCGGGGTCATCAGCTCTTCCGCGGTGCGCTCGCCGAAGCGCAGCGAGCGGTCGAGCAGCTCGGCGGTGGACGTGTCGAGGGTGCCGCTTTCGGCGCTGGACCGCACGATCGAGCCCAGTTCCTGCGGCGAGCGCGCGGACCGCAGCTCTTCCTGCGGCTCGACGCCGAACTTGCGCACGAGGAAGTTCGCGCTGTTGTTCATCAGCGTGATGAGCCAGCGGAACAGCGAGGAGAACCGCGAGTGGTAGCCGGCGACCGCGCGCGCGGTCGGCAGCGGCCGGGCGATCGCGAGGTTCTTCGGCACCATCTCGCCGAGGATCATCGACAGCGACGTGGCCAGGACCAGGGCGAGCACGATCGACGCGCCCCCGGCGAACCCGGCCGGCAGCCCGACGGCGGTCAGCAGCGGCCGGACGAGCTCGCCGATCAGCGGCTCGGCCAGGTACCCGGTGATCAGCGTGGTGAGCGTGATCGCGACCTGGGCGCCGGAGAGCTGGAACGAGAGCGTCCGGTGGGCCTTCTGGACGGTCAGCGCACGGCGGTCGCCGACCTGGCGGACGTTGGCCTCGACGGTGCTGCGTTCGAGCGCGGTCAGCGAGAACTCGGCCGCGACGGCGAGCCCGGTGCCGATCGTCAGCAGCACGAACAGGAGCACGCCGGAGACGGCGAGAAGGATCTGGATCATTCCGCACCCGCCTCGGCGGCGGGGGATGAACCTATCGGCCAGCCGGGTCGGTCACCCGGCCCGGTACTGTCACCGGGTGACTGCGCTGCGCGCACGAAACGGTCACTCCTAGCGGGAAATCGGCGTGTACTGCGGATATGGGCACAATCTTAACGTGTCCCCGGCGCGGTCCGCTGGCGTGACCGGTGTGTCGCGGCGCTCATCCGCGGCTCGGGCGGTGCCGGCGCACCGTTTCCTCGACGAGGTCGAGCACCGGGCCGAGCCCGGCGGCGGGCAGGCCCATGGCCAGGTGCGAGACGAGTCCTTCGAGGACGAGTTCGAGGAAGGCGGTGAGGACGTCGACGTCGACGTCGTCCCGCAGGTTCCCGGCCTCGCGCTGGCGCAGCAGGCGCAGCCGGGTGGCGGTGGTGAGCTGCTCGGACCGCTCGGCCCAGCGGGCGCGGAATTCCGGGTCGGTGCGCAGCCGCCTGCTCACCTCGAGGCGCGTCCCGAGCCAGTCGGCCGGGTGGTCACCGCCGGCCAGCAGGTCCCGCATGACCTGCACGAGGCCCTGTTCGGCGACGACGTCGGCCATCCGGAGGGCATCGTCCTCGGCGAGGGCGAGGAAGAGCGACTCCTTGTCGCGGAAGTGGTGGAAGATGGCCCCGCGCGAGAGGCCGGTGGCTTCCTCGAGGCGCCGGACTGTGGCACCTTCGTAGCCGTAGCGCGCGAAGCAGACGCGCGAGCCGTCGAGGATCTGGCGCCGGCGTGCGTCGAGGTGATCCTGGCTTACGCGTGGCATCCTGAAATCCTGGCACCGCGGACCGGCATCTCGCAATCCGTACGTACGTACTGTGACCCGGAGTGCAGGGAACCGCTCCGGCCGCCCGACCGTCTGAACGTTGCGGCGATTCGCTGACACGAAGTGAGACGGTTGGCTAAGGTTTGCCCCATCACGGTGGGTGAACTGAGGGGAAGGTGCGCGGTGATCATCGGTGAGGCCGGGGCGGCGGCGAGAGCGCTGTGGGGCGACGTCTTCGACACGCCGGGCCGCGTGTACGGCGGCGGGGGCAAGGGCGGCCAGTTCAAAATGGACCCCGAAGAGCTCTCCGCGGTGATCGGCCAGTGGGAAGACCTGCTGGACAAGATCGTCCAGGACGGCGAGAAGATCCGCGACCTCGCCGCCGAGAGCGGCGGGGCGGCGCCCGGCCGAGACCCGGCGAGCGACAGCTACTCCTCGACCAGCACCGATTCGGTGATCGCGCTCCGCAAGCAGAACGACTCGATGCGCAAGTACGCGCAGGAGTACGTCAAGAAGCTCAAGGAAGCGCAGTCGAAGACCGTGGTCACGGACCAGGACCTGTCGGGCACCTTCAAGGCATAGGCGAACTCACCTCGTGCAAAGCAAACTCATCGCCCTCGCCGTCTCGCTGGTCGTCTCGGCGGGCGTCGCGACCTCGTGCACCACGAGCACCGGAGGCACCGCATCCCCGTCGCCATCCGATTCGGCGGCGACCAGCGCGCCTGCGGCTGATCCCGATGTCCCGAAGGTCCCGGCGCCGCTCGACGCGAGCAAGTACGTCGCGAACATGTGTGATGCGGTGCCGAAGGATGTGCTTGCATCCTTGAAGTACACCGGCCCCGGTGAGGCCCGCGCCTCCGGCGGCGACGCGGCGACGGCCGGTCCGTCGTGCGCGTGGCGGCTCCGCGGGGAAGGCATCGGGGTGTCGGTCATCCTCGCCACCGCCAACCGCGACCGCGGTGCGGGTGGGCTGGCCGGCATCTACGCCGCTTACCGGGATCGGAAGGTCATCCGGTTCCTGGAGCCCGCTCCGGAGGTCGAGGGCTACCCGGCGATCTACTACGACCTGAGCGACGAACGCTCGAGCGGTACGTGCGGTCTCGGTGTCGGCATCGCCGACGACTTGCTGGTCGACGTCCAAGCCCAGGGTTACCAGGGCAAGGACGACTCCTGCGCGGCGGCCGCCCAAGTGGCGGCCGGCATCATCAAGACACTCAAGGGGGCATGACGAGTGGATGGCAAGCAGATCTACGACAACTTCAAGCAGGGGGACACGGCCGGCCTGCAGCGGATGGCGACGATCGTCAAGGAGTTGTCCGACGCCTACGCGGAACGCGGAGCGAGCATCAAGGCGCTGCAGTCGCGCATGGTGGACTCCTGGTCCGGTGACGCCGCCGACGCGGCCAACGCCGGAGCGGGCCCGATGGAGAAGGCGTTCTACGACAGTTCGGCACCACTGGACGCGACGAGGGCGTCCGTGGACATGCAGGCCGCGGTCTTCGAAGACTCCGGCAGCGCGGTCGTCGAAGTTCCCCCGAAGCCCGACAAACCGAACCCCTGGACCACCGGCCTCAAGGCCGCCATCCCGATCGCCGGGCCGTTCATGGCCAAGGACGACATCGACAACTACCAAGAGGGCGTGGCGCGCTACAACGCGGCCAACGAAACCAACGTCCGCGTGATGGACCAGTACAGCAGCGCCACCAACAGCACCCGGGCCGCGCTGCCCACCGACTACGGCGTCCTCGAGTCCGATGGTGCCGCCATCGCCGTCGAGACGCCGGGCACGCCCGGGCGCGTCGAGCCCACCGATCGCAGCAAGTGGCTCCCGGAGCACCCCGGCGGTGATCCGGGCAGCGACGACCGCACCTCCACCACCGGCTTCGACCCCGGCCGCACCGGCGGTGGGGACAAGCCCGGCGAGACCGGCGGCACGGGCGGAACCG
>NZ_MUMI01000362.1 GCF_002155975.1 Amycolatopsis kentuckyensis
AGGAGAAGTCGGCGCGGCAGGCGCTGGCCCGCTCCGCCGCCGAGGGCTGGGTGGTCTCCGAGCGCGTCGGGCGCCGCGTGCGCTGGTCGCTGACGCCGCCGGGGCGCCGCCTGCTGACCGAGGGCGCCGACCGGATCTACGCGTTCGGCCGCGAGGAACGCCACTGGAACGGGCAGTGGCTGATGCTGATCGTCTCCGTCCCGGAGGCCAAGCGCGACCTGCGGCACCGGCTGCGCACGCGGCTGACCTGGGCGGGCTTCGGTTCGCCGGTCGCCGGCGTGTGGGTCAGCCCGGACCTGACCCGCCAGCGGGAGGCGCAGCAGATCGTCAACGACCTCGGCCTCGACGCGCAGGCGATGTCGTTCACCGCCGCCTACGGCGAGGTCGGTGAGCAGGAGTCGATGGTCGCGCGGTCCTGGGACCTGACCGAGCTGAAGGACCGCTACGAGGACTTCATCGACCGCTTCACCGGCCTGCACCCGACCGGCGGCCGCGCGGTGCTGCGCGCGCAGACCGAGCTCGTCCACGAGTGGCGGCGGTTCCCGTTCCTCGACCCGCAGTTGCCGGCCGAGCTGCTCCCGGCGAAGTGGAGCGGGACGAAGGCGGCGGAGCTGTTCCATCACAAACACGTCGACTGGCGCCCCGAGGCCCAGCAGTATTGGGACGACATCGTCGAAGCCGAAGAAGCAGGGTGAACATGACTCAGCAGGTCCGCCTCGATCGTGACGGCGGGCTCGCCGTCCTGACCGTCGACGCTCCGCCGTTGAACCTCTACACGGCTTCGCTGCAGTCCGAGCTCTCCTCCGCGATCGGCGAGCTGGAGGCCGAGCCCGCGCGGGCCCTGCTGGTCCGCGCCGAAGGCAAGATCGTCAGTGGTGGCGTCGACGTCTCGCTGTTCGACGCCCAGGGCTCGCCCGCCGAGGCGAAGGTCCTCTTCGACGAGATGCTCGCGGTGCCGGACCGGATCGCGGCGCTGCCGTTCCCGACCGTGTTCGCCGCGCACGGCCTGTGCCTGACCTGGGCGTTCGAGGTGGCCGTGGCCTGCGACATCATCGTCGCCGCCGATCGCGCGAAGTTCGGGCTGGTCGAGAAGGTCGTGGGCCTGACGCCGACCATGGGCGGCACCCAGCGGCTCGCCGCGCGGGCCGGTGTCGGGCGTGCCAAGGAGTTCGTGATGACCGGCGACACCTACGACGCCGCGACGCTGGAGCGCTGGAACGTCGTCAACCGCGTCCTGCCGAGCGAGGGCTTCGACGACGCGGCGCGGGCGTTCGCCCGGCGGCTGGCCGAGGGGCCGACGCGCGCCCACGCGGCGACCAAGCGCGTCCTCGACCACTTCGCCGCCGGCGGCGTCCCCGAGGCGAACGCGCACATCACGACGATCGCGGCTTCGCTGTTCGAGACCGAGGACCTGCGCAACGCCGTCAAGTCGTTCCTCGCCGACGGACCGGGGAAGGCGACCTTCTCGGGGCGTTAACAGTCCGTTCGGACATCGGTTGCCGCCGTTCGGGCGTGCGCGGTTCTCCCGGTACCGGGTTACATTCGATGTGGTCTAGACCACGTCCCTGCCTCGTGCCGCTTGGAGAACCGCCATGAGACGCACTCCCGCACGACTACGCTCCGCACTCGCCGCCTTGCTCATCGCGCTCGGCGGCACCGCGGCGCTCGCGCCACCCGCCGCCGCAGCCGGTTCGCTGACCGCCACCCTGGCGATGAGCGGCACCACCGGCACGTACACCGTCGCCAACACCGGAACCGCGTCGGTGAGCAACTGGGCGATCACCTTCACGCTGCCCGCCGGTGTCACCGCCTCGACCGGCGAAAACGGTACGGTGACCCAGAACGGCACCCAGGTCACGCTGACGCCCGCCTACTACATCGCCACGCTGGCGCCGGGCCGCAACACCTACCCGTACAGCCCGACTTTCCGGCTCAGTACCGCCGCGACGCCGGCGCAGTGCCGCGTCGACAACGCCAACTGCGACGGTTCACCGGACACCCCACCGGGCGCGCCGGCGAACCTGCGCCTGGTCGCGAAGACGACCAAGACCGTCGCGCTGGCGTGGAACGCCTCCGCGGCCGGTTCCCTTCCGGTGACCGGGTACGACGTCTACCAAGGGACTTCCCTGGCCACGACGGTGACCGGGACCAGCGCGACCGTTTCCGGGCTGGCGCCGGGCGCGGCCTATTCGTTCACGGTGAAAGCCAAGGACGCCAAGGGGAACACGTCACCGGCGAGCGGTTCTCTGGCCGTGACGACGAACAGCCCGGCCGACGACACGCAGGCGCCGTCCGCGCCGACCGGGTTGCGGTCGACGGCCGCCGATTCCGGAAGCGTGTCCCTGTCCTGGACGGCATCGACGGACAACACCGGCGTCGTCAGCTACGACGTCTACCGCGGGTCCACTTTGGCCACGACGGTGACCGCGACGTCGGCGGTCGTGACCGGGCTGGCACCGTCCACTTCGTACACCTTCACGGTGCGCGCCCGCGACGGCTACGACAACGTGTCGGCACCGAGCGCCGCGGTGACCGCCCGGACCGGCGACATCGTCTCGGGTTACGCGAAGGTCGGGTACTTCGTGCAGTGGGGCATCTACGGGCGCCAGTACTTCGTGAAGAACCTGGAAACCTCGGGCGCGGCGGCGAAGCTGACGCACCTGCTGTACGCGTTCGAGAACATCGACCCGGTGAACCTGACCTGCCTGTCCGGCGTCACGAAGGGCACGACGGCCAACCCCCAGGACCCCAACCAGGGCGACGGCGCCGGTGACGCCGAGGCCGACTATTCGCGGCCGTTCGCGGCGGCGCAGTCCGTCGACGGCGTGGCCGACACCGGCTGGGAGTCGCTGCGCGGAAACTTCAACCAGCTCAAGAAACTGAAGGCGAAGCACCCGAATCTCAAGGTGCTGGTTTCGCTCGGCGGCTGGACGTACTCGAAGTACTTCTCCGACGTCGCGGCCACCGACGCGTCGCGCAAGAAGTTCGTCGCGTCCTGTGTGGACACCTGGCTGAAGGGCAACATCGCGCCCTACGGCGGCGCGGGCGGGCCGGGCACCGCGGCGGGCATCTTCGACGGCATCGACCTCGACTGGGAGTGGCCCGCCAGCGCCGACGGGCACCCCGGCAACCACTGGAGCCCCAACGACAAGAACAACCTCACGGCGCTGATGGCGGAGTTCCGCGCGCAGATGGACGCCTACGGCGCGACCACCGGCAAGCGGTACCAGCTGCACGCGTTCACGCCGGCGGACCCGGCGAAGGTCGCTTCGGGCTGGGACGTCTCCAAGATCTTCGATTACCTGGACGTCGCGAACGTACAGGGCTACGACTTCCACGGGGCGGGCAGCGACAATTCGTGGGAGCCGAACCGCACCGGCCACCAGGGCAACCTGTACGCCGACGCGGACGACCCGTACAACTTCCACTTCAGTGCGGAAAGCGCGATCAATGCGTACACGAATGCGGGCGTCGATCCGCGGCGGCTGACGCTCGGCCTGGCGTTCTACGGCCGCGGCTGGCAGGGCGTCGCGGACGGCGGGAAGAGCGGCGAGTGGCAGTCCGCGACCGGCGCGGCGCCGGGCCAGTTCGCCGAGGAGGCGGGCACCCGCGGGTACGCGAACCTGGTGGCGGGGGTGCCGGGCTGCACGGTCCGCCACGACACGGCCGCCGTCGCGACGTCGTGCTACACGGGCAACGGCGGGCAGTGGTGGACGTTCGACGACGCCTGGTCGATCGGGCTGAAGACGACGTGGCTCAAGTCGCGCGGCCTGCTCGGCGTGATGGCGTGGGAGATGTCGGGCGACACCGGCGCGTTGCTGAACGCGGTGAGCGCCGGGCTCGGCTGAGGGTTCCGTTCAGCCCGCTGAACACTTCTGTTCAGCGGGCTGAACACTTTCTTTGGGACACAAAGAAAAGCTTGACCAGCGATGGTCTGGACCATGACACTGAGCCGGCGCGCGCCCCCAGACACCGTCGTCTCGAGGAGAGCCATGTCCCGCTTCCGCAAGGTCCTCGCGCTGGTCCCCCTGCTCCTGGGGCTGCTGGCCACCCCGGCCCCGGCAGCCCCGGCGGCGTTCACCCACCCGGGCGTGCTGGTGAGCCGTCCACAGCTGGACTTCGTCAAGGCCAAGGTGAACGCCGGCGCCCAGCCGTGGAAGGCGGCGTACGACCAGGTGCTGG
>NZ_MUMI01000363.1 GCF_002155975.1 Amycolatopsis kentuckyensis
CGGGATGCCGCGGCCGTCGTCGTCCACCTGGACGCTCCCGTCGGCGTGCAGCGTGACGACGATCTTCGTCGCGTGGCCGGCGACACCCTCGTCCGTCGAGTTGTCCACCACCTCGGAGAAGAGGTGGTTGATGCCCCGGCTGTCGGTGGAGCCGATGTACATCCCGGGGCGTTTGCGGACGGCTTCGAGACCCTCGAGATGCGTCAGGTCGTCGGCCCCGTACAAGGTCTCGGCAGTCACAGGGTCGTTCTCCCGGATCGTGGCTCGCGAAAGTGCTGGTGGTGGTGCGGACTCGCCTGCACCGTAGTGCAGGATATCCGCCGACCCCGACAACTTTCGCGCGCTGCCCTCCCGGGAGTGGCGTGCGCCGCCCGCTAGCGGGGGTCGTAGCCCAGGTCGGGCCACAGGCCCAGCAGGGCTTCGATCTTCCGCGGGACCTGGAAACTGTTCCGGAAGTTCGGCTTCTCGCCGATCGCGGCGAGGGCCTTGCGCAGCTCGCCGAACGCCGGTTTCGCCG
>NZ_MUMI01000364.1 GCF_002155975.1 Amycolatopsis kentuckyensis
GCGCGCGTGCCGCGGCGGGCGAACGTCTCCGCCAGGACCCGCGTCTTGTCGGGGTACGCGCAGCCGATCAGCGCCGCGCCCGGCTGGGCCGGGTTGGTCAGCGGGCCGAGCAGGTTGAACGTCGTCGGGATGCCCAGCTCGCTGCGCACCGGGCCGGCGTGGCGCAGCGCCGGGTGGAACGCCGACGCCAGGAAGAACCCGATGCCGACCTCGGCGAGGCTGCGCCGGACGTCCTCCGGCGGCAGGCTGATCCGGACGCCGAGTGCTTCGAGCACGTCCGCCGCGCCGGACTTCGACGACGCGCTGCGGTTGCCGTGCTTGGCCACCGGCGCGCCGGCCGCCGCCGTGACGATCGTCGCCATCGTCGAGATGTTCACCGAGTTGGAGCCGTCGCCGCCGGTGCCGACGATGTCGACGGCCGGGCGGTCCAGCTCGACCCGCTTGGCGTGCGCCAGCATCGTGGCCGCCATGCCGGCGATCTCCTCGGGCGTCTCGCCCTTGGCGCGCAGCGCGACCGCGAACCCGGCGATCCGGGCCGGGCTCGCCGCGCCGCTCATGATCTGGTCCATCGCCCACGCCGTGTCCTCCGCGGAGAGGTCGACGCCCGCGACGAGCTGCTTGAGCAGGGGTGGCCAGGTGCGGGGGACCGGGGTGGTCACCGGGCTCAGCCGTTCACGACGGGGACCCGTCGCGCGCGCAGCACGTCGGCGACGGTCTCCGCGGCGGTCAGCGGGTCCAGCGGGTGCACCAGCACGGCGTCCGCCTGCGACCAGGTGGCCAGCCACCGGTCGTCCTTGCGCCGCACGGCCACCACGATGGGGGGACAGTCGGTGATTTCACTCTTCAGCTGCCGGCACAGGCCGATGCCGCCGGTCGGCTGCGCCTCGCCGTCGAGGATCGCCAGGTCGACGTTCCCCGCGTCCACCTCGGACAGCACGTCCGCGATGCCGGCCGCCTCGACGTAGTCCACGCGCGCCAGGTCCGCGGCGGGCCGGCGGCCGACCGCGTTCACGATCGCCTCGCGCACCTCCGCCTTGTGGCTGAACACCAGGACCCGCATCGACCGCTCGCCCATCAGGCACGCCTCCGTCTCATCACCGCACGTCTGGAGCGATCGTATCGGCAGAGACCGACATCACGCGGTCGGCTCCGGCTGGAGCGCGTCCCAGCCCAGCGCGTCGCCGCCCAATCGCTGCGCGAGACCCGCCATCCGGGACCGTTCCTGGGCGCAGTGCAGCGCGTCGAGCACCTGCACGCGGACCGCGAGCACCCGCGCGAGATCCTCCGAAGGGGACTGTTCCCGCAGCTCGTAGCCGTCCTGGGCGAGGATCGACGCCGCCTCCTCGAGCCGGTCCGGCGGCAGCAGCAGGTGGTGCCGCAGAACGGCCGGTGCCGTGCTGACCCAGGCGGGTGAACCGGCGAGCACGGCGGAGTCCGCGACGACCGGGTCGAAGGCCTCGGCGACGATCTCCAGCCCGGGCGCATCGGGTGTCAGACCTGGGGCTTCGCGCTTTTTGACCAGGTCAAGCAGCCGGTCGAGTAAACCCATGAGTAGCTCTCACCTTCCCGGGCATCCGGTGTGATCGGTTACGCAGACGACCCGCCGTGGACCCACCCGGCGGAGCGGTGGTGCGAGAGGACATAATGCGACGCGTGACAACGGCAGCTCCCACCATCAGTCAGCGGGTCCACTCGCTGAACCGGCCGAACATGGTCAGTGTCGGCACCATCGTGTGGCTTTCCAGCGAGCTGATGTTCTTCGCCGGACTGTTCGCGATGTTCTTCACCGTCAAGGCGCAGAACTCGTCCGGCCAGTGGCCGCCGCCGCTGCACGGCGAGGAGTTCCACCTCAACGTGGCGTACGCGATCCCGTTCACGGTGATCCTCGTGCTGTCCTCGCTGACCTGCCAGTTCGGCGTGTTCGCCGCCGAGCGCGGCGACGTCTACGGGCTGCGCCGCTGGTACATCATCACGTTGATCATGGGCGCGATCTTCGTCGGCGGCCAGGCCAACGAGTACCACAACCTGGTCGAAGAGGGGATGACGATCCCGTCCGGCCCGTTCGGCACGGTCTTCTACCTCGCCACCGGTTTCCACGGCCTGCACGTCATCGGCGGGCTCATCGCCTTCGTGTACCTGCTCATCCGCACGAAACTGAGCAAGTTCACGCCCGCCCAGGCCACGTCGGCGATCGTCGTGTCCTACTACTGGCACTTCGTCGACATCGTGTGGGTCGGCCTCTTCGGTGTGATCTACCTCCTTCCGTAGGTCCGCCCAGCCGCCACCACCTTCACCATCGGCCTGAACTGACAGCAAGGGTTGCCGCAAGATGACCACCAGCACCAAGTCCTCGGAGCGCCGCTACCGCGCGCGGTCGAAGCTGCGGAGGCGGTTCGCCGGCCTGCTCGCGCTCGGCATCGCGCTGGTGGGCGCCGGCGCCCTGTACGCCGTGTTCGCCCCGGAGCCGCAGACCGCGCAGGCCCAGGGCACGCCGGCGCAGCTCCGCCTCGGCGAGCAGGTCTACAACAACACCTGTATCGCCTGCCACGGCGCGAACCTCGAGGGCGTTCAGGACCGCGGCCCGAGCCTGATCGGCATCGGCGACGCCGCGGTGTACTTCCAGACTTCTTCGGGCCGGATGCCCGCCGCGCGCCAGGAGGCGCAGATCGAGCGGAAGCCGCCGAAGCTGACCGAGGCCGAGATCGACGCGGTCGGCGCCTACATCCAGGCGCACGGCGGCGGCGCCCAGCGGCCCGCCGAGAAGGGCGAGGCCCTGCGCGGCGACGACCCGGCCCGCGGCGGCGAGCTGTTCCGCCTCAACTGCGCGTCGTGCCACAACTTCACCGGCCGCGGTGGCGCGCTGTCCGCCGGCAAGTACGCGCCGAACCTGGACCCGGCCAGCGAAGAGCAGATCTACACGGCCATGCTCACCGGTCCGCAGAACATGCCGAAGTTCTCCGACCGGCAGCTGTCGCCGGAGGAGAAGAAGGACATCGTCGCCTACGTGAAGTCGGTGTCGGACGGCAACAATGACCCGGGTGGTAACGGCCTCGGCGGGGTCGGCCCCGCTTCGGAGGGCGTCATCGCCTTTATCGTCGGGATCGCCGCGCTGATCGGCGTGACGTTGTGGATTGGATCGAAGGCATGAGTGCCGAGGGGCCGAAGCCGCCGTCGGAGGCGGAGCTGGCTGAGATGGACCGGGACCAGCTGGTCAAGCTGGGCGGGGCGCTCGACGGCGTCGAGATCGTCGAGTACCCGACCCCGTGGCCCGTGGAGGGCACCCGCGCGGAGAAGCGGGCCGAGCGCCTGGTCGCGTTCTGGTTCGGGCTGTCGGCGCTGGCCGGGCTCGGGTTCGTCGTTTCGCTGATCTGGTGGCCGTGGAAGTACGAGTCGCCGGACAACGAGAGCGGCCACTTCTGGTACAGCCTCTACACCCCGATGCTGGGCCTCACGCTCGGCCTGGCCATCCTCGGCCTGGGCATCGGCGTGATCCTGTACACGAAGAAGTTCGTGCCGGCCGAGGTCGCGGTGCAGCAGCGCAGCGACAACCAGGGCGAGGGTTCGGCCGAGGTCGACCGCGCGACGATCCTCGCGCACCTGGCCGACGCCGGGAACCGCAGCACCATCGCCCGCCGGTCGCTGATCAAGCGCTCGGCGATCGCCGGGGCCGGCACGCTCGGCCTCGCGGCCGCGGCGCTGCCGATCGCGTCCTTCATCAAGGACCCGTGGAAGGACACCGAGACCCGCGAGTCGCTGTGGCACACCGGCTGGCAGCCGAACTTCCCGGGCGAGAAGGTCTACCTGCGCCGCAACACCGGCAAGCCGGTCGAGGTGGAGCACGGCAAGGAGACCGAGATCTCGCTGGTGAAGGCCGAGGACCTCGACGCGGGCGCGATGGAGACGGTGTTCCCGTTCCGCGAGTCCGAGCGGAACGACGCCGAGAAGCTGGCCGCCGCGCTGACCCGCGTCGACAACCCGGTCATGCTGATCCGCCTGCGCCCGACCGACGCCGCCAAGGTGGTCAAGCGGGCCGGCCAGGAGGACTTCAACTTCGGCGACTACTACGCGTACACGAAGATCTGCAGCCACGTCGGCTGCCCGACCTCCCTGTACGAGCAGCGGACCAACCGCATCCTGTGCCCGTGCCACCAGTCGCAGTTCGACGCCCTCCACTACGCCAAGCCGATTTTCGGCCCGGCGACCCGTCCGCTGGCCCAGCTACCGATCACGGTGGACGAAGAGGGATACTTGATCGCGCGAGGCGACTTCATCGAGGCCATCGGTCCGGCCTTTTGGGAGCGTAAGTCATGAGTTCACTCACCACGCCGACCAAGGGGTCGAGCGCCGTGGAGCGGCACGTGGGCGAGGCCGCGAACAACGCCGACCAGCGGTACCAGCTGGCCAAGGGCCTGCGGCACCAGATGAACAAGGTGTTCCCGACCCACTGGTCGTTCCTGCTGGGCGAGATCGCGCTCTACAGCTTCATCATCCTGCTGCTCACCGGTGTGTACCTGACGCTGTTCTTCGACCCCTCCATGCAGGAGGTCGTCTACCACGGCAGCTTCACGAACATGCAGGGCCTGGAGATGTCGCAGGCGTTCCGCACGACGCTGGACATCTCGTTCGACGTCCGCGGCGGCCTGTTCATGCGGCAGCTGCACCACTGGGCCGCGCTGATCTTCGTCGCGTCCATGGCCGTCCACATGCTGCGCATCTTCTTCACCGGTGCGTTCCGGCGCCCGCGTGAGGCGAACTGGGTGATCGGCGGCCTGCTGCTGGTCCTGGGCTGCTTCGAGGGCTTCTTCGGCTACTCGCTGCCGGACGACCTGCTCTCCGGTACCGGTATCCGCGCGACGCTGTCGGGCATCGTGCTCTCGGTGCCGGTCATGGGCACCTGGCTGCACTGGGCGCTGTTCGGCGGGGAGTTCCCCGGCGACCAGATCATCCCGCGCCTGTACACGCTGCACATCCTGCTGCTGCCGGGCATCATGCTCGCCCTGGTCGGGGTGCACCTGGCGCTGGTCTGGTACCAGAAGCACACGCAGTTCCCGGGCGTGCGCCGCAAGGAGACCAACGTCGTCGGCGTCCGGATCATGCCGTACTTCGCGCTCAAGGGCGGGGCGTTCTTCACCCTGGTCGTGGGCGTGCTGGCGCTGATGTCGGGCCTGTTCCAGATCAACCCGGTGTGGAACTTCGGCCCGTACAACCCGGCGCAGGTGTCGGCGGGTTCGCAGCCCGACTGGTACATGGCCTGGGCCGACGGCATGCTCCGGATCTGGCCCGCGTGGGAGGTCTACCTCGGGAACTACACGATCCCGGCGGTGTTCTTCCCCGGCGCGATCGGCATGCCGATCCTGATCGGCCTGCTGCTGGCCTACCCGTTCCTCGAGCGCAAGCTGTCCAAGGACACCGCGCACCACAACCTGCTCCAGCGGCCCCGGGACGTCCCGGTCCGCACGGCGCTGGGCGCGATGGCGCTGGGCTTCTTCATGGTCATCGAGCTGTCGGGCTTCAACGACATCATCGCCGACCAGTTCGACATCTCCCTGAACGCGACGACGTGGGCGGGCCGCATCGGCGTGCTGATCGTGCCGCCGCTGGCCTACTACTTCACCTACCGCATCTGCCTGGGCCTGCAGCGGGCCGACCGCGAGGTGCTGGAGCACGGTGTCGAGACGGGCATCATCAAGCGGCTGCCGCACGGTGAGTTCATCGAGATCCACCAGCCGCTGGCCGGCGTGGACAGCCACGGCCACGCGATCCCGCTCGAGTACCAGGGCGCGTCGGTGCCGAAGAAGATGAACAAGCTGGGCTCGGCCGGTCAGGCCGTCCCGGGCACGTTCTGGTCGCCGGACCCGGCCGAGGAGACCGCGGCCCTGCAGCGGGCCAACGGCCACGGCAACGGGCACTCCGGAGCCGAGAACGGCCAGCACGGCCAGCACGGCGAGTTCGACTCCGCCGAGACGGCGGCGGCCGCGAAGCAGACGGACCACTAGCTCCACCCACGGCGAAGGCCACCTCCTCCGGGAGGTGGCCTTCGCCGTTTCTACTTCTTGCCGCTGTCGCGGAGCCTGGTGATGGCCTTCTCGGCCCTGGAGACGCGCGTCTCGGGCTTCTTGGCCTCGGCGACCCACTGGACGTACTCACGCCGGTGGGACGGCGGCAGCGCCTCGAACAGCGCCGCGGCGTCCGGGGCGGCCGCGAGGGCGTCGGCCAGCTCCGCGGGGAGCTCGCTCAATCCTCCACGCCGATCGAGAAGGCCGATTCGGTGTCGGCGCGGCTGTAGGACCGGAACGCGATGTGCGTGACGGTGTTCAGCACGCCCGGCACCTTCCCGATCTTCCCGGGGATCAGGTCGGCCAGGCCCTCGTGCGTGGACACCTGCACCGTGGCGATGAGGTCGACGTCCCCGGCGCACGAGTAGACCTCGCCGACACCCTCGATGTCGGCGATCGCCTGCGCCGCGTCCGGGATCGCGTCCGCCTCTGCCTGGATCAACACGATCGCGGTGATCACCTGGGTCCTCCAAGACTCGTCTGCGGGTGTCGCCCGCGATCCTAGCTACGCCGCGGTGTGGGCCAGCCAGTGCGCGGCGAGTGCTTCGTCGCCGGTGACGGTGACGCGGTCCAGGGGCAGGCGGCGGGTGAACACGAGCAGGAGGTCCTTCACGGGGCCGGTCAGCGTCACGTCCGCGGGCGCGCTTTCCCGGGTCCACCGGACACCGCCGGGGGTCCGGGTGATCAGCCAGCCCGGTCCGTCGCCGGGTTCGAGGCGGAGGGTCTGGCCGGTGCCGCGGAGCTCGGCGAAGGCCGGGTTGAGGCTCGCCGTGACGGGGTCGGCCAGCACTGCCAGCCACTCGCTGATCGCGTCGGCCGCGAGGTCCGGGGCCACGGTGAAGCTCTTTCCGGTGGCCAAGGCGGCGTCGGCGTGGTGGACGGTCGTGTCGTGCAGCATCCGGCGCAGCCAGAACCGGGCCGGCTGCGGGCCGAAGAAGGTCCACACCGGCGTGTCACCGGCGGCGTTCACGGCGTCTTCGAGGTCCTCGGCGCCTTCGCGGAGCCAGCCGGACCACTTGTCGGGCGAGCCCGGGTCGGCGTCGAAGGGGTCGGGAACCGGCGACGGCCCGTCCCGGACGATGCTCGCGGCCCAGCGGTGGGCCTGGCCGATGTGGCCGGCGAGCACCCGGAAGGGCCACTCCGGGCAGGTGGGCACCCGTTCGTCCGGATCGGCGTTCCCGACGGCTTCGGCGAACCCGGCGGTGTGCTGGTGGAGCCCTGCGGCGAGGGTGGCGTTGTCCATGGCCGTACCGTAGGAATTCCACCCGGCTGGAGGTTCGACGGAAGGTGACCGGAGACACACTCGGCATCGGTGAGCTGGCGCGCCGCACGGGCGTGCCCGTCCGCACGATCCGGTTCTACTGCGACGAGGGCGTGCTGGAGCCGGTCCGCAGCACGGGCGGTCACCGCCGCTTCGACGGCGCGGCGATCGACCGGCTCACCCTGGTGCGCAGGCTGCGCGGGCTCGGGCTCGGCCTGCGCCCGATCACGGACGTCCTCGCCGGCCGCAGTTCCCTCGACGAGGCGGTGGCGGCCGAGCGGACGGCCCTCGACCGCGAGCTGGCCACGCTGAGCTGGCGGCGGTCGGTGCTCCGAGCGGTCGCGGAGGCGGCGCCGGCCGACCGCGCGGCCCGGCTGGAGCTGCTGTCGGCGGTCCAGGACGGGGATGCGGCGCGCGAGGCGCTGGTCCGCCTGTGGCGCCCGATGACGACGGGCCGGATCCCTCCGGACACGGCTCGGATGTTTCTGGAGATCAGTGCCCCGGAGCCGCCGTCCCAGCCGTCGACGGCCCAGGTGGTGGCGTACGCGGAGCTGGTGTTGCTGGCGTCGGACACCCGGCTGGCGGTCGACCTGAAGGCGAGCACCCTGGTGGGCCACGACCGCATCGCGGACCTGGGCGCGCTCCACGCGGAGGTGGGGGAGGCGTGCGAGCTGGCGGGCGCCCTGGTGGCGGCCGGAGCCCGTCCGGCCCCGGGCCCGGAGCTGGACCGTTTCGTGGCGGCCCACGCGGCGGCCCTGGGTGCAGCGGACAGCCCGGCCTTCCGGCGCGCGCTGAACCACCGGACGGCACCGGACCGGAATCCGCGGCTGCGCCGCTATTGGCACCTGGCGGGCGAGGTCACCGGCGAGGCGGCACCGATGGGTCTCGCCCACACGTGGCTGCTGGACGCGCTCGACGCCTCGGCGGCCTGACTCCTCGCGGAGGCAGGGGCTCGCCTCGCGGACTGGGACGGATAGGAATCGGCCCTCGGGGAACGCCGCCCGGCCTCTCGGCACGCCGGCCGGTGCACGGGCTGGCTCGGGGGGTGCGCGGTCGCGCTCGGGGTCACGCGAGCCGGTCTTGCCGATGCGCGGGCTGGTTCTCGGGGTTACGCGGGCCGGTCTTGCCGGTGCTCGGGGTGCGCGGTCGCGCTCGGGTTACGCGGGGCGGTCTTGCCGGTGCGCGGGCTGGTCCTCGGGGTGCGCGGTCGCGCTCCGGGGCACGCGAGCCGGTCTTCCTGGCGCGCGAGAGCCGGTCCTCGGGATCACGCGAGCCGGCCTTTTCCGCGCGCGAGCCGGCCTCCCTCTGCGCCCGCCGCGCCGGCCGGCTCCCGGAAACGCAGCCGACCCCGCGGGCCGGTCAATGCACGTGTTCCAGCGAATGCGCGTCGGCGACCAAATCCAGCCATCCCCGCCAGCCCGCGACCGCCGCCGGTTCGGCCCATGGGCGAGTTGTTCGCACCAGTCGTACCCCCGGCCGCGCCAGCCACCGCAACAACACCCCCACCTCCTCCGGTGGTGCGCCGTGCAACGGGCCCGGGTCCGGGAGCACCGTCTCCGCCGATGCCACCAGTGCCTCCACCACCGGCATCGGCGGCACCCCGCGCGGCGCCACGCCCGCCGAAGCCAGCCGGCCGTATCTGATCACCGACAGCTCCCAGCCGCCGGTGCCGTCCGGGGCCGCCGCGATCAGCTCGCCGATCGACGCCAGCGAGGCCTGCCGGTGCGCGCGGCCCAGTGCCCGGATCAGCCCCGCCAGCTCGTCGCGGTGCCGGGCCGCCTGCTCGTAGTGCTGGCCCGCCGCCAAGCGCTCCACGTGTGCCGCCGCCGCGTGCAACGGCCCGCCGTCCACGCCCGCGATCAGCCCCGACACCGACTCGACCGCCGGGCCGTACGCCTCCACGCTCTGCCGTCCCGCGCACGGCGCTCCGCAGCGCCCCAGCTCCGCCAGCACGCACGGGGTCCCGTTCGCCGACCGCGGCGAGATCCGCTGGGTGCACGTCCGCAGCCCCGAGGCGCCGGCCAGGGTGTCCGCCGTCGTGCGGGCGTCCGCCTGGTTGCGGAACGGGCCCAGCACCCCCGGCCGCGGCAGGCGGACCACCGACAACCTCGGGAACGCCTCGTCCGTCAAGCCGATCCACCAGCCCTGGTGCCGGTTCTTCGACCGCCGGTTGTACGCGGGCCGGTGCGCCGCGATCAGCCGCAGCTCGCGCACCTCCGCCTCCAGCGCGTGCGCGCACACCACGTGGTCGACGCGCTCGGCCAGCGCGACCATCTCGCGGATCCGGCTGCGGTTCTCCGAGCCCGTGAAGTACGTCCGCACGCGCCGCCGCAGGTCCTTCGCCGTGCCGACGTACAGGACCTCGTCCTTCGGCCCCTTGAACAGGTAGACGCCCGGGGCCGACGGCAGGTCCGCCGCCAGGTGCCGTTTCGCCCGCTGGGCGACGGTCACCTCCGGCAGGTACCCCATCAGCTCCTCGAGCGAGTGCACGCCCAGGTTCCCGACCCGCTCCAGCAGCCCGTGCAGGACGTCGACCGTCGCGCGCGCGTCGTCCAGCGCGCGGTGCGTCGGGCGCGTCCTCGCCCCGAACAGCAGCGCCAGCGCCGTCAGGTTGTAGCGCCCGACCTCGTCCCGCGGCACCACCCGCCGCGCCAGCCGGACCGTGCACACCACCGTCGCCTTCGGCCACACGTACCCGTGCCCCTCGCACGCCGCCCGCATGTGGGACGTGTCGAAGCCGGAGTTGTGCGCCACCAGCACCGCACCCCCGATGAACTCGAGGAACGCCGGCAGCACCTCCTCGATCGGCGGCGCGTCGTAGACCATGGCCTGCGTGATCCCGGTCAGTGAGACGATCTGCGGCGGGATCGGCGTGCCCGGGTTCACCAGCGTCGCGAACTCGCCCAGCACCTCGCCCGCGCGCACCTTCACCGCCCCGATCTCGGTGATCCCTGACGGCCCCGGCGGAGCCCCGGTCGTTTCGAGGTCGAAGACGACGAAAGTGGTGTCCCGCAAGGGGGTTCCGAGCTCGTCGAAGGCGAGCTGGGCCTGGACCGAACGCATGGGCTCGGACTGTAGGCGGGACCACCGACAGTTTCCGCGCGCAGCCGGTCCGTGTGGTGCGCGGGGCGGGATGCGGAGGCGGGGCCTACCCTGGACCAATGCACCCGCAGCCGCTCGTGCCGGAGCCGCCCGGGGACCCGGTGGGTCCCTCGGGTGTCGCCTCGCGCGCCGAGCCGGCCGAGGAGCCCGCTGACCAGGCCGGACATCCCGAACCCGCCACCTGGCCGGCGCTGCCCGAACCGGTCCGCGACCGCATCGCCGAGCTCGCCGCGGCCGCCGTCGCCAAGCTGCCCGCCACCGACGTGCCGCGCCAGCTGCGGCCGGTCGCGAAGTTCGCCCCGGCCAAGCGCGCCAAGCTCGGCGGCGCCGCCCTGCTCGCCGCTCTCGGCGACTCCTCGCAGTTCCGGACCGCCGTCATCGAGTGGCTGCGCGAGCACCGCACCGACGCGCTCGACCCCAACGCCGTCGACTCCGTCGCCGCGGCGGCCGCCGCCGTCCTGCTCGGCGAGTCCGGGGCCACCGGGCGCGTCCGCCTGGTCGCCCGGAACGCCGAGGAAAACGCCCTGCGCGCCGAACGGGACGCCGCGCTCGCCCGCGCCCAGCGGCTCGAAGCCGAGCTCGTCCAGGCCCGGGCCGAACTCGCCGAGGCGAAACAAGCCGCCGAAAACGCCCGCGGCGAGCGCGAAGGCGAAGTCGAGAAGCTTCTGAAGCGCCTTCGCGAGCAAGGCGTCCAGCTGCGCCAAGCCAGGGACGCGGCCGAAGCGGCGTCCGCCGACGCCGAACGCGGTTCCGCCGCCCGCAACGACGAGATCGCCGCCCTCAACGCCCAGCTCGAGCGCGAACGCCAGCGCGTCGCCGGGGAGCGCGCCCGCGCCGAACGGGCGGTCGCCGACGCCGAGATCGCCCGCCAGTCCGCGCGTGAGGCCCGGCAGGCCGACGAGGTGCGGCTCGCCCTGCTCATCGACACCATCGACGGCGCCGTCACCGGCCTCCGCCGCGAGCTCGCCCTCGGCGCGCGCGGCGCCCGCCCGGCGGACATGGTCCGCGGCGCCAGCTCGGGCACCGGCCAGGGCGGCAAGATCGCCGACGTGTCCACCCTGGACCGCTACCTCGCGCTGCCGAACGTGCACCTGATCGTCGACGGCTACAACGTCACCAAGACCGGCTACCCCGAACTCGCCCTCGCGGACCAGCGCGACCGGCTCATCCACCAGCTGTCCGCGCTGGCCGCGCGCACGTCCGCCGAGGTCACCGTCGTGTTCGACGGGGCGGGCGTGCTCTCCGTCCCCGCGTCGGTGCCCCGCGGGGTGCGGGTGCTCTTCTCCGACCGCGGGGTGCTGGCCGACGACGTCATCCGCAACCTGGTCGCGGCCGAGCCCGCCGGGCGGCCGATGGTCGTCGCGACGTCCGACCGGGCGGTCGCGGACTCCGTGCGCGGCCGCGGCGCCCACCCCGCGCCGTCATCGGTGCTGGTCAGCCGCCTGTCCAGGGTCTGACGCACCGAAACTGTCGGTGGTGGCGCCTACCGTCCTCCTCAGTCAGTCCCAACGTGAGGAGGACCACATGGCCGACACCCCCGAGCTGTCCGAAGTGGACGTCTCGCACATCGCCGTTTCGGACATCGAGAACCTGGTGGTCGACTGCGACCGCTGCGTCGTGCGCGGCATCTCGTGCCACGACTGCGTCGTGAGCGTGCTGCTCGGCGCCCCACCCGCGGTGGTGTGGGACGCCGACGAGCGGCGCGCGATCGACGCGCTGGCCGAAGCCGGGATGGTGCCGCACCTGCGGCTGGTGGAAGAACCGATCCGGCGCACGGCCTGATTTCCACCGTTTCGTGACGGCGCGCCGAATGGTCGATTGAATCGGTGAACGGTAGGTAGTCGAAAAGCCCTCCGGAGAAACCCCAGCGTGTAACGCCCATCACATGTTTCCTCCCGCCCTGGTCCGATGGTGTTCAGCGGCGTCACGCAGAGTTTTTGGCGGAGAGGTGGTGGACGTGGTGGCGGTCTTTTCGTAACCTGTCCGAGATCTCGTGGCCCCCGGCCGTCTGTGGAGGCGGCGACACGGGATCGCCGCCGGACGCAGCTTTGTCGGGAAGCTGGGAACCGGAACCACCACCGCGTGCTTCACCTGTTGCGGCTCGTGCATGTCGAATTCGCACGGTCCGGGCGCGTGGTGGGTGGGACAGCGGTGAAGAGGGAACACCCCGACCTCTTCGTGCCCCGGTCCCCTTCGGCGGCCGAGACCAAAGGAGACCCGCGCGACCGTGCAGTCGCATTCCCTCAGGCGCGTGGTTTCAGGTGCCCTCGCCGCGGCCTCGGTGATCGCCCTCGTCACCGTGGCGCAGCCAACGGCCACCGCCGCCCCCGTCCCCGTTCTCCAGACCCCACCCACCGGCTCCGACGCGCTCGCCAAGTACCGCGATCTCGCGGCCCAGGCCGAGAAGCTCAACGAAGACCTGCTGTCCGCCCAGGACGACCTGAAGAAGAAGCAGGGCGAGCTCGACAAGGCCACCGGCGACGTCAACGCGGCCAAGCAGCAGGCCACCCTGGCGTCCGAAAGCCAGAAGAAGTACCAGACCGAGGTCGACAAGTTCGCCGGTGCGTCGTTCACCAGCGGTGTCCAGCTGAACAAGCTGTCCGCGCTGCTGGCCGGCACGTCCACCCAGGACTTCCTCGACCGCTCCTCGGCGCTCGAGGTCATCGCGACCGGCAAGAACGCCGCGATGGGCAACCTCACCGGTGCCGTTCAGCAGGCCACCGACGCGGCCGCCAAGGCCAGCGACGCCGCCAAGCGCGCGCAGGACGCGCGCGACGCCGCGGCCAAGCTGACCGAGGACATCAAGGCCAAGCAGAAGACGCTGAACGACCAGATCGACGAGCTCGAGGCGGCCAACAAGAACCTCAGCGCGTCGGACAAGGCCGCCCAGAAGGACCGCGGTGGCGCCCCGCCCACCAGCATCAAGGCGCCCACGGCGGCCGCGCAGGCGGCCGTGAACGCCGCGATGAGCAAGCTGGGCAGCCCGTACAAGTACGGCGCCACCGGACCGAGCACGTTCGACTGCTCGGGCCTGACGTCGTGGGCCTACGGGCAGGCCGGGCTGACCATCCCCCGGACCAGCCGCGAGCAGTCCACCTTCGGCGCCGCGGTGCCGCGGGACCAGCTCCAGCCGGGCGACCTCGTGTTCTTCTACTCGCCCGTTTCGCACGTCGGCATGTACATCGGCGACGGCAAGATGGTGCACGCGCCCGACACCGGTGACGTCGTGAAGATCTCGCCGCTGCAGAGCCAGTACTCGGGAGCGCGCCGCCCGACGTCGTAACCCCCGAAGCAGCATCGGCGAAGGGGCGGTACCGCACACGCGGTGCCGCCCCTTCGCCGTGGGTGTCCCGCGCTAGCCTCTGGGACGTGCTCAAGACCCTGCTCGTGACCAACGACTTCCCGCCCCGGCCCGGGGGGATCCAGAACTACCTGAACTCCCTCGCCACCCGGTTGCCGGCGGACGACCTGGTCGTCTACGCGCCGTCGTGGGAGTCGCGGACGGGGTCGCACGAGGAGTTCGACGCCGCGGCGCCGTTCGAGGTCGTCCGGCACCCGACGTCGCTGATGCTGCCGACGCCGGACGTGTTCCGCCGGGCCAAGCAGATCATGCGGGCGCGGGACTGCGAAGCCGTCTGGTTCGGCGCCGCCGCGCCGCTCGCGCTGCTGGGGCACCCGCTGCGGCGGGCCGGCGCGCGCCGCGTCGTCGCGTCGACGCACGGCCACGAGGTCGGCTGGTCGATGCTCCCGGCGTCGCGGCAGGCGCTGCGGCGCATCGGCGACACCGCCGACGTCGTCACCTACGTCAGCCGGTACACCCGCGGCCGCTTCGCCGCGGCGTTCGGCGCGATGGCGGGGCTGGAGCTGCTGCCGTCCGGGGTGGACACCGAGGTGTACCGGCCGGATCCGGCCGGGCGCGCGGAGATCCGCGCCCGGCACGGCCTCGGCGACCGGCCGACCGTCGTCTGCGTGTCGCGGCTGGTCCCGCGCAAGGGCCAGGACCAGCTGATCCGCGCGCTGCCCTCGATCCGCGAGCGGGTCCCGGACGCGGCGCTGCTGATCGTCGGCGGCGGCCCCTACCGCAAGAAGCTCACCGAACTGGTCACCGGGCTGGGCCTGGAGCGCGACGTCGTGCTCACCGGGTCGGTGCCGTGGGCCGAGCTGCCCGCGCACTACGCCGCGGGTGACGTCTTCGCGATGCCCGCGCGCACCCGCGGCAAGGGCCTCGACGTCGAAGGGCTCGGCATCGTCTACCTGGAGGCCTCGGCGACCGGCCTGCCGGTGGTCGCCGGCAACTCCGGCGGAGCGCCCGAAGCGGTGCTCGACGAGGTCACCGGGCACGTCGTCGAGGGCCGGGACGTCGTCCAGCTGAGCGAGACCCTGGCCAGCCTGCTGGCCGACCCGGTGCGCGCGCGCCGGATGGGCCAGGCCGGGCGGGAGTGGGTGACGGCGAACTGGCGCTGGGACGTCATGGCGGGGCGGCTGTCCGGCCTGCTGGACGGCGATCCGGTGGCCGCCGTCCGCTAAGGCGTGTAGAGCGCCGGGTGCCGGGGATCGTCGACGCGCACGACGACGTCGGCGAGCGAACCCGGATCCACCTCTTCCTCGTAGCGTTCGTAGGCCGGGACGGCCCAGGCGTCCGGCACGCGGCGGCGCAGGGCGGCGGGGGACAGCCACAGGTGCACGGCCAGGTCGAAGGTCAGCCCGGCACCGAGCAGCAGTTCGCCGTCGAGGAGCACGACGGCGCCTTCGGGCAGCGCCACCCGCCCGGCACGGGTCGCCCGGTCGCGCTCGGCGTCCCACAGCGACGGCAGCACCTCGCCGGACCCCTTCAGCGGTTCCAGGACTTCGCGGCGGAGCGCGCCGAGGTCGAGCCAGTCGGTGTAGCGGGCGTCGGGGTTCGTGCGGCCGTGCTCGAAGCGCAGTGACGCCGGCCGCAGGAAGTCGCGGGCCGACACGCGCAGCGTCGCGCGGCCGCGCAGGCGCAGCGGATCGACCAGGGCGTCGGCGAGTTCCGCGGTTTCCGTGGCACCCGCTGCGCCGTCGACGGCCACCGCGAGCCGCGGCCCGGTGAGCGCGTCGATGCGATCGGTGAGTTCGCCGGCGAGGACGGCGGGGGAGATCGGGCGGTAGCGCACGGGTGCCCATCCTGCACCCGGCCCGGCTGCCGTTTTTGTCGTACCCCGGTGCGAGGATGAGGACATGACTTCTTCAACGGGGAAGACGGCCGATGTCGGGTGGAACATCGGCGTTTCGCGCACCCTGCCGTACCCGGCCGGAGCGGTGTGGGACTTCCTGGTCAGCCGGGACGGGGTCGCGATCTGGCTCGGTCCGGGTGTCGAACTGCCCAAGCAGGCGGGCGCGGAGTACGAGACGGCGAACGGCACGGTGGGCGAGATCCGCAGCTTCGTCGACGGCGACCGGGTGCGTCTCACGTGGCGGCCGAGCGACTGGGACCACGACTCGACCGTGCAGGTGCGGCTGAGCGGTTCGGGCGCGAAGACGACGCTGCGGTTCCACCAGGAATGGCTTGCGGGCGCCCAAGAGCGCGAGGAACAGCGGGCATACTGGCAGGACGTGACCGAGCGCGTCGTGGCGGCACTGGCCGAGCGCTGACGCGGTGAGCGATGGGGGCTGACGTGACGACCGACGAAATCGTCGAGGTGGCGGAGGACTTCGCCCAGGACGCGCACGTGTTCTCGGAGATCCTGCGCGGTGGCGGGCCGGTGCGCCACGTGCGGCTGCCACCGCGCGGGCTGCCGTGCTACCTGGTCACCGGGTTCACGGAGGCGCGGGCGCTGCTCGCCGATCCGCGGCTGCAGAAGAACAGCCAGGGCATCCGCGCGGTGTCCGAAGCGAAGCTGCCGCCCGAGGCCCTGCTGAACGGGCTGGGGCAGGACCTGAACTGGCACATGCTGAACTCGGACCCGCCGGACCACACGCGGCTGCGGAAGCTGGTGAACAAGGCGTTCACCGGGCGCACGGTGGCCCGGCTGCGGCCGCGGGTGGAGGAGATCACCGCGGAGCTGCTCGACGCGCTGGCCGGGCAGGAGCGGGCCGACCTGGTGGCGTCGTTCGCCGCGCCGCTGCCGATCACGGTGATCTGCGAGCTGCTCGGCGTGCGCGAGGAGGACCGCACGGAGTTTTCCGGCTGGTCCAAGACGTTGCTGAGCGCGGCGAAGCGCCCGGAGCAGATGCAGGCCGCGGCGGCGAGCATGTTCGCGTACCTGACGGACCTGATCGCCCAGAAGCGCGCCGAGCCGGCCGAAGACCTGTTGTCGGACCTGGTCCACGCGAGCGACGACGGCGATTCGCTGTCCGAGCCCGAGCTGGTCTCGATGGCGTTCCTGCTGCTGGTGGCCGGCCACGAGACGACGGTCAACCTGATCGCCAACGCCGTCCTGGCCCTGCTGCGCGCGCCGGAGCAGCTGGCCCGCTTGCGCGCGGAGCCGGAGCTGCTGCCGGGCGCGGTGGAGGAGTTCCTGCGCTTCGACGGCCCGATCCACCTGGCCACGCTGCGGTTCACGGCGGAGCCGGTCGAGGTGGCCGGCGTGACGATCCCCAAGGGCGAGTTCGTGCTGGTGTCGCTGCTGGGCGCGAACCGCGACGCGGAGCGCTACCCGGAGCCGGACAAGCTGGACATCACCCGCGCGGCGGGCGGCCACCTGGCGTTCGGGCACGGCATCCACTACTGCGTGGGGGCACCGCTGGCCAGGCTGGAGGCGGAGATCGCGCTCGGCGGATTGCTGGAGCGGTTCCCGGGACTGGCGCTGGACGCGAAGCCGGACGAGCTGGTCTACCGGCCGAGCTCGCTGGTGCACGGCTTGGAGACGCTGCCGGTCCGGTTGTGAGCCGCTTCGGCCTGGGAGGCCTGGGAAGCCCGGCAGGCCCGGCAGGTCGGGGAGGCCTGGGAGGCTCGGCAGGTCGGGGAGGTCTGGTGAGGCCCGGCAGATCGAGGAGGCCCGGCAGGTCGGGGAG
>NZ_MUMI01000365.1 GCF_002155975.1 Amycolatopsis kentuckyensis
CGCCGCGCTGGGCAACGCGCGCGGCGGCCGCGACCGAAAGGGCGAAGAAGCCGAAGAGCGGGAACCGGTGCAGGGCCACGGCTTCCGGCGGCGGGCCGGCCAGCACCGAGAAGACGCGGTGGTCCGGGACGAACAGGGCGTCGGCGACGCAGTCGTGGCTCCCGGTGCCGCGCAGGCCGTTGGTGTGCCAGGTGTCGAGCACTTCGAGGCCGGCCTTCGGCAGCGCGGCGACGTAGAGCGCTTTCTCGTGGACGAACCCGGCGAAGAGCCACTCGGCGTGCGGGATGCCGCTGCAGAACGCCCACCGGCCGGTCACGAGGTAACCGCCGTCGACCTTCGTGCCGGTCCCCCGCGGCGCCCAGACCCCGGCGGCGACCGTGCGCGGGTTCCCGAAGACCTCCTCGGCGCACTTCCGCGGGGCGTAGGCCGAGAGCAGGCTGGAGGTCACGGCGATCGAGACGCACCAGCCGGCGGAGGCGTCCCCGCGCGCGACGATCTCGGCGGTTTCGAGGCTGACGGCGGGCGGCGCTTCGGGCCCGCCGAGGTAGCCGGGGACGCCGGTGCGGAACAGCTGGGCGTCGGTCAGCTTCGCGACCAGCTCGGGCGGCAGGGCCCGCTGCCGCTCGGTGACGGGTGCGAGGGTCTTGGCGAGGTCGGCACACTCGCGGGCGGCGTCCAGCAGCACGAAACCCTCCGGTTCATTTTTCTTACCGGTTCAGTTTCTTTACCGACTGGGTGGATGTCAAGGCTTCCGGCGCCCACCCAGCCAGGCGAGCAAGGCGCCGGCGCTGAAGGCCCCCGCGACGGCGCCGAGGCCGGGGCCGCGCTGAACGGTGACGTTCTGCTCGAGCCGCACCGGCGGCGGAGGCGCGATGACTTGGCGTTCGTTTTCCTTGGCGGTCGCGGTCCACGCGGTGATGAGCAGGAGGAAGCGCGAGACGAGGTTCGCGAAGACGAGAAGCCCGATGACGGGCCCGAACAGCGCGGCCGACGGCGACTTGGTGACGCTGGCCAGGTAGATCGACCCGACTTGCTGCAGGATGACGAACCCGACGGCGGCGACCACGGCCCCCTTGACGGCGCTGCGCAGCGCAACCCGTTCCCGTGGCAGGCGGGCGATCACCCAGACGAAGACGAGGGTGTTGGCGGCGAGCCCGAGCACGATGGTGGCGCCGCGGAGCAGCACGATCGCCCAGGTGGCGTGTTCGAGCCCGACGAGTTCGAGCAGGAACTGCCCCACCCCACCCCCGACGGCGGTCAGCGCGAAGGAGACGACGAGGGCCACGCCGAGCCCGATCAGCGCAACGAGGTCCTTGAGCGTCTGCTTGACGATCGGCTGCGGTTGTTTTTCCTGGCCCCACTGCGCGGTGAGGGCGTCCCGCAGGTTCGACATCCAGCCGATGCCGGAGTAGAGCGCGATGAGGAGGCCGAAGACCCCGATCCCGCCGCCCGAGTCGAGCGCGCCCTTGACGATGCCGTTGACGAGGTCCTTGAGGCCTTCGGGAACGGAGCTGTTGATGCCGTCGGTGATCTTGTGGATGATCGTCTGGTCGTGGTTGACGACGAGCCCGACCACGGCGAAGGCCACCATGAAGAGGGGGAAGACGGAGAGCACGCTGAAGTAGGTGATGGCGGCGGCGTAGTGGTTGCCGTACCGCTCGGTGAAGGCGTCGTTGGCCCGGATGAGGTGATCGAGCCACGGGTACTTCCGCCGCAGCCGCGGCAGGAGCTTTTCCTTCTCTTCGTTCGCCACCGTGAAACGCTAACCACGCTTGGTGAACCCCGCAACGCGAGCGGCCACTGCGGGGGAGGTGGCTGCGTCCGGGTGTTGTCCACAACGTCGGCGGGTACCGCGCCATGGCCGTTCCGCTGTCTCGCCGACACCACACTCCGCGTGGCGTCGCCGAGTACATGCGACTCTGCCGGGAACGCGAGCCCCTTCACGCGCGACGGTTCAAGCGAGTGAAGCCAGCAGCTCGGGATAGGCGTCGGCCGCGGTGAGCACCGGGACCTGGCGGCTTGCGGCGAACGCAGCGACCGCTTCGTAGGCCTGATCCAGCTCGAGTTCGGTCAGCGGCACCACAGCCTCGATCTCCGATGAACCGCGGGCGGCGAAGCGGCGTCGGACCACCTCGCGCCCCGGCAGCAGCACCACCTCGTGGAAGCTCGCCCCGCATTCGCTCGCCACCGCCTCGAGGCGTTCGGGGAACCCCGGCCGGGCCACCAGCTGCGGCACCACCACGTCATGCCCCGCGGCGAGGTGGGTGCGCGCCGCCGCCAGCGCGATTTCCCGTGCCAGCACGCCGGCTTCGGCCGGTGATGACCGCCAGCCGCCGAGCATGGCGCGGATGCGATCCACGTCCAGGGCCAGGGCCGGCGGGTGGTTGTCGGCGTAGCGCCGGGCGAGCGTCGACTTGCCGCCGGCCGGCGGGCCGTTGAGCAGGATCAGCTTCACCGCACCGGCGGCAGGAACCCGATTCGCTGGTACGTCTTGGCCAGGGTTTTCGACGCCACCTCGCGGGCGCGTTCGGCACCCACGGCGAGGACCTTGTCCAGCTCCGCGACGTCGTCCAAATAGGACTTCGCGCGTTCCTGGATCGGGGTCACCCACTCGACGAACACCTCGCCGAGGTCCTTCTTCAGGTCGCCGTAGCCCTTGCCCTCGTACGCCGCTTCGAGGTCCGGGATCGTGCGGTCGGTCAGGGCCGAGTAGATCGTCAGCAGGTTCGAGACGCCCGCCTTGTTCTCCGCGTCGAACTTGACCTCGCGGCCCGTGTCCGTCACCGCCGAGCGGATCTTCTTCGCCGAGCGCTTCGGGTCCTCGAGCAGCTCGATGATCCCGTTGACGTTCGACGCCGACTTGCTCATCTTGGCCGTCGGTTCCTGCAGGTCGTAGATCTTGGCCGTGTCCTTGATGATGTACGGCTCCGGCACCACGAACGTCTTGCCCAGCCGGTTGTTGAAGCGCTGCGCGAGGTCGCGCGTCAGCTCCAGGTGCTGGCGCTGGTCCTCGCCGACCGGGACGGCGTCCGCGCGGTACAGCAGGATGTCCGCCGCCTGCAGGACCGGGTACGTGAACAGGCCGACGCTGGAACGGTCGGAACCCTGCTTCGCCGACTTGTCCTTGAACTGCGTCATCCGGCCGGCCTCGCCGAAGCCCGTCTGGCATTCGAGGACCCAGCTCAGCTGCGCGTGCTCCGGGACATGGCTCTGCACGAACAGGGCGCTGCGCTGCGGGTCGATGCCGATGGCGAGCAGCTGCGCGGCCGAGACGCGGGTGCGCTGCCGCAGCACCTTCGGGTCCTGCTCGACCGTGATCGCGTGCAGGTCGACCACGCTGTAGAACGTCTCGTGCGTGTCCTGCAGCTTCACCCACTGGCGCAGCGCGCCGAGGTAGTTGCCGAGGTGGAACGAGTCGGCGGTCGGCTGGATCCCGGACAGGACCCGCGGGCGGCGCTCTGCGACGGTCTGCTCTTCGGACACGTCAGGATTCTTCCAGGCCGGGACGAGCGGCGGGCGCCGAGGGCCCTCAGGCGTTCGGGCGCGGCGTGAGGAACGGCCGCGTCGGCGTGACGTCGGGGTCGGCGAGCACGGCTTCGGCCATTGCGGTGACCGGGCCCGGGACGTCCGGCACGACCGGGGCGGCCTCGGCGAGCGCCGCGGCGGCCCGGGTCTTGCGGCGCTGGCGCAGCACACCGAGCGTCATGCCGACGATGCCGAGCGCGACCGCGACCAGCCCGACGGGGCCGAGCACGCCGAAGGCCTCCACGTTGCTGTCGGCCTGCGCTGTCGTCGTGACGGCGGCGAACGCGCTGCCGCCGGCCAGGAGCAGGCCGGCCGGGACGAGCGCGACCACCACGGCCGCGCGGGAACCGCGCAGGGTGGACCGCAACAGGGTTCGACCTGGGTTGCGCACCGGAGTGCCTCCCGCGAGTAACGCTCACCCATCCGAGTGAGTCGTTGCGTGCTACTGGTCAGAAAACTACCGAGCGTGTCAAGACCTGCCGGTTCTGATCAACTCGAAAGCGAGGGTAGCGTTCATTCCGTAATACGCTTCGGGCGCCCCCAAGGTTCACTCTCGCCACCCGACTGGGTGAAGTCGCTACTACTCGAAGTAGAGCGTGACCGGAGCGTGTCCGATCGGGCGTCACCCGATCTCCGCAGTTCTCGCTCACGCTGCGACATTCGCCCCAGCGCGGACTGCTCCGATCGCGTCGTCCTGTTCGGAAAAGTTTCACCGGATAGTGATTGGTCTATACCTCTGGGAGTAGTTTTCGAGCCCGGCCGGACCGCGCCCGACCGGCGTGACCAGAGGAGTCCCCATGGCGATCCCCCGCTTCCTGAAGCGCGCCGGAGTGGCGATGAGCGCGCTCGCCACGGCCGTCGCACTGGCCCCGGCCGCGGCCGCTGCGTCCTTTGTGGTCAGTGAGGCGCAGTTCGGGCAGATGTTCCCGGGCCGCAACAGCTTCTACACCTACAGCGGCCTCACCGCGGCGCTGTCGGCCTATCCCGGCTTCGCGAACACCGGCGACGACACCGTGAAGAAGCAGGAAGCCGCCGCGTTCCTCGCGAACGTCAGCCACGAGACCGGCGGGCTGGTGTACGTCGTGGAGCAGAACACCGCGAACTACCCGCACTACTGCGACACGAGCCAGCCGTACGGCTGCCCGGCGGGCACCGCCGCGTACTACGGCCGTGGCCCGATCCAGCTGAGCTGGAACTTCAACTACAAGGCGGCCGGCGACGCGCTCGGTATCGACCTGCTCGGCAACCCGTACCTGGTCGAGCGGGACGCGGCCGTCGCGTGGCAGACCGGGCTCTGGTACTGGAACACCCAGAGCGGTCCCGGCACGATGACGCCGCACGACGCGATGGTCAACGGCCGTGGCTTCGGGGAGACCATCCGCAGCATCAACGGTTCGATCGAGTGCAACGGCGGCAACCCGGCCCAGGTGCAGAGCCGGATCGACCTGTACACGCGGTTCGCCGGGATCCTCGGCGTCCCGACCGGCGGCAACCTCTCCTGTTAGCGGGGGAAGTCGATGTCGTAGGTCGCGGTGACGGGCGCGTGGTCGGACCAGCGCTGGTCGTAGGCGGCCGCTCGCTCGACCACGACGTCGACGACCTTCTCGGCGAGACCGGGCGTCGCGAGCTGGCAGTCGATGCGCCAGCCGGAGTCGTTGTCGAAGGCCTGGCCGCGGTAGGACCACCAGGTGTACGGGCCGGGGCCTTCGGGGTCGAGGCGGCGCTGGACGTCGGTGAAGCCGGCCTCGGTGTAGACGCGGCCGAGCCAGGCGCGTTCTTCGGGCAGGAAGCCGGAGTTCTTGCGGTTGCCGCGCCAGTTCTTGAGGTCGACGGTGTCGTAGGCGATGTTCCAGTCCCCCACGACCACGGCTTCCCGCCCCGCGGCGGCGGCCTTCGCCCGCAGTTCGACGAGGTAGGGCAGGAACGCGGCCATGAAGCGTTCCTTTTCGTCCTGGCGTTCGGTACCGACGTCCCCGCTGGGCAGGTAGAGGCTCGCGACGACGACGTTCGGCAGGTGCACCTCGAGGTACCGCCCGCTGGCCTCGAACTCGGGCTCGCCGAAGCCGACGCGCACCTCTTCGGGCTCGACGCGGCTGTAGATGGCAACGCCGTTGCGCCCCTTGGCGGCCGAGGGCGCGTGCACGGAGAACCACCCATCGGGTTCGACGACACCGGCGGGCAGCTGACTGGCTTCGGCCCGCACCTCCTGGCAGGCGACAACGTCGGCCTTCGTGGCGGCGAGCCACTCGACGAAGCCCTTCTTGGCGGCGGCGCGGAGGCCGTTGACGTTCACGGTGGAGACGGTCAGCACGGACCGCACGCTACCGGCCGTGGCGGCTGGGCCGGGGTGTCGGGGCCGGTAGCGTGCGGTCCG
>NZ_MUMI01000366.1 GCF_002155975.1 Amycolatopsis kentuckyensis
GCGGCGGAACCGCCGCTCGAGACCGCGTGCCGTGATCATGGAGAACCCCTCTCGCTGTAGTCAAACTTGACTAGTTGAGTTCGACACCTTGCCTGATGCATCGTTCGCTAGTCAAATTTGATTACGCGGGCGGATCGCCGAACGCCCGGCCGGAGTCGCCGGCCATCTCGTATTCGCCGGCCGCCAGCCGGGCGATCAGCGACCGCGTCCACTCCAGGCTGGCGGTCGCCTGCGCCGACCACAGCCGGAACAGCTCGGCGACGTGCTCGGCCTTTTCCCAGTGCGCGGTGTCCTTGATCATCAGGGTCGCGCTGCGCTCCTCGGACTCGAGGATGACGAGCCGGTGTTCGAGCAGGCTGATCGCGCGCTGCCGGGGCAGGGCGGTCAGGAACGAGACGCCGGCGGCCACCTCGGCCGCGGCGGCGGTGGGTTCGGACAGCGCCTTCGCCAGCAGCAGGTGGAACTCCCGGTCGCCATCCTCGGTGACCCGATAAGCGGTCCGGTCCGGACCGCCCTCGCCCGGCTCGACGTCCACCTGCTCCAGCAGGTCCTCGGCCGTCATCTTCTTCAGCGCGTGGTAGATCGACCCGGGCTGGACGCTGGCCCACTTGTCCGCCGACCAGGTCAGCAGCTCGCGCCGCACCTGGTAGCCGTGCGCGCGGCCGTACATGCGCACCACCCCGAGCACGAGCAACCGTGTCGCCGACAACCGGGGCCTCCCTCTCGAAAACGCGCGTGACGCCCTCCGTAGGCTAATAAGGTATGAGCACCCCTGTGTTGACCGCGGTGGCCTGGCCCTACGCCAACGGCCCCCGCCACATCGGCCACGTGTCCGGATTCGGCGTCCCGTCCGACGTCTTCTCCCGCTACCAGCGAATGGCCGGCAACCGGGTGCTCATGGTCTCCGGCACCGACGAACACGGCACCCCGATCACCGTCCAGGCGGACAAAGAGGACTCGACCCCGCAGCTGACGGCGGACAAGTACACCCGCCAGATCGGCACCGACCTGCAGGGCCTCGGCCTCTCCTACGACCTGTTCACCCGGACCACGACCGGCAACCACGCCGAGGTGACGCAGCAGATCTTCCTGGCGCTGCACCGCAACGGCTACGTCGTGCCGAAGACCACGCGCGGGGCGATCAGCCCGTCCACCGGCCGCACGCTGCCCGACCGCTACGTCGAGGGCACCTGCCCGATCTGCGGGTACGACGGCGCGCGCGGCGACCAGTGCGACAACTGCGGCAACCAGCTCGACGCCGCCGAGCTGATCAACCCGAAGTCGCGGATCAACGGCGAGACGCCGAAGTTCGTCGAGACCGAGCACTACTTCCTCGACCTGCCGGCGTTCACCAAGACCCTCGGCGACTGGCTGGGCACCAAGACCGACTGGCGCCCCAACGTCCTCAACTTCACCAAGAACCTGATCGACGACATGCGGCCGCGGCCGATCACCCGCGACCTCGACTGGGGCGTCAAGATCCCCCTCGACGGCTGGCGCGACCAGCCGCTGAAGCGGTTCTACGTCTGGTTCGACGCGGTGATCGGGTACTTCTCGGCCAGCGTCGAGTGGGCCCGGCGCTCCGGCAACCCGGACGCGTGGCAGGAGTGGTGGAACAACGCCGACGCCCGGTCGTACTACTTCATGGGCAAGGACAACATCACCTTCCACGCCCAGATCTGGCCGGCGCTGCTGTTCGGGCACAACGGCGAGGGCGACAAGGGCGGCGAGCCCGGCAAGTACGGCCGGCTGCACCTGCCGGACGAGATCGTCTCCAGCGAGTTCCTCACCATGAGCGGCTCGAAGTTCTCGACCTCGCGCGGGCGCGTGATCTACGTCGAGGACTTCCTGCGCGACTTCGGCCCGGACACGCTGCGGTACTTCATCTCGGTCGCCGGCCCGGAGACCCAGGACACCGACTTCACCTGGGACGAGTTCGTCCGCCGGACCAACTTCGAGCTGGCCAACGAGTGGGGCAACCTGGTCAACCGGTCCATCTCGATGGCGCACAAGAACGTCGGCGCCATCCCGCGCCCGGAGGCCCCGACGGCGGCCGACGAAGAACTGAAGACGTTGTCCCGCAAGGCGTTCGACACCGCGGGCGCGCACCTGGCCCGGTCCCGGTTCAAGCTGGCCGCCGGCGAGGCGATGAAGGTCGTCACCGCGGCCAACAAGTACCTCTCCGACCAGGAGCCGTGGAAGCTCAAGGACGACCCGGCGCGGCGCGACACGGTGCTGCACACCGCGCTGCAGGTCGTCTCCGACGCCAACACGCTGCTGACGCCGTTCCTGCCGCACTCGGCCCAGAAGGTGCACGAGGCGCTCGGCGGCACCGGCGTCTGGGCCGCCCAGCCGGAGCTCAAGGAGGTCGACGACCTCGACATCGACGGCCGGGTCAACCCGATCCTGACCGGTGACTACGCGGCCGAGCAGGCGAAGTGGGAGTCCAAGCCGATCGAGGTCGGCAAGCCCCTGCAGAAGCCGTCACCGCTGTTCACGAAGCTCGACCCGGCGCTGGGTGAAACCGGCCCGGAGTGGGCGCCGATCATCAAGGAGTAAGAGGTAGTGCATGGGTGAACAGAAGCGCGAGCTGCCGCCTGTCCCGGACAGGCTCCCGGTGTCGGTGGTGGACGCGCACACCCATCTCGACGCGTGCGGCGCGGTCACCGCGGCCGATGTCACGGCCATGGTCGACCGCGCCGAGCGCGCCGGCGTCGCCCGCGTCGTCACGGTCGCGGACGACCTCGCCTCGGCCCGCTGGGCCGTCGAGGCGGCGGGCTGGGACCGGCGGGTGTTCGCCGCGGTCGCGATCCACCCGACGCGGACCAAGGAGTTCGGCGAGGCCGAGCGGGCCGAGGTCGAGCGACTGGCGGCCGACGGCCGCGTGGTCGCCGTCGGCGAGACCGGCCTCGACTACTACTGGGACTACTCGCCGCACGACGCCCAGCAGGAGGCGTTCCGTTGGCACATCGACCTCGCGAAGCGGCTCGGCAAGCCGCTGATGATCCACGACCGCGAGGCCCACGACGACGTGTTGCGCATCCTGGCCGAAGAGGGTGCGCCGAATGCCGTAATCTTCCATTGTTTTTCCGGGGACGCGGAAATGGCCCGCAAGTGCGTCGACGCGGGGTATGTCCTTTCCTTCGCGGGCACCGTGACGTTCAAGAACGCCAAAGGCCTCCACGAGGCGGCCCGGCTCTGCCCGCCGGGGCAGTACCTCGTCGAGACCGACGCACCGTTTCTGACCCCCCACCCGTTCCGTGGGCGGCCGAACGAGCCGTTCGGCGCCGCCTACACCGTCCGTCACCTCGCGGCGCTCAGGGGCGAAGCTGTCCACGAAGTCGCCGAATCGGTCCGGACCACCGCCGAGCGGATCTACCGACTCCCCAGTGTCACAACGGGGTGAACGCATTGCGACATAAGGGGTCTGGCCTACGCCACCTGATGGAGTGACCCAGATCACGACACTCCGGGGGGTGTTTGCGCAACCCGCCGCGACCCGTTACTGTCCCGTGATCGTGCCGGTCGGTACTGCGGACTGCAGTTGCCGACTGTTACGCCCACAGTCACGTCAGTGCACGTCGGGGAAGCGGAACCAGGAGCGGTACGGCCTGGAACCGTGACGATGGCGCCGGCTGAGGGCCCAGACGTAAAGGTGCCGCCCCGAACGGCGCCTTGGGAAAGGGAACGACCCGGTGACAGGTAGCAGACAGGCTGGAGCGCGCTCCGCGGCCGTCCTCGAGCGCGGTTTCGAGGACACTGCGTACGGCCAGCTCGACTTCTCCGACGACCCGAACATCACGCAGCAGGACATCCTCGCCGCACTCGGCCCCGATGCCGACGCGATGATGGCCGAGATCGACGTCGACGTCGACGAACTGATCCGCCTCATCAACGCCGAGACGACCTACCTGCCGCCGATCGTCATCCCGGACGGCCTCGACGAGGACCGCACCGCTTCCCCCGAAGCGCGCCGTGCGGCTCTGGACGAGGGGCTCCGGCAGACGACCAAGGTCTGGAAGCGCCGCTTCCTCAAGGGTGCCGTCCTCAGCGTCATGATCAGCGTCGCCGGCGGCGGTGCGGCCGCGCTGGCGATGAACAAGAGCATCACCGTCGACGTCGACGGCCACCAGCAGACTGTGCACTCCTTCGGCGGCACCGTCGGCGAGGTGCTCGAGGACGCGGGCCTGTCGGTCGGCGAGCACGACTCGCTGTCCCCCTCCCCGCAGGCGGAGGTCGGCGACGGCGGCGTCATCAAGCTCGAGCGCGGCCGCCAGCTGAAGCTGGTCGTCGACGGCGTCGAGCGCACCTCCTGGGTCCGTGCGACCCACCTCGGCGACGCGCTGAACCAGCTCGGCATGGCCGAGATGGACAAGGCCGGCACCTGGATGTCGATGCCGAAGAGCGGCGAGCTGCCGCTGCAGGGCGCGACCGTCGAGATCAAGACGCTCAAGAACATCACCCTGTACGACGGCGGGAACGCGCCGAAGCAGGTCAAGACCACGGCCGTCACGACGCAGGAGTTCCTGGGCGAGTACAAGCTCACCCTGGGCCCGGAGGACCAGGCCGAGGGTGGCCTGGACGTCAAGCTGACCGACGGCGCCGAGGTGCACATCAGCCGCACCGGCGTTTCGACGGTCGTCCAGAAGGAGTCCATCGACCCGCCCGAGCAGCGCGTCGACGACCCGAACCTGGCCAAGGGCAAGACGCAGGTCGAGGACCCGGGCACGCCCGGCGAGAAGGAAGTGACCTACAAGGTCACGCAGAAGAACGGCAAAGAGATCGGCCGGGAGAGCATCTCCGAGAAGGTCATCACCCAGCCGAAGCCGAAGATCGTCCACGTCGGCAGCAAGGAAGCCCCGGCCCCGAACATCGGCGACGGCTCCGCGTGGGACCGCATCGCGCAGTGCGAGTCGGGCGGCAACTGGGCCATCAACACCGGCAACGGCTACTACGGCGGCCTCCAGTTCGACAAGCGCACGTGGGACGCCTACGGCGGCGACCAGTACGCGAACCTGCCGAGCCAGGCTTCGCGCGAGCAGCAGATCGCGGTCGCGGAGAAGGTCCGCGACGCCCGCGGCGGCTACAGCGCCTGGCCGGTCTGCGGCAAGAAGGCCTGACAGCAGCTCCGAACCGGCCCCCGTCCACCTCGGACGGGGGCCGTTTCGCGTGTCGACCCCCCAATCACGCGAGATCCGCCCCCAATCACGCGAGTTCCGCCTCGAATCACGCGAGTTCCGCCGTCAAGTAGGCTCGGCCGGTGGTTGAACTGCTGGGACCGGCCGAAATCCGCGGGCTGGCGGCCGAACTCGACGTGCGGCCGACCAAGAAGCTCGGGCAGAACTTCGTGCACGATCCCAACACCGTCCGGCGGATCGTCGAACTCGCCGGCGTCACACCCGACGACGTCGTCCTCGAGGTCGGGCCCGGGCTCGGGTCGCTGACGCTCGGGCTGCTCGCCACCGGGGCGCGCGTCGTCGCCGTCGAGATCGATCCCAAGCTCGCCGACCGGCTGCCGAAGACCGTCGCCGAACGCGGGCCCGAGGTCGCGGGGAACCTCACCGTCGTCGGGGCCGACGCCATGCGCGTCACCCGCGAGGAACTGGGCGAGCCGACCGCCCTCGTCGCCAACCTGCCCTACAACGTCGCCGTGCCGGTGGTGCTGCACCTGCTGGCCGAGGTGCCCTCCCTCCGGACCGGCCTCGTCATGGTGCAGACCGAGGTCGCCGACCGGATGGCCGCCGGCCCCGGCAGCCGGATCTACGGCGTCCCCAGCGTCAAGCTCGCCTGGTACGGCCCCGCACGCAAGGTCGCCGCCGTGCCACGCTCGGTGTTCTGGCCGGTGCCGAACGTCGATTCCGCGCTCGTCGCCTTCGAACGTGCCGACTCGACGGCGTCCGACGACCGGGACGTCCTCTTCGGCCTGGTGGACGCCGCTTTCTCACAACGCAGGAAGACGCTCCGGGCCGCGCTCGCGGGCTGGGCGGGCTCGGCCGAGCGCGCCGGCGAACTGCTGACAGCGGCCGGGATCGACCCCCGGACCCGTGGTGAGCAGCTGAACGTGCACGACTTCGCCCGGATCGCGGCCGTGCGTGCGCAATCCACAGTGGAAGCAGTGAAAAACGTCCGCCAGCGTCCGTGATCCCGCCATTCGGACACCGCCACTCGTGTGATCTGGGCCAACAGGCTTGCGTTCGCTCCTCGGGATCGGTTTTACTCAGTACGTCCATCCCGAGCGACTGAGAGACCTGGCTCGCCGAAGTCGCAGCAACCACCCTCCACAGGGCAGGTGCTACCGCCAGGACCGATGGAGGCCGTTTTCGATGAAGAGGGTAGCTCGCCCCCTGCTCCTGACCAGGCGTCGCGTAGTCGACGAAGGCCGCCGCTCCGTGACCGCATGTCGACGCTCCCACTGAGCTAGTCCGAGCCGGTCCACCTCTTCTTCACGCACCGTCCGAACAGGACGGAACTCGCTTGCGGCCGGGTGCCGCGCGCTGCGCGCACCCCGTTTTCTGGAGCCTTCGTGATCACCGTCGAAAACCTGTCCAAAACCTTTGCCACCAACGGAAACTCCGTCATCGCGCTGCGGGACGTGAGCGTCGACGTCCAGGCGGGCTCGCTGTTCGGCGTGGTCGGCCCCGCCGGATCGGGCAAGTCCGTCCTCGCTCGGTGCATCGCGCTCCAGGAGCGTCCCGACCGCGGTGTCGTCCGCCTCGACGGCCTCAACACCGGCACCCTCGACGGCCGTCGGCTCCGCGAAATCCGACGTCAGCTCGGGATCGTGTCCACGAAACCGGAGCTGATCGCCGAGCGCACCATCGCCGGCAACATCGCCTCCCCGCTCGAGCAGCTCGGCGTCGACGGCCCGCAGCGCCGCAGCCGGGTCGGCTCGCTGCTCGACCTCGTCGGCCTGACCCAGCGCGCCGCGCAGCGTCCCGGCGAGCTGTCCGCCGGGCAGCTCCGCCGGGTGGCGGTCGCGAAGGCGCTGGCGGCGGCCCCGGCCGTGCTGCTCGCCGACGACCCGACCGCCGGCGTCGACCCGGAGGAGGCCGGCGCGGTGCTCGCCGTCCTCGACCGGGCGCGCTCCGAGCTGGGCACCACGGTCGTCGTCACGACGCCGGACGCGGGCGTGGTCCGCCGGGTCTGCGACGACGTCGCGGTGCTGGAGGACGGCACGGTCGTCGAGCGCGGC
>NZ_MUMI01000367.1 GCF_002155975.1 Amycolatopsis kentuckyensis
CGGCGAACACCGGCAGAGCGCCACCCGCGTCGTCGGCGAAATCACCGACGGCGAGCGGACGACCTCGGGCAGGACCGCCCTGCTCACCGCGTTCGGCGTGCTCGTCCAGCTGGTCACCGCCGTCGCCGTCGGGCTGCTCTGCCACGCGTCCGTCCCGTGGACCGCGGCACTGACCCTGGCCGCGATGGCGGCCTTCGAGGTCGTCCTCCCGCTGATCGGCGCCGCCCGGCGCGTCCCGGAGATCCGCGCGTCCGCCGCCCGGGTGCGGGCCGTGCTCACCGAACCCGCCGTCCCGGAAGGCACCCGTGCCGTGCGAGACGGGCACTTCCGGCTCGAAAAGGCCGGCGTCCGCCACCCCGGCCGGGCACCCGCGCTCAGGGACGTCGACCTCGACCTGCCGCCCGGCAAGCGCGTCGGGATCCTCGGCCCCAGCGGTGCCGGGAAGACGACACTGCTCCGCCTGCTGCTCGGCAGCCAGGCCCCCACCGAAGGCCGGGTCACCCTCGACGGCCATCCGCTCGGCGAGTACCGGAACCTGCCGGAGATCATCTCCGGCGCCGAAGCCGACGCCCACGTCTTCCACACGACCGTCCGCGAGAACCTCCTGCTCGCCAAGCCGGACGCGACCGGCGAGGAGCTGCGGGAAGCCTGCGCCACCGCCGGGTTCGACCTGGACCTCGACCGCGACACCGGCCCGGACGGCGAGGCGCTGTCCGGCGGTCAGCGGCAACGGCTGATCCTCGCCAGGGCCGTCCTGGCCGCGCCGAAGGTCCTGGTGCTCGACGAGCCCGTCGAAGGCCTCGACCCGGCCCACGGCGACGCCGTCCTGGCGCGGGTCCTCGCGAAGGCGGAAGGCAGCGTGGTCCTCGTCACCCACCGCCCCGAACACCTCGACGGCTTCGACGAGGTCCTCACCCTCGAAGACGGGCGAGTACGTCCCGCATCGGCGGCCGGTCGGCGACCCGGACCTCCGTGACGTCCGGCAGCCACTCCTCGTCGACCTGCACGAACTGCGTGAACGGCGCGTCGGCGGCCGGGACGCCGCAGCGGTCCAGTGCCGTGCCGAGGATCTGGCGGGACATCGCGCCGAGCTGGCTCAATGACCGGTTGCGGTGCTTGCGGACGCCCAGGTTGACCTGCGCGAGCCCGTCGAGGCCGTACCGCGCCTCGGCGTCGAGCAGCAGCCCGATCTCGACGCCGTAGCCAGCCGCGAACGGCACCGACTCGAGGAACTCGCGGGTGCCCGCGTACTCGCCGCCGAGGGGCTGGACCAGGCCGCCGAGCGCGGGGCGCAGCGCCGAGAGCACCGGCCGCGCCAGCAGCTCGGTGACCCGCCCGCCACCGCTGCTCTCCAGCCGCAGCGGCCGCCGGTAGAAGCCCTTGACCAGGTGGACGCCGCTTTCGGCGACCAGCGGCCCGAGCAGCGACGGCACGAACGCCGGGTCCGGGTCGACCAGGTCGGAGTCGAGGAAGACGACGAAGTCGCCGCTGGTCGCGGCCAGCGAACGCCACAGCACCTCGCCCTTGCCGGGCTCCGGCGGCAGGTCCGGCAGCACGTCCTCGCGGCGGACCACCCGCGCGCCCGCGGCCTCGGCGGTGGGCACGGTCGTGTCCGTGGAACCCGAGTCCATGACGACGAGCTCGTCGACGACATTCCCGAGAAGGGGACGCACCGACGCGACGACGTCGCCGACGGTCCGCTCTTCGTCCAGCGCCGGTAGCACGACCGAAACCGTCCGGTCACCCTTCGCGGCCACGATGTCCGCGGGCGTCCAACCGGGCTCCTGCCACGTACGCCGCTCGAACCAACTCACGAGTAGCGATCGTGCCATGCTGGTGTCACCGCACCCGAGGAGGAGGACCACTTGATCGCGCTGCTTGTCCGGTTCGTGCTGGGACCGCTGGTCAGGGCGGTGTACCGGCCCGAAGTGCACGGCGTGGAGAACGTGCCGCTCAGCGGCCCGGTGCTGCTGGCGGCCAACCACCGCGCCGCCCTCGACACCGGCGTGATCACCTTCGCGACCCCGCGGCAGGTCAAGTTCCTCGGCAAGGCGGAGTACTTCGTGGGCAAGGGCCTCAAGGGCAAGGCCCTGGCCGGCTTCCTCGGCGGCCTCGGCTACGTGCCGGTCGAGCGCGGCAACGCCCAGGCCGGGCTGGCGGCGCTGGAAGCGGCCCGCAAGGTGCTCGACGCGGGCGGCGTCTTCGCGATCTACCCGGAGGGAACTCGTTCGCTGGACGGCCGGCTGCACCGCGGCCACACGGGTGTCGCGGCACTGGCCCTGGCAACCGGCGCGAAGGTGGTCCCGGTCGCGCTGACGGGCACGGAGAAGCTCCAGCCGGGCGGCGCCCGCATCCCGCGGCCGGCGAAGATCGGCATCACGTTCGGCAAGCCCCTCGATTTTTCCCGGTACGAGGGACAGGACTACGCGCCGGCGATCCGCCGGTCGGTCACCGACGAGGTGATGTACGCGATCCTGGAGCTCTCGGGGCAGGAGTACGTGGACACCTACCACAAGCGGCCGAGCGAGGGCGTGGCCTGAGCCGCACGGGATCTGCCCAGGCCACCGCGGCCGGCTCAGATGCCCGGCGGTTCCTTCGCCCACTTCGGCGGCGCGGGCGGCTCGTACGTCTCGAACTTGTCCAGCAGCGCGGCCGGGTCGGCGTCGGTCAGCAGAAGCTGGCGGTACCCGTCCTTGAGGAAGCCCTCCGTCACCATGTGGTCGGCGAACGTCATCAGGGGCGCGTAGTACCCGTCCACGTCGACCAGGCCGATCGGCTTTCCGTGCAGGCCCAGCTGGGCCCACGTCCAGACCTCGAACAGCTCCTCCAGGGTGCCCGCGCCGCCCGGCAAGGCCACGAAGCCGTCGGACAGGGCCGCCATCTTGGCCTTGCGCTCGTGCATGTCCGCGACCACGTGCAGCTCCGACAGGCCGGCGTGGGCGATCTCGACCGACGACAGCGCCTCCGGGATCACGCCGATCACCTCGCCGCCCGCCGCCAGGGCCGCGTCCGCCACCACGCCCATCGTGCCGACGCTCGCGCCGCCGTACACCAGGCCGATGCCGCGCTGGGCCAAGAGCTTGCCGAGCGCCGCCGCCTGCTCCGCGTAGCGGGGCGAAAAGCCCATGGACGAACCGCAGAAGACACAGATCCGGCGCATCAGTGCGTGTCCTCCCACGCCTGGTAGGACTCCTGGACCACGCGGACGGCGTCGTCGATGTCGTCGGTGACGTGCAGCAGGTCCAGGTCGCCCGGGCCGATCTTGCCCTCGGCCATGACCGAGTTCTTGATCCAGTCGTAGAGGCCGCCCCAGTAGTCGCTGCCGAACAGCACCACCGGGAACTTCGTGACCTTCTTCGTCTGCACCAGGGTCAGCGCCTCGAACAGCTCGTCGAGCGTGCCGAAGCCGCCGGGGAGGCAGATGAAGGCCTGCGAATACTTGATGAACATCGTCTTGCGGGCGAAGAAGTAGCGGAAGTTGACGCCGAGGTCGACCCACGGGTTCAGGCCCTGCTCGAACGGCAGCTCGATGCCGAGCCCGACGGAGAAGCCGCCGGCCTCGGCCGCGCCGCGGTTGACCGCCTCCATCGCGCCCGGGCCGCCGCCGGTCATCACCGCGAAACCGGCGTTGGCCAGCGCCCCGCCGATCTTGCGGCCCAGCTCGTACTCCGGGTTGTCGCGCTTGGTGCGGGCCGAGCCGAACACCGTGACCGCGCGCGGGACCTCGGCGAGCGCGCCGAAGCCCTCGACGAACTCGGCCTGGATCCGCAGGACGCGCCACGGGTCGGTGTGCACCCAGTCGCTCGGGCCCCGCGAGTCCAGGAGCCGCTGGTCGGTGGTGCTGCCCTGGTCGCGGCGGTCGCGGCGCAGCACGACCGGGCCCTTGTGCCGCTCCACCGGGCGTTCGGGGTACTGGCCGTCCGGCCATTCAGACTGTTCGCTCACTTCCCCATGCTACGGCCTGCCCGCCAGCGAGAATGCGAGAAGCGCGGTAGAGGTGAAGTCGATGGCGGGCTCGTTGCTGGGCCATGAACTCAGGTCGTCGGCGTAGCGGCTTCCCCGGCCGTCGAAGGATTCATACGGACGGGTGCATTCCGCGGCCCCCGCCGGGAACGGCAGGTCGGCGAAGTTGTCCGCGCCGTTGGGGCCGTTCACGACCGCGCCGTAGAGCACCTTCGAAGGTCCGGCGAGGTTCGCGGCCTGGTGGTGCGGGCACTGCGGGGACGTCGTGCCGACGCCGACCACGAGCGACACGCCCCAGGCGTTGGCCCCGAGGGTGAAGTTCCGTTGCTGCGCGCCGAACGCGGCGTACCGCGCATCGCCGGTGACGCGCTGGTACAGCCGCGCGGTCGCGGCGAAGCCGAAGCTCTTGCTGGCCGCGTCGAAGTCGGTGACGTCGACCGCTGTCCGGAATGGACTCGTCTTCGCCGCTTCGACCCCGGAGTCCAGCTGGCGCCGCAGGTCGGCGGCCAGGTCACCGGCACCGAGCGCCGCGCCCGGGACGCCGGTGCGCAGCAGGCCGGCCAGATCGGCGTGGGCGAGCGCGCTGGTGTCGTACAGGTTCAACGTGCTCGTGTCACCGCTGCCGATGTAGGCCTTCGCCCACTTCGCCGCTTCGCGGGCCCAGCCGTTCGCGCGCGGGTCCTTCAGCGCTCGCGCGGCCAACGCGAGCTGCGTCGCCCCCAGCTCCAGGTCGTCCTCCCACGACGATTCCGGGTAGTACGCGTGCGGGAACGCGGTGACGAGCTCGCCGACGTCCGCCGTCTTGGCCTGCGCGAAGACGGCCGCCGCCTCGGCGAGGTAGTGGCGGGCGAGCCGCGGGTCGCGGTGGGCGTACACCTGCGCGCCGAGCGCGAACGCCGCGGCGACGCGGCCGGCCAGGTTCGGGGACAGCGGCGCGCCCGCCGGGGCCGCGGGGAACACCGGCCGGTACTTGACGAAGTAGGCGGGATCGCCGGGCTTGACGTCGAGCGCGTCGTCGTCCTGCGGGTTGCGCCAGACGTCGTGGTCGCCGAGGAAGCCGAACTCCTCGCTGCCCGTGCCGATGCCGACCTGGGCGTAGAGCGTCCGGCTGCGGCCATCCCACACCTTGTCGAGCCAGTCCAGCCCGAAGCGGACCTCCTTCGCCAGCACCGGATCGGGGTCTTCGCGCAGCACGAAACCCAGCTCGGCCAGCGAATACGCGGTGTTGGACGTGAACTTGACGAAGTCGCCGGCGTCGACCCAGCCGCCTTCGACGTCGACCGGGCCGCCCTGCGGCTTCAGGGGTTCGACGATCTCGTCGCCGCCGTCGCCGGTGAACTTCGGCTCCGCGTAGACGGTCGCCGTCCGGTCGGCCAGGTGCGACGGCTTGCGGTCGAGCCGGCCCGGGATGACGTCGTGGCCGTCGCGCTGGGCCTGGAAGAACTCGGTGGTGGCGCGCACCAGCGGGCGGAACAGGCGTCTCGCGGTGTCGATCCGGAACGGCGGCGACGTCGCGCCCGCCGCCTTGACCCGGTAGGTGCCCGGTCGCTCCAAAGTGGACAGGTCGAGGTCGAACACCGCCGGGTAGCGCGCGTTCCAGGCGCCGAGGCTCGCGCCCGTGCGGCCTTCGCGGACCGGGTGGCCGCGGTCGTCGACGACGGTGAACTTCCCGGCCGCGCCGCCGAGGAGGTACGCGTGCTTCGCCTCGCCCAGTGCGTAGCCGACTTGGTCGACCCGGATCTCCGCCGCGGTCGCGGCCTCGGCCGGAGCGGCCGCGAGGGGCACGGCGAGCGCGGCCGCCGTCGCGAGGGGAAGCAGGCGCATGATCGGCCTCCACTTTGTTAGGAAAGTTTCCTATTTAGCGGAGAACGCTAGCCCGGCCCACCCGAAGGCGTCAATATGTCCGTTTCCGCGGCCGTCGCGCCGATGACCTACCGTGGGGAGATGACCAGTGCCCCCGCCGAACCGCTCGGAGCGCGGATCCGGCGGCTGCGCACCGGCCGCGGCTGGACCCAGCGCGAGCTGGCCGAGCCGGGCTACGACCGGGGCTTCCTGGCGAAGGTCGAGACCGGCAACCGCCCGCCGTCGGAGGAGATGCTCGCCTACCTGGCCCAGCGGCTGGGGCTGACCGTCGACGAGCTGCGGTTCGGCCGGCCGCCCGGGGTCGCCGACGAGCTGCGGGCGACGCTGGACGAGGGCTACCGCGACCTGGAGCAGGGCCGGATCGCCGCCGCGGAAGAGCGGTTCGCGGCCGTGGGCAAGCAGGCGGCGGGCTACCACCTCGACGACGTCGAGTGCTACGCGCGGTTCTGCCAGGCCGAGGTGAAGTGGCAGCTCTTCGACGTTTCGGGCGCCCAGCAGGCGCTCGAGCACGCGGAGGAACTGGCCGGCGCGGCACCGCCGTGGCTGCGGGCGATGATCGTGCACCGGTGGTCGGGCTGCCGGTTCCAGCGCGGCGACGCGGGCACGGCGATCGCGCGGGTCGAGGCCGAGCTGGCGACTCGGCCGGCCGACCCGGACGCCGAGCTGTGCCTGCTCACGGCGTTGATTCACCCGCTGATGGAAATGGGCGGCCTGCACCGGGCCCGCCGCGCGGCCGAGGACGGACGGCGGCTGGCGCGGGCGGCGACGCGGCCGGACTTCGTCGCGCGGTTCCACCGGCAGGCCTCGCAGGTGTGGCAGGCGACCGGCCACGCGGACCGGGCGGACGAGGACCTCACCGAGGCGTGCCGGCTGTTCGCGTCGGTGGGCTTCGACCGCGACGCGGCCCGCTGCCGCTGGGCCCGCGGCTACCTGCTGCGGCACCTGGGCCGCCTCGACGAGGCCCGGGCGGAGCTGACGGCGGCCCGCGACCAGCTGGCGGCGATCGGCGCGGACGAGGGTTTCGCCGGGGCGACGCTCGAACTGGCCGAGGTGCGGCTCCGCCAGCGCGCACCCGGGGAGGCCGCGAAGCTCGTCTCCGAGGTCCGGGAGCTGCTGTCCCGGGACGTCGAGTCGCTGGGCGAGGCGACCAGCCTGCTGGGCCAGATCGCCGCGGCCGAGGGGGACGCCGAGACGGCGATCCGGCTGCTGCGCGAGGCCTTCGAGATCCAGACCCGGGCGGCCCTGCACGGCGCGGCGGTTTCGACGGCCCTGCGGCTCGGCGACGCACTCCGACAACGTGGTCATCTCGACGACGCCGTGGCGGCCTACCGGCGCGGCCTGGACTCGGCGGCCGGCGCCGAATAGCGGACCAGCAGGCCCAGTGGTCCGAACCAAAGCAACTTTCCTACGAAAGTCTGTGAATTGGTTCAGACCAGTCTTGCACCGGGCTCCGACCTGCGCTTTCGCCCGAAGAAGGCCGCACTCCACCGAACCACGCTGCTCCGTTCGGCCCATTGACCCGTCCGCGGGCGGAACCTTTACTCGGACGCGTCCGGCGCAATAACAGCAGTTATTCCTTCGGGCACACTCCTCCCGGTCCCGGAAAGGTTCCCCATGAGATCCCCACGTGGGCTGGCGGCGATCGCCGGCCTGGCCCTGACGTTCGCGGTGCCGGCGATCCCGGCCGCCGCCGCTCCCGCACCTCCCGCCGCCACCCCGCCCGAGGCGCTCGCCGCCCGCGCCGCCGACCAGGCCGCCCTCAGCGGCGCCGACCGGCTCGCGAAGGGTGCCGGGGAGGCTTTCGTCCGCACCGGGGTCACCCCGGGTGGCGGCGGGCTCTACTACGCCTCCTACCAGCGCACCTACCACGGCCTGCGGGTGGTCGGCGGGGACGCGGTGGTCGTCGCCGACGGCGCCGGGCGCGTCCGCGGTACCGAAGCCGCGCACACCGCGCCGATCGAGGTCGGCACGCGGGCCACCGTCAACGCCGGGCAAGCCGCGAAGATCGCCGCGGCCCAGGTGTCCACAGTAGACAACGCCGGGGCGCCGGAGCTGGTCGTGCTGGCCGGGGACGTCCCGAAGCTCGCCTACGAGGTCGTCGTCGGCGGCCGCGACCACGGCAGGCCCGCCCGCCTGCACGTCTTCGTCGACAGCACCACGGGAAAGGTCCTCGACACGCGCGACGACGTCCGCGAGGCGGGCACCGGGAACTCCTACTACGCCGGCACCGTCCCGATCGACACGTCCGGCTCCGGCAGCTCGTACTCGATGACCGACCCCGGCCGCCGCGGCATCGCCTGCGGCCGCGAAGGCGGCTCGATCTTCACGAAGAGCTCCAACACCTGGGGCACCGGCTCGGGCACCGACCTCGAGACCGGCTGCGTCGACGTCCTCTACAGCGTCCAGACCGAGTGGAAGATGCTCGCCGACTGGCTCGGCCGCACCGGCATCGACGGGGCGGGCGGCGGGTTCCGCGCGAGCGTCGGCCTCAACGACGTCAACGCCTACTGGGACGGCTCCTCGACGCACTTCGGGCACTCGCAGGACAACCGCCGCCAGGCCACGCCGATGGACGTCGTCGGCCACGAGTTCGGCCACGCGATCTTCCAGACCACGCCGGGCGGCGCGGGCTCGGGCAACGAGAACGGCGGGCTCAACGAGTCCACCGGGGACATCTTCGGCGCGCTGACCGAGTTCTACGCCAACAACCCGAAGGACACGCCGGACTTCAGCGTCGGCGAAGGCGTCAACCTCGTCGGCCAGGGCCCGATCCGCTACATGGACAACCCGTCCAAGGTCGGCGACCCGAACTGCTACTCGTCCTCGATCCCGAGCACCGAGGTGCACGCCGCCGCGGGCCCGCAGAACCACTGGTTCTACCTCCTGTCCCAGGGCAGCGGCGCCAGCCCGACGTGCAACAACTCGACGGTGACCGGCATCGGCATCCAGAAGGCCGGCAAGGTCTTCTACAACGGCCTGCTGAAGAAGACCTCGTCGTGGAACCACCGCGCGGCCCGCAAGGCCACCCTGGAAGCCGCCGTCGCGCTGTTCCCGGGCAGCTGCACCGAGTTCGCCGCCACCAAGGCCGCGTGGGACGCGGTGAGCGTGCCGGCGGTCAGCGGTGAGCCGACCTGCACCGGCCAGCCGCCGGCCGGCAACGACTACTCGCTGACGCTGGCCCCGACCTCGGCGTCCGTCCAACCCGGACAGACGGCGACCACCACGGTGACCACCCGGATCACCTCGGGCAACGCCCAGACCGTGCAGCTGGAGGCCACCGGCCTGCCCGAGGGCGCGAAGGCCGCCTTCAGCCCGGCGAGCATCTCCTCCGGCGGCACCGCGACGCTGACCATCACCACCTCGGCGACCACGCCGGAGGGCACCAGCCAGGTGACGGTCACCGGCGACGGCACCGACGCCGACCACACCGCGCAGTTCTCGCTCACCGTCGGCACCGGCACCCCGCCGACCGGCTGCGACGGGCTCGCCGAGTGGGACGCCGCCAAGGCGTACGTGCCGGACGACGTCGTCGGGCACAACGGTCACAAGTGGACGTCGCTGTGGTACTCGACCGGCGCCGAGCCGGGCGCGCCCACCTCGTGGGCCGTCTGGAGCGACAGCGGCGCCTGCTGATCCCGCACCGCGCGGTGGCCGGCCACGCCGGCCACCGCGCGGCTTACCCTGAACCGGTGGAAAGGCGGCCTGTGTGAGCGAGAGCGTCGGCGAACGCCTGCGTGAGCTGCGCACCGAACGCGGGCTCACGCAGCGCGAGCTCGCCGGGCCGCAGTACTCCGCGGCGTACGTGTCGTCGGTCGAGACCGGCGCGCGGACGCCGTCGGGGGACGCGCTGCGGTTCTTCGCCCAGCAACTCGGCATCGACGCGGGTGAACTGCTCGGCGGCCGGTCGCCGCGGGAGCTGATCGAGCTGGACCTCGAACTGATCGAGACGGCGGAGCGGTTCCTGGCCGGCGACGCCCGCCGCGCGACCCCGCGGATGCAGCGGATCCGGCGGCACGCCGAGCGCCTCGACCGGCCGCGGCAGGCCGGGATCGCGCTGCTGTGGCTGGCCGGGTACTCGACCGGCGACGTCCGCACCAAGTACGTCGCGGACGCCGAAACGGCCCTGTCGGGTGAGCCACCGCCGGTGCGGGCGATGGTCGTGCCGTTGCGCGCGGCCGTGCTGACCGGCTGGGGTGAGGTGCAGTATTCGGTGCACCTGCTGGAAACCTGCCACGCCGAGCTGCTGCGCGACGGCTACCCGCAGCCGTCGATGCTGCTGACGCTGCGGGCCTGCCTGGCCGAGCGGCACCTGCGCCAGGGCGACCTGGAGCGGGCGGCGGAGTACGCCGATTCGGCGCTGCGGCTCGCCCGGGGCGGCCCGGCGGTGCTCGCGGAGCTGACCCGCAGCCACGTCGAGGTCTGCCGCAGCCACCTGGCGGCGGACCGGTTCGCCGACGCCGCCGCGTCGGTCGCTGCGGCCTACGACCTGATGCAGGAACGGGCGCTGCACCCGGCGATGGCGTACTGCCTGCTGGCCAGGGCCCGGGTCCGCGGCCGGTCGGGTGACGTCGAAGGCGCGCTGGCCGACCTCGGCGCGGCGCGGGAGACGGCGTGGCCGGACGACGTCCCGGCGATCACCGTCGAGCTCGCCGCGGAGTACCTCGCGGCGGGCCGGCTGGAGACGGCGGCGGCGCTGCTCGACCAAGTCCGGCCGGCGGTCGTGGCGGGCACGCCGCTGGCCGCGGAGCTGCGGCTGCAGCTGGGCTCGCTGGCCAGGGCCCGCGGCGACGCCCGCCGTGCGGCCGAGGACCTGCGGGCCGCCGTCGAGCTCGCCACCGGGCTGGGCGCGCGCGGGGTGCTGGTGCGCGCGCTGCGGCCGCTGAGCGAGTTGCTCGGCGAGACCGGGAAGCAGGCGGAAGCGGCCGACGTGCTGCGGAACGGCCTCCTCGCGCTCGGCGCGGAAGCCGACTGAAGCGATTCTGAGCGGTACTAACGAATCCCGATGATCGAGATCGTCCGGCGTTCGGATGGTGTCGCGGACAATCCCTACGAAAGTCGTTCCGACGCGGAACGCGGCGAGAATCCCCTGCTGCGGCGGGGTTTGTACGAATTGATTCGATAATCCGGAACGTGCCGTTGGTCCGTTCGGCGCATTGACGCCCCGATCCGCTGATCCTTTACTCGGATGCGTCCGGACGCATACCTCCTGTTAGCACCCCGGACACGTCTCCTTTTCCCCTTACCGGACCTCGATTCTGCCTTCATGGAAGGAAGACCTCGATGACCCATCGTGGGTTCAGCACGGGCTTGGCGGCTGCCGCCGGGCTCGCCATGACGCTCGCGTTACCGGTGACCCCGGCGAGCGCAGCTTCTCAAGCCCAGCCCGCCGCTCCCGAAGCGGCGGCCGCCCGCGCGGCCGACCAAGCCGCCGCCAGCGGTCTCGACGCCCTGCGCCGCGGCCCGGCGGAATCGTTCCAGCGCATCGGCCTGACCGCCGGTGGCGGTGGCCTCTTCTACGGCGCCTACCAGCGCACCTACCAGGGCCTGCGGGTCGTGGGCGGGGACGCGGTGGTCGTCGCCGACGGCGCCGGGCGCGTCCGCGGCACCAGCGCGGCCGAGACGGCGGCGATCTCCGTCGGGACCCAGGCGGCCCTCGACGCCGCGAAGGCCGCCGCCACCGCGCGCGCTCAACTGCCCACTGTGGACGGTGTGAGCACGCCGGAGAAGGTGGTGCTGGCCGGGGCGAACCCGAAGCTGGCCTACGAGGTCGTCGTCGCCGGGCGCACCGCCACGGCGCCGAGCAACCTGCACGTGTTCGTCGACGCGGCGACCGGTGCGGTGCTCGACAAGCGGGACGACGTGAAGACCTTCGCCTCCGGGGCGACGCGGCAGGCCCAGCCCGGCACGGTGAACGTCGCCGGCACCGGCAACAGCTACTACGTCGGGAACGTGTCCATCGACACGACGCAGTCCGGCAGCACGTACACGATGCGTGACCCGGGCCGCACCGGCATCAGCTGCGGCCGCGAGGGCGGTTCCGTCTACAGTGGACCGGACAACGCCTGGGGCAACGGCTCCGGCACCGACCTCGAGACCGCCTGCGTCGACACGCTGTACGGCGTCCAGACCGAGTGGAAGATGCTCGCCGACTGGCTCGGCCGCAACGGCATCAACGGCAGCGGCACCGGCTACCCGGCTTCGGTGGGCCTGTCCGACGTCAACGCGTACTGGAACGGCTCGTCGACGCACTTCGGCCACTCGCAGGACAACCAGCGCCAGGCCACCTCGATGGACGTCGTCGGCCACGAGTTCGGCCACGGCATCTTCCAGTTCACCCCGGGCGGTGCCGGTTCCGGCAACGAGAACGGCGGCATGAACGAGTCGACCGGTGACATCTTCGGCGCGCTGACCGAGGCGTACGCGAACAACGCCAAGGACACCCCGGACTACGAGGTCGGCGAGGGCGTCAACCTCGTCGGGGACGGCCCGATCCGCTACATGTACCAGCCGTCGAAGGTCGGCGACCCGAACTGCTACTCGTCGTCGATCCCGAGCACCGAGGTGCACGCCGCGGCCGGCCCGCAGAACCACTGGTTCTACCTGCTCGCCGAGGGGTCGAACCCGGGTGGCGGCAAGCCGGCCAGCCCGACCTGCAACAACTCGAGCGTCACCGGTCTCGGCATCCAGAAGGCCGGCAAGATCTTCTACAACGGCCTGCTGAAGAAGACCTCGTCGTGGAACCACAAGGCCGCCCGCAAGGCGACCCTCGAAGCCGCGATCGCGCTCTTCCCGGGCAGCTGCGTCGAGTACAACACCACCAAGGCCGCGTGGGACGCCGTCTCCGTCACCGCCGCGACCGGTGAGCCGACCTCGTGCAGCGGCGGCGGGCCGGACTTCTCGGTCGCGCTGAACCCGGCTTCGGGTTCCGTGCAGCCGGGCGCCTCGGCGACCACCACGATCAGCACCGCGATCACCTCGGGCGCGGCGCAGTCGATCACGCTGTCCGCCTCGGGCCTGCCCGCCGGCGCGACCGCGACGTTCAGCCCGGCGACGATCTCCTCCGGCGGCAGCTCCACGCTGACCATCGCGACGACGTCGTCGACCCCGACCGGCACCTTCCCGATCACCATCACCGCCGACGGGGCCAGCACCGACCACACGGCGTCCTACTCGCTGTCCGTCGGTACCACCGGGTCGTGCGCCGCGGTGACCAACTCGACCCGCCTGAACATCCCGGACTACCCGGCGAGCGCGGTCAACAGCACCAACACCGTCAGCGGCTGCGCGCGCAACGCGTCGGGCACCACGAAGGTCGAGGTGCACATCGTCCACACCTACCGCGGTGACCTGGTCCTCGACCTGGTCGCCCCCGACGGCACCGCCTACCGGCTGAAGAACTCCAGCAGCGACTCCGCCGACAACATCGACACCACCTACACCGTCAACGCCTCCACCGAGGCCGCCAACGGCGCGTGGCAGCTCCGCATCCGAGACGTCGGCCCCGCCGACACCGGTTACCTGTCCTCCTGGACGTTGACCGTGTAGCACTCCCCACCCCGTGAAGGCCGCACCTCGCCGGTGCGGCCTTCACGGCCGTTCTCCTCAACCCCCACCGAAGGAATTCACCGCCATGAAGTGGAAGACACGACTCGGCGCCGGGGTCACCGCCCTCGCCGCCGTGCTGGGCGTCGTCAGCGCGCCAGCGGCCACCGCCGCGCCCGCCACGGCACTCGCCGCGCCGGACATCTCGCTGGCCAACGTCAAGGCCCACCTCAACCAGCTGCAGACCATCGCCAACAACAACGGCGGCACGCGCTCGCCGCGCGGCGGCGGTTACGCGGCCTCGGTGTCCTATGTGGAAAACCTGCTGAAGAACGCCGGCTACACGACGACCCGGCAGACCTGCACCAGCTGCATCGGGCAGTCGCAGAACCTGATCGCCGAGTGGCCGCAGGGCGACGCGAGCCAGGTCATCATGCTCGGCGCGCACCTCGACAGCGTGAGCGCCGGCCCCGGCATCAACGACAACGGCTCGGGCAGCGCGTCGATCCTCGAGGTCGCCCTGACGCTGGCCCGCACGAACCCGGCGATGGCCAAGCGCGTCCGGTTCGGCTGGTGGGCCGACGAGGAGTCCGGCCTGGTCGGCTCCAAGTACTACGTCAACAACCTGCCGAGCGCCGAGCGCACGAAGATCAAGACCTACCTCAACTTCGACATGATCGGCTCGAAGAACTGGGGCTACTTCGTCTACGACGACGTCGCTTCGGTCAAGGCGATCTTCGACGAGTACTTCACCTCGATCGGCATCCAGACCGAGGGCGACAGCGAAGGCGACGGCCGGTCCGACCACGCGTCCTTCAAGAGCGCGGGCATCCCGGTCGGCGGCCTGGCCACCGGCGCCGGCGACATCAAGAGCTCGGCGCAGGCGCAGAAGTGGGGCGGCACCGCGGGTTCGCCGTTCGACAACTGCTACCACCGCGCCTGCGACACGACGGCGAACATCCCGGACCCGCCGCTGGAGAAGAACAGCGACGCCATCGCCTACGCGCTGTGGAAGCTGGCCGTCGGCACGCCGCAGGGCAACGACTTCTCCGTGTCGCTGAACCCGGCGTCCGGAACCGTCCAACCGGGACAGTCGCTGCAGGTCGCCGTCGGCACCGCGACGACGTCCGGCTCGGCGCAGTCGATTTCGCTGTCCGCTTCGGGCCTGCCCGCGGGCGCGACGGCGTCGTTCAACCCGGCCACCATCTCCTCCGGCGGTTCCTCGACGCTGACCATCACGACGACGTCGTCGACCCCGACCGGCACCTTCCCGATCACGGTGACCGCGGACGGCGCGAACGCCGACCACACGGCGACGTTCTCGCTCGGGGTCGGCAGCTCGTCGTGCGCGCCGGTGACCAACTCGACGCGGCTGGACATCCCGGACTACCCGGGCGCCGCGGTGAACAGCACCAGCACCGTCGCCGGCTGCGCGCGCAACGCGTCGGGCACCACCAAGGTCGAGGTGCACATCGTCCACACCTACCGCGGTGACCTGGTCCTCGACCTGGTCGCGCCGGACGGCACCGCCTACCGGCTGAAGAACTCCAGCAGCGACTCCGCCGACAACATCGACACCACCTACACCGTCAACGCCTCCACCGAGGCCGCCAACGGCGCATGGCAGCTCCGCATCCGAGACGTCGGCCCCGCCGACACCGGTTACCTGTCCTCCTGGACGCTGACCGTCTGACCGGCCGCTCGGGGGGCGCCCTTCGCCGGGCGCCCCCCGAGTTGTCTAGACCACCCGTTCGTAGGTAGTCACCGGTTCCCCACGGCGCTTATGTTGGGCGGACAGCCGCGTTCGCCCCTCAACGACGATGGGAGCCGGTATGTCCGGTCGCTTGTGCGCAACCCTGCTGGCCACGGTGCTGGCCCTCCCGCTGTTCGTCTCGGCCCCCGCGCAGGGGGCGGTGCAGGCCGACACGTGCGCGGTGAAGTCGAGGCCCGCGGGCAAGGTTCTCCAGGGGTACTGGGAAAACTGGGACGGTGCCGCGAACGGCGTCCACCCCGGCCTGGGCTGGATCCCGATCACCGACAGCCGCATGGCGCAGCACGGCTACAACGTCATAAACGCCGCTTTCCCGGTGATCCGCTCCGACGGCACGGTGTTGTGGGAGAACGGGATGGACGCCGGTGTGAAGGTGTCCACACCCGCCGAGATGTGCGCGGCGAAGGCCGCGGGCGCGACGATCCTGCTGTCCATCGGCGGCGCGGCCGCCGGGATCGACCTGTCGTCGTCGGCGGTGGCCGACCGGTTCGTCGCCACGGTCGTGCCGATCCTGAAGCAGTACAACTTCGACGGCATCGACATCGACATCGAGACCGGGCTGACGAACAGCGGGAACATCAAGACGCTCTCGGCGTCGCAGGGCAACCTGATCCGGATCATCGACGGCGTGCTGGCGCAGATGCCGTCGAACTTCGGGCTCACCATGGCCCCCGAGACCGCGTACGTGACCGGCGGCAGCGTCGCCTACGGCTCGATCTGGGGCGCGTACCTGCCGATCATCAAGAAGTACGCGGACAACGGCCGGCTCTGGTGGCTGAACATGCAGTACTACAACGGGTCCATGTACGGCTGCTCCGGCGATTCGTACCAGGCCGGGACCGTGCAGGGCTTCACCGTGCAGACGAACTGCCTGAACCAGGGCCTGGTCGTGCAGGGCACGACGATCCGCGTCCCCTACGACAAGCAGGTCCCCGGCCTGCCCGCCCAGCCCGGCGCGGGCGGCGGGTACCTGTCGCCGAGCCTGGTTTCCCAGGCGTGGCGATCGGTTCCGGGCCTGAAGGGCCTGATGGACTGGTCGATCAACTGGGACGGCTCGAAGGGCTGGACGTTCGGTACCAACGTCAAGTCCCTGCAGGGCCGGTAGGTCAGGAGTCGCCCGCCGGGATCGGGTCGTCGTACTCGCCCGGCGGGCCGGCGTATTCGCGGCCGCCGCCGTCCGGGAACGGCCACGGGTTCGGGACGCAGCCGTGCAGCCCGAGCGTCTGCTGCTCCATCACCGGCGCCGGCTTGCCCGGGCCGGGGCACAGCTCATGGCCCTGGCCGAGCCGGTGCCCGGTCTCGTGGGTGACCATGTACTGCCGGTAGACGTCGAGCGGGGCCCCGTAGTTCGGGACGGCGTTGGCCCACCGGGCGACGTTGAGCACGACGTTGCTGCCGTTGCGGCAGGAGGTGTAGCTGTCCGGCGTGCCGCCGCAGAGCTTGTCGCGGCTGGCCGGCGTGGCCAGGTAGAGGGTGAAGTCGGCGCTGTCCTGCGGACCGACCTGCTGCAGCCGCCACTGCCCGCCGGCGGTCCAGCCGCGCGGGTCGCCGAGGATGCCGCGGATCTTCTTGGCGAACTCGGCGGGCCCGACGCCGTCGATGTCGGTCTCGATGGCGATCCGGTAGCGCATCAACCGGCCCGACTTCCCGGCGACCTCGTCGCTGCCGGGGGTGAACATCCACTGCCCGGACCCGGTCCGGGGGAAGCTGATGGCGACCTCGACGGGCGCGCTCTGCGTCACGGGCTCCCGCTCGGCCGGCGGCGGCGGGATGGAGGTGGCCTCGCCGATGGCGGTGAGGACCGGCCCGGCCGCGGGCGCGGCGATCGGCTGTCTTTCCCCACCGCACCCGCTCACCGCCAGGGCGAGCGCGGCCACGGCCACGGCTCGTCTCGCGGTTTTCGGCATGGGTCCTCCCGGGGTGGTGCGCGGCTTCAGAAGGTCATACGGGCCGCGGCCGGGAAAAGTTGCGGTGACCTGCGGTTGCACAGCGTCACCGCAGCTCAGGGCAGCGAGTGTGACCACGACCACAGCGCCCGATGCGACGTTCGGTGCATCGGGCGAGCGCCGCGGCGGCTCAGCCCAGGAACTTGCGCAACACCTCGGTAACCTGGCGGATCTCCGCCGTCCGGACGTTCTCCTGCTTCGTGTGCGCCAAAGTCGGGTTGCCCGGGCCGAAGTTCACCGCCGGCATGCCGCGCGCCGCGAAGCGCGCCACGTCCGTCCAGCCCAGCTTGGCCGCCGCGCGGCCGCCCGCCGCCGCCACCAGTTCCGCCGCCGCCGGGGCCGACAGCCCCGGGAGCGCGCCCGGCGACATGTCCACAACGGACAGTTCGAAACCGTCGAAGACCTCGCGCAGGTGCCGCTCGGCCGCCGCCGCGTCGCGGTCGGGGGCGAAGCGGTGGTTCACCGTCAGCACCGCCGCGTCCGGGACCACGTTGCCCGCCACACCGCCGCTGATCGACGTCGCCTGGAGGCCTTCGCGGTAGGTCAGGCCGTCGATGTCGACGATCCGCGGCGTGTACTCGCCCAGCCGCCGCAGCGGCTCGGCCAGCGCGTGGATCGCGTTCTCGCCCATCCACGCCCGCGCGGTGTGCGCCCGCTTTCCCCACAGCCGCAGCTCGACGCGCATGGTGCCCTGGCAGCCGGCCTCGATCACGCCGTTCGACGGCTCGCCGACGATCGCCAGGTCGCCGGCCAGCCACTCCGGCAGCTCGCGCTCGATCCGGCCGAGGCCGTTCTTGACCGCTTCGACCTCTTCGTTGTCGTAGAACACGAAGGTGACGTCGTGCTTCGGCTCCGGCAGCGTCGCCGCCAGGTGCAGGAAGACCGCGTCCCCGCCCTTCATGTCGACCGTGCCGAGGCCGTGCAGGACTTCTTCGTCACCGGTCCCTTCGCGGCGCGAAGGGAAGTTGCCGTTCTCCGGCACGGTGTCCAGGTGCCCGGCGAGCACCACCCGCGACCCGCGGCCGAGGTTGGTCCGCGCGAGGACGGCGTCACCGTTGCGGACGACCTCGAGGTGCGGGGCCTGCGTGCGCAGCGCGTCCTGCACCGCGGTCGCGAGCTCCGCCTCGGCGCCGGACACGCTGAAGGTGTCCACCAGCGCTGCGGTCAGGTCCACGGGGTCGGCGTGCAGGTCGAGGCTCATGGCCCGCACGCTACCGTGGGGGTGTGCGCAGGTTCGGAGTCGCCGTGGGCGGCGCGTTGCTGGTCCTGGTCCTGGCGGGTTGCGGGAACGAGGCCGGGCCCGCGCCCACGCGTCCACGCGCCGAGCCCGGTCCGGACGCGCTGCCGACCAAGCTCGACGCGCTGACCGTCGACCAGTGCTACGCCAGCCCCCGCACCCAGCTGCCGAAGGGCTGTGAGAAGTACGTCACGGAGGTCGGCAACGTCCCGGGCGCGGCCCGCAAGCGCGCGGACGACCGGGACCCGCAGCTGACCGCCGAGGCCGCCAAGCTGGAGCAGGCGGTCGGCGCCTTCCGGAGCGCGGGCTGCACGACCGTCCCGGCCGCGGGCGGCCCGTGCTCGCAGGCGCTGGTCGACATCGCCGCCGCCCTTTCGGGCCTGAAGAAGCAGGTAGACGCCCGGCCCACGAGTGGTTGATCCGCGTCACTCGACTACCGTGTCGGGCGTGAGCGAGCAGAGCCCGAACCCCGAAACGACCGGCGCCAGCGGCGTCGGGCTGGCCACCGTCACGACCGACGGGACGGTCCTCGACACCTGGTACCCGCACCCGAAGCTGACCGAGAACGACACTGCCGGCACCAACGGCACCGAGCGACTCGGCGCGGACGAGGCGAAGGAGCTGCTCGGCGAGGCCGCCGCGGCGCTGCTCGGCCCGGACACCGACCGCGGGGTCGAGGTCGTCGCCGTCCGCACCACGATCGGCAAGCTGGCCGACGCCCCGGCCGACACCCATGACATGTACCTGCGGCTGCACCTGCTCTCGCACCGCCTGGTCCGCCCGCACGGCCAGAACCTCGACGGCATGTTCGGCCTCCTGGCCAACGTCGTGTGGACCAACCACGGCCCGTGCCCGGTCGAGGGCTTCGAGACGACCCGGCTGCGGCTGCGCTCGCGCGGCGCGGTGACCGTCTACAGCGTGGACAAGTTCCCGCGGATGGTCGACTACGTCCTGCCGTCCGGGGTCCGGATCGGCGACGCGGACCGCGTCCGGCTCGGCGCGCACCTGGCGTCCGGCACGACCGTGATGCACGAGGGCTTCGTCAACTTCAACGCCGGCACGCTCGGCGCGTCGATGGTCGAGGGCCGGATTTCGGCCGGGGTGGTCGTCGGCGACGGCTCGGACGTCGGCGGCGGCGCGTCGATCATGGGCACGCTGTCCGGCGGCGGCAAGGAAACGATCTCCCTGGGCGAGCGCTGCCTGATCGGCGCGAACGGCGGCGTCGGGATCTCGCTCGGCGACGACACGGTCGTCGAGGCGGGCCTGTACGTGACGGCGGGCACGAAGGTCGTCGTCGAGGGCAAGGTCGTCAAGGCCCGCGAGCTCAACGGCGTCTCGGGCGCGGTGTTCCGCCGCAACTCGGCGACGGGTGCGGTCGAGGTCGTGCCGCGCACCGGCGCCGGCGTCGAGCTGAACGCGGCGCTGCACGCCAACGACTGAACGCGATCGTTCACCTACCATTCATGGGGTGACCGCCGAATCGTTGCGTCGCACCCCGGCCGAGCTGGGCCTGCCGGACGCGCCTGTCGAAGCGCGTCCGGCCGACCCGGCGGTCCACCACGTGCGGGCGAAGCTCGACCGCGAGATCCGCGCGCTGCTGGCGCACGAGCCCGGCACGCGCTCGGGCGTGGATCCGGAGGACCTGCACCAGATGCGGGTGGCGCTGCGGCGCATGCGCAGTGTCCTGAAGCTCTCCGGCAGCCTGGTCGGTGCCGGCGCCGAGCCGGTGCGCGCGGAGCTCGGCTGGCTCGGCCAGTCCCTCGGTGAGGTGCGCGACTACGACGTGCTGATCGAGCACCTGCGCGAGGTCATCGCGGACTTCGAGGTCCGCGACCAGGCCCCCGGCCGCCGCCTGGTGTCCCGGTTCGTCAGCGAGCGAGCCAACGCGAAGCGGCGCCTGACGCGGGCGCTGTCGAGCGCCCGGTATTCGACGTTGCTGCGCGAGGTGAGCCTGCTGACGCGGGCGGAGTTCGCCCCGCCTGCCGACCGGCCGCACGACCTGATCGCGGGCCTGGCGAAGCCGCACCGGAAGCTGGCCAAGGCGGTCCGCGCGCTGCCGGCGGACCCTCCGGACGACGACCTGCACGCGCTGCGCATCCACGGCAAGAAGCTGCGGTACGCGGCGGAGCTGGCCCAGACGTCGGCGAAGAAGAAGCAGGCGGCCGGGATCAAGCAACTGCTCAAGGCGACGAAGGACTTCCAGACCGTGCTCGGCGATCACCAGGACGCGGTGATCGCGGCCGACCGGATGCGCACGATCCTGGAGTCGGTGGACGGCCCGATGGGGTTCGTGGCCGGCCGCATCGCCGAGCGCGAGCTGGGCCGCCGCGCCGAGGCCCGCGCGGTCTGGCGGAAGTCGTGGGAAGCGGTCGACGCCGCCGCCAAGGCCCTCCACGCCTGAGCTCCCCGACGTCTTGCCTGACGTATTCCGGCCAGCCGACGCCGGGAATGCGTCAGTCACCGCGTTCCGGCCGGCTCGTCAGGACATCGACCACACGTAGCCGTCGGGCCGGACGAGCACCCGGCGGCCGCCTTCCGCCTCGTAGGCCGCGTACGCGTGGCCGCCCTCGTCGACCAGGTCCGATCCCGTCGCCACGCTCCCCGCCGGCAAGATCCGGTAGCCGGGAGTCGTCCCTTCCCCGAAGAGCAGTTCCGTCGCGTGCGGGCCGCGGAACAGCTCGAACAGCCGCACCCGCTTGCCGTTCGCGTCCACCAGCGGCGCGTCCGGCGCCCGGTCCCCCGGCCGCAGCTGCCCCGTCCCGTCCGGCGACAGCGGCCCACCGCGGTAGCTGATGTCCAGCTGCTGCGTGTCCTCCCCGCGCCGGTGGGCGTCCTCGTCGCCGTCGACGTACTTCTGCAGCAGGCCCGCCGAGACCCCCAGCACCCGGGCCGCGACCGTGCGCCGCTCGATCTCGTAGCTGTCCAGCAGCTCCGGTGCGCCGTCCGCGAGCTTCCAGCCCAGGTTGTAGCCGTCCTGGACGCCGGTGTTCAGGCCCTGCCCGCCCGTCGGCGGGTGGACGTGCGCCGCGTCGCCGGCCAGGAACACGCGGCCGTCGCGGAAGCGCGCCGCCAGCCGGATGTTCGGCCGCCACACCGTCGACCAGGCCAGGTCGGACAGCTTGACCCGGCCGCCGCTCAACGCGTCGAGCCGGGACTGGACCGCGGGCAACGCCGTCTCGACGTCGGTTTCGCCGTCGCCGAGCGCCGCGCCGAACTGGAAGTGCGGCGTCCCCGGCAGCGGGCTGAACATCATGCCGCGCATCGGCTCGTCCGGCGTCGCGAACCAGTGGCCGTAGTTCCGGTCGAGGCCTTCCGCCCGGACGTCGCCGAGCAGCATCCGGATCGACTCGTCGGTGGTGCCCTCGAAGGCGATCCCCAGCGCCTTGCGCACGAAGCTCTTGCCGCCGTCGGCGCCGACCAGGTACTCCGCGCGCACCGTCTCGCCCGTGCCCAGGGTCGCCGTGACGCCGTCGCCGTCCTGCTCGAAGCCGGTCAGCGCGGTGTTCAGCTCGACCCGCACGCCGAACTCGGCCAGCCGGTCGCGCAGGATGCCCTCGGTCTGCGACTGGCCCAGGAACCAGCCGGTCGGGTACGGCCGCGACGGCGTCGGCTCGACCGGGTCGAACATCATCCGCTCGCCCACCACCTCGCCGCCGAGGTGGATCTTCATCGGCACCGGGGCCATGCCCGCCGCCAGCACCGCGTCGAGCACGCCCAGGTCCTCGAACACCTCCAGCGTGCGCGGCTGCATCCCGTCGCCGCGCGAGCCGACGAAGTGTTCCGGAGCCTTGTCGATGATCCGCACGGCGACGTCGCGCCGCGCCAGCTCGATGGCCAGCGTCAGCCCGGTCGGTCCCGCTCCCGCGATCAGCACCCGAGTGTCCATGTCACCCTCCCAGTGAATCTCAATTCAGTGAATCTAGATTCAGAATGGCGCTGATAGCGTCCCGTGTCAAGGGAGGTGGCGATGACGGCGACGAGCCGCAAGGAGAAAGCCGCGGAGACCGAGGCCGCGCTCAAGGCCGCGGCCAAGCGCGTCTTCGCCCGGAAGGGCTACCTGAACACGAAGATCACCGACATCACCGCCGAGGCGGGCCGGGCCGCGGGGTCGTTCTACAACCACTTCGCGGGCAAGGAAGAGCTCCTGGAAGCGCTCATGGCCGACATCGCGGCGTCCGGCGACGAGAGCGCCGACAGCGAGGACCACCTGGCCGACTTCAGCGACCCGGCGGCCGTGCGCTGGCACGTCAAGCAGTACTGGGACTTCTACCGGGACAACGCGGCGACCATGCTGGCCCTGCGCCAGGCGGCGATGGTCAGCGAGTCGTTCGCGCGCACGGTGGCCCGGTTCGGCGCCTCCCAGGCCGCCGACCTCGACGACCACCTGGCGCACATCACCCGCGCCGGACTGCGGCTGCCGGCGGCCCCGGACCACTGCGGCATGCTGATCTACCACCTGGTCGACTCGTTCGCGGCGACGTGGCTGCACGGCGCGGCCCCGGACGGCACCCCGCCGACCGACGAAGAAGCCGTCGAGATGCTCACCCGGTTCGTCTACCGGGGCCTCACCGGCCGCGACTACTGACCGGGCGCCGCCCAGTGGTCGACGACTTCGGCGTGCCGCAGCCCGCCGGATTCACCGATGTGCCGAAACCAGGCGGCGCACTCGGGCACCGTGTCGATCAGCCGGGCCGCCTCCTCGGCTTCGGCCCGGCTGCGCCACAGCACGATGTCGAGCCAGCCGCCGTCGTCTTCCCGGGTCAGGTAGGCGGCGAGGCAGGCGGGGAACCGCCGGCGCATCGCCTCGACCATCGCCGGGCGCTCCGCCAGCAGCTGCGCCACCGCGCCGTCATCGACCTTGAAGCGGGCCATTTCGATCGTCATGGTCATGCCCGGCACGGTAGCCGGGGGCACCGACAGTTCCGGACGGCTCAGCCCGCGGTCAGCCGCTCCACGGCGGCGTCGACGCGCTCGTCCGTCGCGGTCAGGGCGACCCGGACGTGCCTGCCGCCCTTCGGGCCGTAGAACGTGCCGGGGGCGACCAGGATCCCGCGGTCGGCCAGCCACCGGACGGTCGCCGACGCATCCTCGTCGCGAGTGACCCAGAGGTAGAGCCCCGCTTCGGAGTGGTCGATGCGGAAACCGTTGTCCAGCAACGCCTTCCGCAGCACGAGCCGGCGGCGGGCGTAGCGCTCGCGCTGCACCTCCAGCGCCTCGTCGTCGGTCAGGGCGGCGACCATCGCCTCCTGGACCGGGCGCGGCACGATCATGCCCGCGTGCTTGCGGACTTCCAGGAGCTGCTTGATCAGCCGCGGGTCACCGGTCAGGAACCCGGCGCGGTAGCTGGCCAGGTTCGCCGACTTCGACAGCGAGTGCACCGCGATCAGGCCGTCGGCCCGGCCGCCGCTGACGTCCGGGTGCAGGATCGACAGCGGGTCGGACTCCCAGCCGAGCGCCAGGTAGCACTCGTCGGAGACCACCACGACGTCGCGCTCGCGCGCCCACTCGACGACCTTGCGCAGGTGCTCGGCCGGCAGCACCTGGCCGGTCGGGTTGGACGGCGAGTTCAGCCAGATCATCGCCGGCTTCTGCGGGCCGAGCGCGACCGTGCTGTCGGCACGCAGGATCGACGCGCCCGCCAGCAGCGCGCCGACCTCGTACGTCGGGTAGGCCAGCTCCGGGATGACGACGAGGTCACCGGGGCCGAAGCCGAGCAGCCGCGGCAGCCAGGCCACGGCCTCCTTGGACCCGATCGTCGGCAGCACGGCGTCCGGCTCGATGCCGTCGACGCCGTGGCGCCGGGAAAGCGCTCCGCGCGCGGCTTCCCGCAGCGCCGGGATGCCGTGGGTGGTCGGGTACCCGGGGATCTCCGAGACCGACGCGAGCGCCTCGCGGATGCCGTCCGGGACCGGGTCGACCGGCGTGCCGATGGAGAGGTCGACGACCCCACCGGGATGCGCCTGGGCCGTGGCCTTGACCTCGGCGAGCGAATCCCAGGGGAAGTCGGGCAGCGCGATCCGGTTCATTCGCCCTGCGGGGGCAGCGCCTTGATGAAGGCCGGGTCGTGCGCGGTCTTGCCCACCTTGGACGCGCCACCGGGCGAGCCCAGCTCGTCGAAGAAGTCGACGTTCGCCTTGGTGTAGTCCGACCAGTTGTCCGGGACGTCGTCCTCGTAGTAGATCGCCTCGACCGGGCAGACCGGCTCGCAGGCGCCGCAGTCGACGCACTCGTCCGGGTGGATGTACAGCATCCGCTCGCCCTCGTAGATGCAGTCCACGGGGCACTCGTCGATACACGCCTTGTCGAGCACGTCGACGCAGGGCTCGGCGATCACGTAGGTCACTGCGCACTCCTGCTTATCTCTGCAAAGAAAGTCTCTGCAAACAGCCAGTCGGTGCCGACACTACGCGGCGTCGGCACCCGTTCGGTTGGTGAGGCAAGCCTTAGCCATACCCCGGGTATGGCGCTCACCTCGGCCGGCGGCGCGGGGGCGGGGTCGCCCGGGCGTCACCGGTGATGACGAAGCGCGGCTTGGGCGCTTCCTCTGTGTCACTTTCGGGCTTCTTCTCCCCCACGGCTCGGTTGAACCCTTCGGCGATCTCGTCGACCAGCTTCTCGTTGTGCCGCTCGTCCTTGCGCTGGATACCCACGGTCACCTCCTGCCGAAATCCGCTCCCGCGACTTTCACCGCCTCCGTCACAATCTAGCGGTGAACGCCGCCGAGAAGCTCGAAATCACGTGCAGCAAAGCATGGCCGCCCCTGGTGGAGGATCCCCTGGGTGAGTGGCGCCTGCGCTGGGCGGACGGCTTCACCGGGCGCGCCAACAGCGCGCTGGCCGTGGGCGACGCCGTTCGCCCGCTCGGCGAGGCCCTGCGCGCGGTGTGTGATTTCGCCCACGATCGGGGGATCGCCCCCATGGTGCAGGTGGTCCGCGACAGCCCGAACGAACGCGCCATCGCCGCGGCCGGGTGGCGGCCGGCCACCGGGCACGGCGCCGGCCACGAGGTCGTCGTCCTCACCGCGCCCCTGGAGCCCGCACCCGCGGTCCCCGGCGTCACGGTGGGCGACGAGGCCCCGCCCGGCTGGTGGGAGCTCACGCTGCGCGCGGACGAGGACTCCCCCGCCGCGCGGCAGGTCATGACCGGCGGGAAAGTCGGCTACGGCGTCGCGGTGGCCGACGGCAGCACCGCCGGTGCCGTCCGCGCCGCCCTGGTCGACGGCTGGCTGCACGTCGGGCGGCTGGCGGTGCACCCCGCCTTCCGCCGCCGCGGGCTGGCGTCGGCGCTGATGGGCGCGGTGCGGACGTGGGGCGTGGAACACGGGGCGGACCGCACGGTGTTGCAGGTCGCGGAGGGGAATTCGGGCGCGCTCGCGCTCTACGCGGGGCTCGGCTACGCCCCGCACCACAGATACCGGTACTGGGTGCCCGCACCCGGCTCGTGCGAGGATTCGACGTCGTGAAGATCGTGGTAGTGGTCGGCGGAGTGGGCGGGGCCCGCTTCCTGCTGGGTGTCAAGGCAGCGCTGGGCATGGCACCGGAAGGTGCTTCGGAGTCTGAGCACGAGGTGACGGCGCTGGTGAACACCGGCGACGACGTCTGGATGCACGGGCTGCGGATCTGTCCCGACCTGGACACCTGCATGTACACCCTGGGCGGCGGGATCGACCCCGAGCGCGGCTGGGGGCACTCGGGCGAGACCTGGGTGGTCAAGGAGGAGCTGGCGGCCTACGGCGCCGATCCGGACTGGTTCGGGCTCGGCGACAAGGACATCGCCACCCACCTGATCCGGTCGCGGATGCTGCGCGCGGGCTACCCCCTTTCGGCGGTGACCGAGGCCCTGTGCGACCGCTGGCAGCCCGGCGTCCGGCTGCTGCCGATGTCCGACGACCGCGTCGAGACGCACGTCGTGATCGACGACCCGGAGCAGGACGGGCAGCAGAAGGCGATCCACTTCCAGGAGTGGTGGGTGCGCTACCGCGCCGAGCCGAAGGCGCACTCGATCGTGCCGGTCGGGGCCGAGGAGGCCAAGCCCGCGCCGGGTGTCCTGGAGGCAATTTCCGGGGCGGACGCGGTGCTGTTCGCGCCGTCGAACCCGGTCGTGTCGGTGGGCACCGTGCTGGGCGTGCCGGGCGTGCGGGACGCGCTGCGCAAGACGTCGGCCGGCGTGGTCGGGGTGTCGCCGATCATCGGCGGCAAGGCGCTGCGCGGGATGGCCGACGCGTGCCTGAGCGCGATCGGCGTCGAGACGTCCGCGGAGGCCGTCGGCCGCCACTACGGCGCGCGCAAGGACGGCGGCGTCCTCGACGGCTGGCTGATCGCGGAAGGCGAGACGGCCGACGTGCCGGGCGTGACCGTCCGCGACGTCCCGCTGCTGATGTCCGATGTGGACGCGACCGCGGCGATGGCCCGCGCCGCCCTCGACCTGGCTGGAGCCCCCGTTGACTGACCACGCTTCCCCCAAGCTGGAGATCCTGCCCGTCACCGGGCTGCCGGAGTTCCGCCCGGGCGCCGACCTGACCGGCGCGATCGTGGCCGCCGCGCCGTGGCTGCGCTCCGGCGACGTCCTGGTCGTGACCAGCAAGATCGTCTCGAAGGCCGAGGGCAGGCTCGTGCGCGTGCCGTCGGACCCGGAAGCCCGCGACGCCGAACGCCGGAAGCTCGTCGAGCAGGAGGCCGTGCGGATCGTCGCGCGGATCGCGCGCACCGTGATCACCCAGAACCACCTGGGGATCGTGCAGGCCGCGTCCGGCATCGACGCGTCCAATGTGGCCGGTGACGAGGTCGCGCTGCTGCCCGCCGACCCGGACGCTTCGGCGCTGGCGCTGCGCAACGGGCTGCGGGAGCGGCTCGGCGTCGAGGTCGCCGTCGTCGTCACCGACACGATGGGCCGGGCCTGGCGGGTCGGGCAGACCGACGCCGCGATCGGCTCTTCGGGGCTGCGCGTGCTGCACGCCTACCGCGGCCAGGTCGACGGGCAGGGCAACGAGCTGGCCGTCACCGAGGTCGCCGTCGCCGACGAGCTCGCCGCGGCCGCCGACCTGGTCAAGGGCAAGCTGGGCGGGACGCCGGTCGCGGTGGTCCGCGGGCTCGACATCTTCGACGACGGCTCGACCGCGCGGGACCTGGTCCGCCCGCTGGAGGAGGACCTCTTCCGGCTGGGTGCCAACGAAGCCGTCGCGCAGGGCAGGCGGGAAGCCGTCCCGGCCCGGCGTTCGGTGCGGCAGTTCGCGGACGAGCCGGTCTCCCCGACCTCGATCCGGCGGGCGGTGGGTTCCGCGCTGACCGCTCCCGCGCCGCACCACACGCACCCGGTGCGGTTCATCTGGCTGCGCGAGGCCGGCGTCCGGAAGAAGCTGCTCGACGCGATGCGCGAGTCGTGGCAGGCCGACCTGACCGGCGACGGCTTCACGCCGGAGCAGATCGCGAAGCGGCTCAGCCGGGGCGACATCCTGTACCGGGCCCCCGAGGTCGTCATCCCGTTCCTGGTGCCGGACGGCGCGCACACCTACCGCGACGACCGCCGCAACGACTGCGAGAAGACGATGTTCACCGTGGCCGGCGGTGCCGCGGTCCAGGGCCTGCTGGTCGCGCTGGCGGCCGAGGGCCTGGGCTCGTGCTGGATCGGCTCGACGATCTTCGCCGCGGACACCGTCCGGGACGTCCTGGGCCTCGACGGGTCCTGGCAGCCGCTGGGCGCGGTCGCCATCGGCGTGCCGCTCACCGAGCCGGACCCGCGTGGCCCGGCCCTGGCCGGGGAAGGACTGCTGGAGCTGTGAGCCTGCACGCGGACGCCGTCGCGACGCTTTCGTCGTGGCGGCCTGCGGTCGCGTCCCAGGAGTCGCTGCGGCAGGCGTTCCTCGGCTTCCTGGCCGCGCGTGAGGATTCGTGTCAGCGGTCGTGCGCGGCCGGGCACCTGACGGCGTCGGCGGTGGTCCTGGACCACACCGGCACGCAGGTGCTGCTGACGCTGCACCCGCGGGTCGGCCGCTGGCTGCAGCTCGGCGGCCACTGCGAGCCGTCGGACGCGACACTGGCGGGGGCGGCGCTGCGGGAGGCCACCGAGGAGTCGGGGATGGCCGGGCTGCGCATCTCGCCGGAGCCGGTGCACCTGGACGTCCACCCGATCACCTGCTCGCTCGGGGTGCCGACCCGGCACTTCGACGTCCGGTTCGCGGTGCACGCCCCGCCGGGCGCTTCGCCGGTGCGCAGCGACGAGTCCGACGACCTGCGCTGGTGGCCGGCGGCCGGGCTGCCGGCCGGGTCGGAAGATCTCGCCGATCTGGTGAAAGCGGCCGTTCCTGTCGGTACCGGGCGATAACCTGGTCCGCGGACAGGGAGGGACCACATGGCTACACAGTTCCCGGAGCGGGTGCACTACCACTCCGGCGGTGGCGGCGACACCGGCGTGTTCGGGTACATCGTGCTCGGGCTGATCGTCCTGGGCATCATCGTGTTCGTCATCGCGGTGATCGTCCGGGTGTCGAAGATGCGCCGCGAAGAGGCGATGAAGAAGAGCGGGCAGTTCCCGCCGAACCCGGGTTTCCCGCCGCAGCAAGGCTTTGCGCAGCCGGGATTTCCCGCGCCGTCGGGTTCCCCGCAGGGTTTCGCGCCCGCGGGTTCGCCGCCGTCGCAGGGTTTCGCGCAGCCGGGTTCACCGGGGTTCGCGCAGCCGGGCTTCGCGCCGGGGTATCCGCCTTCGCAGCCTTCGCCGCCTTCGCCGCAGCAGGGGTTCCCGCACGACCGCAGGCCGCCCCGACGACAGCGTCGCGACGCCGTCCGCGTGCAGGCTCACAGCTCCAGCACTCCTTCCCCGGCCA
>NZ_MUMI01000368.1 GCF_002155975.1 Amycolatopsis kentuckyensis
ACCGGGCGGTTCGCGCCGCCGGCGTAGGGGAGGGGGCCGCGGGCCAGGCGCATGTCGTCGGTTCCGGCGCCGGTCCAGTGCGGCACTTCGCCGGGGCTCTGGTCGCCGTTGCCGCCGCCGAAGGCCGACACGTCGAGCGCGCCGTGCTCGCCGAGCATCAGGGTGGGCAGCAGGGCGGTGCGCGCCACCGACCGGTGCAGCGCGGCCGCGGCCGGGTCGGGCCCGTTGCGGGTGAGCGCGGTGAAGGCGGGGTGGAACAGCGTCTCGACGTCCACCAGCATCGGCTGGTCGCCGCAGGCGATGAGGTTCTCGCAGTGCATGTCGGTGGCGTCGAGGGCGTAGAGGAGGGCGAGCAGCGCACCCTGGCGGCGGTAGAACAGTTCGACGCCGGCCTGGTCGGCGCACGGCCGCGCGGGCACGTACTCGGCCCAGCCGTAGCCGTCGCGGGCCAGCACGCCCACCGGCCGCGGGGCGAGCCCGGGCCGTTCCTCGGCGAACCACCGCAGCAGATCGCCCCACCGGGCCAGCAGCCCGAGCGGCCGCGGCTTGTAGACGAGCTGCCGTCCGTCGGCAAAGCCGAGCACGGCCACCGCACGCCCACCGGAGTGCACGTCGCCGGCCCCGAGGGTCAGCTCGCTCAGCTCGGCGGTGCTCTCCGCGAGCAGCCCGGCCTGCAGGGCGTCCCGGTCGGCGGCGAACCGCGTGAGCAGTTCGGCGACGGCGTCGGCGGTGCGCAGGCAGGTCTGGGCGAGCAGCCGGGCCAGCATCGGGTGGCGGCCCAGCACCTCGGTGAGGTGGCCGCGGCTGCCGAGCAGGCGGAGGAAGTCGACGAACCGGTCACGTCCGGTCGCGCCGCGCAGCAGGCCCGCCTTCTTCGCGACGTGCAGCTCGAGGACGAAGGTCCGGGCGGCGAGCGCGGTGAGCTGCCCGCAGAGCCAGGTCTCGACACCGGACCACACCCGCTCGGCGGCGGGCGCACGTTCGAGCAGCAGCTCCCGCGCGGCGCCGGCGAAAGGCAGCACGGCGTGCCGGAAGACGCGATCCCCCTCGGCCTCGACGGGAGCGGGCCAGTCACCCTCGGCCGGCAGCGAAGCCAGCACGCGATCGGCGAGCACCGCCCAGGAGGGCCGCTCGAGGCCGCCCTCGCCGGGAAGGCGAGCGGCGGTCCACCAGGCCGGTGCCTCGTGGGGGGCCTGCTCGGGGCGCTCTACTGTCTGGCTCACGCCGAAGAGATTCGCACTCAGGGAGATGCGCGTACATGGGTACTCGCTACCCAGATTGGCGCCCCCCTGCTCCGGGCAGGGGAAGGGGATTGCTCACGCCCCCGGTGATCAGGGCGGCCCGGGAGTGGGGTTCGCCCAGGTCAGAGCAGGTGGCGGGCCCCCGATCGGAGTGCACGGGGTTCGCGCGGCCGGCCGGGTACACCCGAGGCGAGGCTGCGGTGTCCCGAGCCCGCCCTGCCGTGGTGTGCCGAGCCCGCGATGCCCCGAGCCCGCGGTGTGCCGAGCCCGCGGTGCTCGCCCTGCCGGTGGTGCCCCGAGGCCGCCCTGCCCGCGGTCACCGCAGCCTCGCGGCCATCGGCGTGCGGAGTTCCTCCAGCGTCCGCCGGTGCACCGAACGCACCGGCACGGTCGTGGCCAGCGCCGCGACCTGGCCTCCGGGCACCTCCAGAGCCCTGAGGTGGACGGGGTCCCGTGGCCAGCCCGGTACGTCCGAACGGGCGAGCGGCCCCCGCACGTCCACCCGGGCCGGGGCCGCGGCCAACCCCAGGCCCGCCAGTTTCATCGCCGCCTCCTTGCGGGTCCACGCCGTCAGGAGCCGGGCCGTCCGGTCTGCCGGGGCCGCCGCCGAAAACTCCCGGTGCTCCGAAGCCGACAGAACCACCCCGGCCAGCCCGGCCGGGTCCGCCGCCGCGGCCGGGTCCTCGATGTCCGCCCCGATCAGGCCCGTCCGCGCGACCGCCAGCAGCAGCCAGCGTCCGGTGTGGGACACCGAAAACTCGGGCGCGCCGGCCAGCCGGGGACGCCCGTGACCGGCATCGCCGCAATGCGTGCACATCCGGTCGATCGTCACCTCCCGTGGCGGGATGCCGACCGCCGAAGCTCCCCAAAGGCGTTGCAGCGCACGGGAAGCCACGAACACGTCTCCCGCCGGGGTCGCGGCCAGCCGGGCCCATCGCGCGCGCTCGGCGTCGCCGAGCAGGGAAACCCACTCCGGGCGGGGCCGGACCGGCACCAGCCAGACGTCGACGTGGCCGGTCATGGTGCCTGCGGCAGCAGCAGGGCCGCCCTCGGTGCGGGCAGCTCGTCCGCCGGCGAGCCCAGCTCCGCCAGCAGGTGCGCGACCGCCGCGGCGAGCTGGTCGTCCTCGCCCGGCAAGAGCCGGTCCGGGGCCGGGACCACCGCCAGGTCCGGCTCCACGCCGTGGTTCTCCAGCGACCCGCCCGCGTCGCCGAAGCGGTAGCGGAACTCCGGCTGGGTCGTGACCGTGCCGTCCACCAGCCGGTGCCGGGGCCACGTGGCGATCACGCCGCCCCAGCTGCGCCGGCCGATCAGCGGGCCCAGCCCGAGCGCGCGGAACACGTGCGCGAAGATCTCGCCGTCGGACCCGGTGTGCTCGTTGAGCAACGTCGCCATCGGGCCGCGCGGCGACTCCGTCGGATACGGTGCCATCCCGCTCCACCGCCCGTGCTCGGTACCGGTGCGGCGGCGGGCCAGCCGGTCGAGCAGCAGCGGTGACACGTGCCCGCCCGTGTTGAACCGGACGTCCACGATCAGCCCGTCGCGGTCGAGCTCGGTCAGGAACCCGCGGACGAAGTCGGCGTACCCGGCGCGCGTCATGTCGGGCACGTGCAGGTACCCCAGGCGCCCGCCGGACACCGTCCGCACGTACGCGCGGTTGCCCTCGGTCCAGTCCAGGTACCGCGCCCGCGCTTCGCCGGCGCACGCCCGGACGACCACGCGGTGCTCGGCCCCGCCCCGCCGCACGGTCAGCTCCACCTCCCGGTCGGCCTGCCCGACCAGGAGTTCGCCGGGACCCGGCGGGCCGACCCGGCGGCCGTTGACCGCGACCACGGCGTCGCCCGCGCGGATGTCCGCGCCGAGCCGGGCGCACGGCGAACCGGCCTTCGGGTTCCACGGGTCGCCGCGCAGGATCCGGGCGATCCGCCACGAGGAGCCGTCGGGCGGGGTGTCCCAGTCGACGCCGAGGAAGCCCTGCGCCTCGTCCGGCCCGGCGCGGTACTCGCCGCCGCGCTCGAACGCGTGCGACGTGCCGAGCTCCCCGTGCAGCTCCCAGATCAGGTCCGACAGCTCCGCCCGGCACGACACCAGCTCCGCGAGCGGCGCGTACCGGTCGTACACCGCGTCCCAGTCGAGGCCGGACATGTGGGCGTCCCAATACCCTTCGCGCTGCAGCCGCCACGCCTCGCGGAACATCTGCCGCCACTCCGCGGACGGGTCGAACGGCACCTTGACGCGCCCGAGGTCGACCCAGCCGGTCGCCGGGCCCGGCTCCTCGCCGTCGGGCGGATCGCCGGCGACGTCGGCGCGCAGCACCCGCAACCGGCTGTCGGTGCGGTGCAGCACCACGTCGCCGCGGACGTCGAGCTCGTCGACCGCGCCGAGGCAGCCTTCGGTGACGCGGCCCGTGCCGAGGTCCACCAGCGACACCGTGCCCTCGGCGCCGGTGCCCGGGTGCGCCGGGTCGGGCGCGGCGAGCGGCACCGACAGCAGCAGCACCCGGCCGGGCAGCGCCGCGATGTCGCTGTAGCGGCCCTCCGGCACCGGGAACGCCGCCACCCGCCGGGAGATCCCGTCGAGGTCGATCGTCACCCGGCCGTCGCCGCGCGGGACGGGCAGCACCTGCCCGGGCACCGCGGTCCGCGTCTCGAACGGCGAGGGCTCGTCCGCCCGCAGCGTGATCAGGTACGGCCGCGAGCCGAACGGGAACCCGACGTCGAACTGCACCTGGTCCAGCTCCGGCGTGAGATCGCGCTGGCCGAGGAAGTACAGGTACCGCCCCGACGGGTCGAACGCCGGGCGCGCGTCCCGCACCACCGGCTCGGTGACCCGGTGGGTGCGCCCGGACGCGGTGTCGGCGAGCTTGATCGACGACGTGCGCGGCGACTCCGGGAACGTGTAGGCCAGCCACCGGCCGTCGGGCGACCACGCGAGGTCCTCGATGCGCTCGTGCCGGCTCGCGTCGAGCAGCCGGGGCCGGGGGAGCACGTCGGCGGTGTCCACGATCCACACGCGCTGGCGGCTGGTCGCGAAGGCGACGAGCCCGGACGCGGGGGAGGCGGTCAGCTCGGTGATGTGCCCGACGCCGCCGGCGACCAGCACCGGGGCGTCTTCGCCGCCCTCGGCGTCCAGCAGCACGATCCGCTCGTCCGGGCTCTCGTCGGCGGCCACGGCGACGAGCTGCCGCCCGCCGGCCAGCCAGCGCAGCAGCCGGTAGCGGACGCCGTCGGCGCGGCCGTGGCCGCGGACCGGCCCCGACCAGTGCTCGAAGGTGAACGCCTTGCCGCGGGCGGTCACCGCGAGCCGCGTGCCGTCGGGGGACAGCCGAGCGCCGTCGAGGTACTCGCCCGCGGGGGCGAACCGGCGGCCGCGCTGCGGGGCCGCGCCGCCGAGGTCCACCTCCACCGGGCGCGCGCCGCGCGCGTCGAGCAGGTGCAGCCGGGCGCCCGCGGTGTAGACCAGCCGGGTGCCGTCGGTGGTGAGCCCGCGCGCGTAGTGGTCGTGGTGGTCGGTGTGGCAGCGCAGGTCGGTGCCGTCGGGCAGGCACGAGTAGACGTTGCCGATGCCTTCGTGGTCGCTGATGAAGTGCACGCGATCGCCGGCCCAGCAGGGATCGGCGACGTTCCCGGGCAGCGCGACGAGCCGCGTGAACGGCCCGGATTCCTGCTCGGCGTACCACAGCTCGCCGGTGCCGCCGCCGCGGTAGCGCTTCCACCGCGCGGGATCCGCGGTGTTGCGGCCGACGACGACCCCGCCGTCGCCGAAGGCGATCGTGTCGGCCGGGCCGAGCCGCAGCGGCCGCGCGGGACCACCCGACGAGGACACCGAGAACAGGCGCGCCCCGAAGCCGGACGGCTGCTCGGCGTCGGTCGCGTAGAGCACTTCGCCGGTGTGCGGGTGCCAGCCGACGGTGCCGCACCGGCCGGCCTGGTGGGTCAGCCGGCGGGGCCGGCCGCCCTCGGCCGGCATGACGTACACCTCGGCCGGGCCGTCGTAGGTGCCGACGAACGCGATTTCGGTGCCGTCCGGGGAGATCCGCGGCCGCCGGGCTTCACCGGGGCCCGCGGTCAGGCGGTGCGCCCGGCCACCCTCGGCGGGGACGGACCACAGGTCGTCCTCGCAGGCGAAGTACAGGGTATCGCCGGAGATCGCGGCGGTGCGCAGATATCCGGCCCGCCCGGTCACGACCGGGCCTCGATGCGCTCGCGGATCCGCTCGGCCAGCTCGCGACGGCGTTCCTCGGCGGAGGCCTCGTGCTGCCGGATGTCCTCGTCGGACAGGGTCCAGTAGCACGCCGTCCGCCATTCGCCGACGGTGTGGGAATCCCGTTCGCAGCGGACCTGGTGCTGGGCTTCGAGGGCTTCGGCGGACAGGAACATGGTGTTGTGCGTGAGGACCTGGTTGACGATCACGCGCATGTTGAGCTCGTCGCGCAGGTGCTTGTGCACCGCGTAGACGGCGAACGCGCCGAGCCCGCGGTCGCGCGGCAGCACGCCGAAGGACAGCTCGCAGCGCTGCGCGCGCCAGTCGATCGAGGTGATCCACGCGAACCCCATCACGCGGCCGTGCGCGCCGCACACGGTGAAGATCCGCTTGGTGCGGTGCTCTTCGGTGATCGTGCGCAGCTGCCGCGCCTGCAGGCCGTCGTCTCCCGCGCCGACGGCGAAGTCGGTGAGGTTGGCCGTGAACCGCGCCTCGCGCAGCAGTTCCGTGCGCAGCGGGACGTCCTCTTCGGTGAAGTGCCGGACGGTCACGATCGGCATGGCTCCTCCTTCACCAGGACCAGCAGGTCGTGGAACGCGTGGCCGGCGTAGTGGTGGCCGGGCAGCACGCCGCTGCGGGCGAACCCGGCCCCGAGGAACGCGGCGGCGCCGTCCTCGGGCACCAGCGCGACGAACGACGTCCGCCGCTGGTAGGTGGTGAGGTGGCCGAGCAGCGCCCGCACCGGCTCCGGGCCGGCGGACGTGCTCGAGACGTACGCCTGGCGCGGCTGCGCCCGGTTCGGCACGCAGCCGACCAGCGCGCCGCCCGCGGCGTACACCTGGGCTTCGCGGCGGGTGAGCTCCCGCGCGAGCAGGGCGTCGTTCTGGGTGACCGGGTCGGTGCCGAGGAACCCGCGCGCGGCGTCCCCCGCGCGGCGCAGTCCCTGGGCGGCTTCGGCGGGCGACAGCGGTCTCAGGTCAGTCATGGCGGATCGTCCCCCAGATCTCCCGTGCGGCGGGTGCGCCGTCGAACCAGGTGGCGGCCGGGACGAGGGCTTCGCGCCGGAACCCGGCCGCGGCCAGCGCTTCGGTGCCGGGCGTGGTGACCCAGCCGTACAGGCGCCGCAGGTTCAGGCCGGTGAAGCCGTGCTCGACGGCGGCCCGGAGCAAATCGTCCACCTCGGACTGTCTGTTGTGGACACCTATTTCGACGCGGGCCCGCCGGTGCACCCAGTCGATGTCGGTGTAGCGGACGAAGGCGCCGTCGGTGACGCACAGCTCTTCGTCGTCCCCGGCGGGCGGGGGAACCTCGGTCGGGGCGGCGAGCGCGGGCCAGTCTTCGAGGGGCAGCCCGAGCAGCTCGCCGGCGAGCCACGGCCCGCTCAGCAGCCCGCGGTCGGTGCCGCGGTATCCGCGCAGTTTCATGACTCCGCCCAGACCCGCGAGAAGAAGACCGTGCCGCGGCGACGGCCTTCGTAGGTGGTCACGCCGGCGAGCGTGCCCTCTTCGGTGAGCCCCGCTTCCCGCGCGAAGGCGAGGCCGGCCGGGTCGAACTCGGGGAACCGGACCGACAGCCGCACCAGCTCGTGGCGCCACCGCAGCGCCCGCACGATCTCGCGGTAGGCGTCGCACCACCAGTGGGTCGGGGTGGTCGAGCGCAGGCGCAGGTGCAGGACGTAGTGGCAGCCGTGCTCGCTGCCCTCGTGCTCGAGGGCGTAGAGGCCGATGGGCTCGCCGTCGGCGCAGAGCACGCGGGTGTCGTCGCCGAGGAGCCGGAGGATCTCCCACTCGGGCCGCGTGTCCGGCCGGTCGGTGCGGAAGAAGAAGCCGGGGTCGGTGAACAGCGCGAGCACGGCCGGCCGGTCGGCGTCCGCGCAGGCGCGGGCCGACCAGCGCGGCAGCACGCGGTCCGCCGGAGTGGCGGCGAGCGGCGCGGCGGGCGCGATCGAGGTCATGGCCCCTCCCGGGCTGGTGGACTGGCGGGTAAAGCCGCGGGAGCGGCACTTCGACGTGAAAGTGCCGCACCCGCGGTGGCCACAAGACCGGCACTTTCCGTGAAGTGCCGGGTTCGGCGGGACAGCGACGCGGGCGCGCCGCCGTCCCGCCGGGAGGTCACGCCTCCTTGGAAGCGACCTTCGAGGCTTCCTTGGACGCCTCCTTGGAGGCCTCCTTGCTGGCGACCTTCGACGCGACCTTGCTGGCGACCTTCGAAGCTTCCTTCGACATGGGTGCTCCTCATTCCGTTGTGGGATTTCCCCCGCAGATCCGGTCCGCAATTCCTGCGTTCCGGCGGGGCCAACCCAGATTCACCGACGAACCGTTGCCGGTCAAGGAAAACTCCGACCCGGCCGGTGTCATCTTCGTGCCACGGAGAACGTGCCACCGCCAGGGGCTAACCATTTCCGCCGCGGCCGCCCACCATCGGCGTACGACGATTTTGGAGGCCCCCGTGGTGAAAAGCGCGAACCTCTGCTGGGGACAGCACCACCACCTGCTGCGGTACCTGCGGGTGCCGGCGCCGTCCCGGCACGAGGCGCACATCGGCACCAGCTACCCGCTGCCCGCGGGCTGCACGGTCGCGGCCGTCCGCACCGCGCTGACGCACCTGGTGCGCCGGCACGAAATCCTGCGCACCGTCTACGACCTGACCGGCACCGCCGCCGACGGGCACGCCTGGCCGCGCCAGCTCGTGCAGCCACCGGCGCCGCAGCCGGTCGTCGAGGCGACCGCGGAGGACACCGTGGACGTCATCGCGCGCCTCACCCGTACCCCGTTCGACCTGGCCCGCGAGTGGCCCTTGCGGGCCTGCGTGGTCACCACCGGCGGCCGCCTGGTCCGGCTGCACCTGGTCTTCAACCACTTGGCCTTCGACGACGTCGCCCTCGACCGCCTGGCCGCCGAGCTCGACGAGTTGCTCGCCGCCCGCACCGAGGGCCGGCCCGCCGTGCTGGACCCGGTGGAACACCAGCCGGTGGACCTCGCGCGCTTCGAGGAGAGCCGCACCGACGCCGACCTCGAACCCGCGCTCAGCCACTGGCGCGATCTCGTCAAGAAGCTCCCTGCAGACGTCTTCTCGAAGCGCCGCAAGCCATCTGAGGCTGCGTACAGCGCCTCCTACACCGTTCCGACACTGCTGTCGGCCGCCCGGGCGATCGCCGCCCGCGAGCACGTGTGGCCCTCGGCCGTGCACCTGGCCGCCTATGCCGTCACGCTCGCCGCGTACACCGGCGAAACGGTGGTCGCGCACCGGATGTACACCAGCCAGCGGGACGCCAGCGGCTTCGGCGGTGCCGTCACCTGCCTGTCCTACCCGACGCCGGTGCTCGCCGACCTCGGCGGCGATCCGCGGTTTTCGGACGTCGTCAAGGAGTCCGCCGTCCGCGTGAGCCAGGCGATGACCCACGCGCACGTGCCCTACGACCGTGTCTACGAGCTCGTCGCCGAGGAGAACGTGCGCGTGGTCGCCGAGCTGAACTTCCTCGACAACGCGCCGCGGTCGTGCCGCACCAAACGCGACCGGTACGCGGTCAACGCCGCCCCTGACGACTGGGCGCACGCCGGTTCCGACAGCTACCTGCGCGTCTACGAATGGGCCGACGGCATCACCCTGGCCCTGCAGGCCCTGGACGCGGTGATGGACGCCGGCGCGGTCGAACAGTTCCTGCGCGGCTACGCCCGGCTCGTCGAGGCCCACCGCGACCCCGGCACCGACCTGCGCGTCAGCGAAGCCGCCGCGCTCATCGGCTTCACCCCGCCGGAGCCGCGGACCCCGTCCGAAGCCGACGTCGAGCGAACCGGAGCCGCGCCCGCCGAGCGTGTCCTCACCGAGGTGGTGGCCGAGGTCAACGGCCTCGGCGACGTCGACCCGGCCCGCAGCTACACCGGCGCCGGCGGGCGCGTGCTGCGCCTGCCCCGCGTGGTCGAAGCCCTGCACGAACGCGGGTGGAGTGCCGGGCTCGTCCCGTTCACCACCGCCCGCCCCCTGTCCGCGCTCGCGCACGAGCTCGTGCCGGCCCGCGGCTGAGCCGGACGAAGAGGAGGAAACCATGTCCCTGCTCGAAGCACCCCGCCTGGAACGGGTGGCGTCGTTCGTGCCGGAGACGAGCCTGCCGGTCGCCGACCTGGCCGGCCCGCTCGGCCTCGACGCCACGCAGCTGCGCTTCTTCACCCGCTTCCTGGGCCTCGACCGCGTCGCCGTCGCCGACGGCCTCGAACTGGCCGACCTGCTGGCGGGCGCGGGGGAGCGGGTGCTCTCCGGCACCGACCGCGACTCGGTCCGGTTCCTGGTCCACGCGCACACCATGCAGCACGTCGCGGTCGCCACGCCCGGCCTCCTCGAGGACGTGCGGACGCGGCTGCGGCTGCACCGCGCGACCGCGTTCAGCCTGTCCCACCTCAACTGCGTGGTCGGCCTCCACGCCCTGCACGTCGCACGCTCGCTGCTGGCCACCGCGGCCCCGGGCGACCGGGTGCTCGTGCTGACCGGCGACAAGGTGCTGATGCACGAGGCCCGGCTGATCCGCGACACCACGATCCAGGGCGACGGCGCCGCCGCGGTGCTGCTCGGCCCGGACCCGCGGGGCGACCGACGGCTCGACGCTGATCGCCGAGCACAACGACCCGGACGCGATGGTCACCGAGGACGCCCTGAACTCCCCGGAGCTCCTGGGCAAGCTGCGGGAGCTCGCCGACGGCAACACCTACCTGATGCCGCTGGGCATCTCGGCGGCGGAAGAGGCCCTGGCCAAGGAGTCCGGGCTGCCGCTGGCCGGCTCGACCGCGCAGATCTGCAAGGCGGTCAACGGCAAGGTGTTCAGCCGCGGCCTGGTCGACGCGCTCGGCCTGCGCCAGGTGCCCGGCCGGGTGGTGCACACGGTCGGCGAGCTGCGGGACGCCCTCACCGCGCAGCTGGCGCTGGGCGGCCGGGTCGTGGTCAAGGAGTCGCTCGGCGTCTCCGGGCGCGGCATGGTCGTCGTCGAGGACGAGCGCGGCGCGAACCGCCTGCTGCGCCTGATCGAGCGCCGCGGTGCCGACGCGCCCGCGAACCTCGTCGTCGAGTCCTGGATCGAGCACGCCCAGGACCTCAACTACCAGTTCGTCGTCTCCCGCACCGGCGGGGTCCGGTTCGAAACGGTCAAGGCCGCCGTGCTGAAGAACGGCGTGCACCAGGGCCACCGCTTCCCGGTGGAGCTGCCGCCGGTCGCGGCCCGCGAGCTGGCCGAGGCCGTCGAGAAGATCGGCCGGGCCCTGCACGACGAAGGGTTCTTCGGGATGGTCGGCGTCGACGCGATGCTCGCCGCCGACGGCACGCTGTACCCGTGCCTGGAGATCAACGCCCGGTTCAACATGTCGACCTACCAGAGCCGGATCGCCGAGAAGTTCATCCCCGAGGGCCGGCACGCCATCGCGGCGACCTTCTCGCTGAAACTGCGGCGCGAACACACCTTCGCCGAGGTCGAGACCGCACTCGGCGACCTGTTCTTCACCGGCGCCGGCGACACCGGCGTGCTGGTCAACAACTTCGCGACGCTCAACGCCGCGGCCACCGGCGAGGGCTCCTTCCACGGCCGTCTCTACGCGATCTGCGTCGGGGACTCGCCCGAGGAGGCCCTCGCCGTCCGGACCGAGGCCGAGCGCCGCCTCGGCGTCATGGCAGGGGAAAACGCATGACCGACATCGACTACCCGGACCTCGCCGCGCGCTTCGGCACGCCGCTGTACGTCTACGACGGCGACGTCCTGCACGCGACCATCACCGGCCTGCGCGCGGTGCTGCACCCGGCGATCGAGGTGTTCTACTCCCTCAAGGCGAACCCGAACATCAGCGTCTTCGCCGCCCTGCACGGCGGCGGCGCGCGGGCCGAGGTCTCGTCCATTGTGGAGCTCCAGACCGTGCTCGAAGCGGGGGCGCGGCCCGACGACATCATCTTCCTCGGCCCCGGCAAGAGCCAGGAGGAACTGCGGGCGTGCCTGGACACCGGCGTCTACGCCATCGTCTGCGAGTCCTTCGACGAGCTGGACGACATCGAACGGCTCGGCGCCGAGCTCGGGAAGCAGCAGCGGGTGCTGCTGCGGATCAACCCGACCTGCGCGATCAGCGGCTCCCGGCTGACCATGGGCGGCAAGCCCCGCCAGTTCGGCATCGACGAGGCCCAGGTGCTCGCCGCCGGGCCGCGGCTGGCGGAGTACCGCCACGCCGACGTCGCCGGCATCCAGGTCTACATGGGCACGCGCATCCTCGACGCCGAGGTCATCGGCAAGAACACGCGCTACGCCCTCGACCTGGCCGAGCGGGTGGCCGCGGAGACCGGGATCCGGCTGGAAGCCGTCGACATCGGCGGCGGCCTCGGCGTCGCCTACTTCGAAGGCGAGGACGACCTCGAAGCCGCCGACGTCGCCGCCGAGATCAACCCGATGCTCGAGGCGTTCCACCGGGCGCACCCGGCCACCCGGCTGATCATGGAGTCCGGCCGGTTCCTGGCCGGCCGCGCCGGGGTGTACGTCCTCGGCGTCCGGTACGTCAAGGAGTCCATGGGGGAGCGGTTCGCGATCGCGGACGGCGGCACCCACCACCACATGGCCGCCGTCGGTATCGGGTCGTTCGTCAAGCGCAACTTCCCGGCCGTGCTGCTCACGCCGCGGGCCGCCGGAGACGACTCCGACGACACCGTCGAGCCGGGCCCGTGGACCGTCACCGGCCCGCTGTGCACGCCCAACGACACCCTGCTCAAGCAGGTGAAACTGCCCGACCTGCGGCCCGGCGACCTGGTCGGCGTCCTGAACTCCGGCGCCTACGGGCCGTCGGCCTCGCCCGGGCTGTTCCTCAGCCACGGGTTCCCCGCCGAGGTGCTCGTGCGCGGGGGTGCGGCCTTCCTGGTCCGCGACCGCGACGAGCCCGCGGACCTGCTGCGCAAGCAGCACCTCCACCAGCCCGACACCAACAGCATGGGAAGTGAGCCGAGATGAACCGCACCGAGATCGTCGCCCACCTGGAGATCGCCCTGTCCGCCGTGCTCAACAAGGAGATCGGCGGCGTCACCCCGGAGCTGCGCCTGTTCGAGGACCTGGCGCTCGACTCCACCAGCGTCATCGAGCTGCTGATGAGCCTCGAGGACACGATCGGCCTCGAGATCGACCCGGACGAGCTCGGCCCGGAGGTCTTCCGCACGGTCGGCAGCCTGACCGACTACATCGAGTCGGCCTTCGCCAGGTCCGCCGCGGCGGTCTGAGCCATGTCCCTGCAAACCCTCGCGCCCCCCGGACGGGCCGCGGTACCCCCGCGCCCGGCCGGGGTGCACCTGACCGGCGTGACGCACCGGGTGTTCACCGAACGCGCCAAGCCGGTGTTCGGGATGCGCCCCGAGCTGGCCCGGCTCATGGTCGAGACCTTCGGCGCCGCGGCGGACCAGGAGGACTTCCTGGCCCGCACCGGCAACGGGTTCATCGAGATGACCGAGGCCCTCCTGGAAGACGCGGGCGCCCCGCTGCCGCCGCTGGACGCGGTCGTCCTCGCCTACCACTCGCCCGACCTGTACCACTCGGAGGTCGCCGGCTGCTACCTGGCCGGACGGCTGCCCGGGAACCCGGAACCGTGCTCGGTCGCCGGACCGGGGCCGGGCGCGGCGTTCACGGCGCTGCGCCTGCTGGACGGCATGTGCCGGCTCGGCGAAGCGACCTCGGCGGCGTTGCTGGTCTACGACCAGAACGCCGTGCTGTGGGACAGCGGCCACCCGGCCACGCACCGGCCCGACGCGGCGGTGCTGCTGCAGGCCGGCGCGACGGGCGACGTCGCGGTGACGGACCTGGAAGAGGTGCGGCTCGGCGGGACCGGGCCGCGCAGCGCCACCCTCGCCCTGGCGGACGTGCTGTACCGGCACCCGGGCGTCCGGGTCCTGGCCGGGGCGGGCCTCGCCAAGCGGCTCGCGGGCACGCCGTACGCCGGACGGGTCGAAGCGGTCCCGGACCTGTGGTGCACGGGCGTGTGGGCGGGGCTCGCCCGCCTCTGGCCGCTGGAGGAACCGGTGCTGCTGGCCGACTTCGAGCCCGCCGGCGGCACGTTCTGCAGCTGCCTGCTCGTGCCGGGGAGGGAGCACTGATGGGCGCGCCGGCTTCCGCCCGTGAGCGAAGGGTCGGCACGCGTGATCGGGGAGTCGACACGCGTGATCGGGGAGTCGACACGCGTGGGCCGAGGAGGGAGCGCTGATGGACACGGGGCTGTCCCGGGTCGCCGTGCGGCTGCCCGGCCGGGTCGAGGCCGTCGACGACGTGCTCGTGCGGTCGGGCGCCAAACCCCTGGAGCGGCGCATGTTCGGCCGCATCTACGGCCTGCGCGACAGCCCGGTGCTCGCGCCGGGCGAGCGGATGGCGGACCACCTGGCCGAGGCCGGGCGGGCCGCGCTCGGCGGCGGGCCGGCGAGCCTGGTGCTCTACGGCCACACCCTGCTCATCGCCGAGCTCGACCTGTGCGGGGAGTTCCCGGACCGGCTGCGCGACGCGCTCGGCCTGCCCGGCGTCCCGTTCTTCGGGGTGTCGCACGTGAACTGCACGTCGGTGCTGCGCTCGGTCGAACTGGCCCGGCGCTACCTGGCCCGGCCCGGCGCCGCCCCGGACGACCGCGTGCTCGTGCTCGGCGGCGACCAGGGCAGTGCCAGCGACCGCGGCCGCTACATCCCGGGCACCACCGTCGCGGGTGACACCGCCGCCGCGGTCGTGGTCGGACCGGGGCCCGCGCGCTACCGGTACCTCGGCGGCGCGAGCGCCCGCGACACCCGGTTCCACCGCAGCCTGCGCATGACCAAGGAGGAGTTCACGCTCTTCGGCAAGGTCTGCTGCGAGCAGGCGGTGGCCGTCGTCGGCGCCGCGGCGCGGGACGCCGGCCTCACCCTGTCCGATGTGGACTGGGTGCTGCCGGACCTGTCCAACCGCATGTTCTGGCGCACCTTCAGCGGGCTGTCCGGGTTCCCGTTCGACCGGATCCCGCTGGACCTGGTCGCCGAGCGCGGGCACAACTTCGGGGTCGACTCGCTGCTCGCCCTGCAGCACGCCGACGCGGCCGGGCGGCTGCGCCCCGGACAGCGCTGCGCCCTGGTCTCCGTGGGCCAGGGCGCCTACTTCCAGTCGGTGATCGTCGAGGTCGTGGAGGAGAAGTGACCACCAGCCTGCTCGAATGCGAGCGGACCGCGCGCCGTGACGGCCTGGCCGCCGGTCTCGCGCGGGCCCTGCCCGCCACCCCGGCCGACCGGCTGGCACCCGGCCGGTACGCGGCCGTGCCGGCCGCCGCCGTGCCCGAAGGCGCCGAAGTGCGCACGCACAGCCTGGCCGACCGCGAAGACATCGTCTTCCTCGCCTGCCCGGGCCGGCCCCGCGAAGAGCGGGACGCGCTCGAGCTGGCCGACCTCGGCCGGCACCTGGCCGCCGTCCGGCTGGGGGTGCTGCGCTCGGTGCTCGACCACGTCGTCGAGCACCTGTCGCAACGCACCTCCGGCGACGAACCGCTGATCCGCAAACAGCTGATCGTCGGCGCGATCGGCGACGTGATGGCCGCGGTGGAACGGCTGCGCGCCCAGGTGCGCTCGCAGCGCCACCCGGCCGCCGTCGCCGACGTCCACCGCGAGCTGGACGAACTGGGCTGGCGGGTGGCCCAGCACCTCGGCGCCTCGGGCTTCCTCGCCACCTCACCCGCGCGGTCGCTCTACGTCTCGGCCCTGGTGGCCGGCACCTGGGTGGACCGGGAACCGGAAGGAGAACCGGCATGATCGAGCTGAGCGAACGCGTCCGCGCGGTCCGCGACCTGAGCCGGGAGGCGGCCGCCGACCTGCGGTCGCGGGCCCTGGCCATCGACGTCGACCCGGACGCCATGGACGAGCACTACAACTCGCCCGTGTTCGAGATGGTGCGGCAGGCCGACACCCCGCCGCAGTACCGCGAGTCCCTGCCGTCGACGCCGTTGCTGCGCGCGATGGAACGCGGCTCGTGCCTGGAGAACGTGGCCGGGCTGATCGAGCTGGCCCGCGGCGACGTCGGCGCGATCCTGGCCTGCCCGTCACCCGGCCTGGCCGGGGTCTTCGTCGAGCTGCTCGGCACCCCCGAGCAGCAGGAGTGGTTCTTCACCCGGATGCACGGCGGCCGCCGCTGGTCGTTCTTCGCGATGACCGAAGAGGGCCGCGGCAACGACGCGACGGCGATGGAGACCCGTTTCGAGCGCGACGGCGACGGCTGGCGGCTCGACGGCGGCAAGTGCTACGTCGGCAACGCCGCCCGCGGCAGCGTCGGCGTGGTGTTCGGCCGCACCGGCCGCGGCGCGCTGTCGATCCGCGCGGCGCTGGTCGAGGTCCCGGCGCCCGGCTGGCACGGCGAGAAGCTCGAGATGATCGGTCTCCGCGGCGCCTACATCAGCCGGCTGTCCTTTTCGGACGTCGCCATCCCCGCCGGCCGCATGCTGGGCGACCACCTGCCGGCGACGCGGCGCGGGATCTTCGCCGCCATCACGACGTTCAACCACATGCGGGTCCGGATCGCCGCTTCCGCCGTGGGCACCGCCCTCGCCATGGTCGAGTACGTGCTGGAACACCGGAAGAACGCCCCCGGCGGCCAGCTCGCCCTCGCGCGCGCCGAAGCGGGCCGGGAACTGGTGTACGAGGCCGCGGCGCGGATCGACCGCGATCCCGAGCGCGGCTACCTCTCCAGCGCCGCGAAGCTCGGCGCGATCGGCCTGGCGGTGGGCACGGCGCACTGGGCGTCGGCCGCGCTCGGCCCGGCCGGCCTGATCGAGCACCCGCTGCTGGAGAAGTGGACGCGGGACGTGCACGCGTTCGAGTTCATGGAGGGCACCAGCAACATCCACCGCCTGCACGTGGCGCGCGGGTACCAGGCGGGAGACGCCGATGCCTGACCTCGGGATCGACACGATCGCGTTCGCCGTCGCCCGGCGCGAGGAGTACGTGCCCCTGTCGACGTTGCCCGGTGCCGCCGACCTGGTGCCGCCGGAGCGGCTGGCCGCGGCCGGAATTCCGCTGTCCCGCCTGATGGTCCGGATCCCGGAGGACGACGACGTCGACGTCACCGCACAGGTGCTCGCCGCGCTCGGCCCGCCGGCGGTGCCGCAGCCGCTGTTCTTCGTGCGGTCGGGTCCGCTGCGCGACCCGAACGTGGCCGCGCTGGCCGGGCTGGTGCACCGCAGCGGCTGGGCGGGCGAGGACGTCGGCCTCTCGCACCTCGACGAGCTCGGCGGCACGGCCGTCTTCGGGCTGCTGGAGTGGGCGGTCGAAAGCGAGGCGACGGCGGTGATCTGCGACGAGCCGCTGTTCGCCGACGCGGCCTGCGGCCACCCGCGGTTCGCGGCGGTCGGGTTGCGGGTGCGTCGCGGCGCCCCGGCGCTGACGGTTTCCGGCTGCGGCGAAGGAAAACCCGCGTTGACGGGCGGCCACCGGTTCACCGGCCGGGGCCCGTGCGACGCGTGGCTGGCGTTCTGCGCGGCACTGGCCGAAGGCGTGGTCGCCGACGGGGACCGCGTCCTGCTGCACACCCGCGGGCCGCTCCGCGAGGGCTGGCTGGCGTTGCTCGCTTCGGACGTCTCCGCGGTGCGGCTGGTTCCCGCCGCCACGGCGAGTCTGCTCGGGGGGCGGAGTGGATGAGGATCGGCGTGGACCTGATGTCGATCCCGCGGTTCGCGGAGGTCGCGGCGCACCACCGGTACCGGACGCTGGTCTTCACGCCGGTCGAGCTGGAGCAGGCCGCCCGGATGGGTGCCGAACGGTCCCTGGAACGGCTGGCCGGGCGGTTTTCCGTCAAGGAGGCCACGTGCAAGATGCTGGGCCGTGGCTTCGGCCAGGGCCTGCGCTGGCGTGACATCGAGGTCACCAACGACGACTGGGGAGCGCCGTTGGTGACGCTGGGCGGCGGCGCGGCGGAGATCGCCGAGGAAGCGGGCCTGGCGGAGATCGTGGTGACGTTGAGCCACCAGGCCGACCTGGTGGTCGCGGTCGCGGCGGCGGCGTGTGCCCGCCCGCCGCGCCCGTTCCGCCGCGCGGCCACGCCCGCGGTGTCCGTCGTCCCGGCCCGGTTCGACGAACTGGCGGCGCTGGCCGCCGACCTGTTCTCGGTCCCCCCGGCCGAAGTGGCCACTGCGGCATCGTTCGCGGGCGATCTGGGGGTCACGTCGGTGGTGGTGATCGAGCTGCTCGCCCGGATCGAGCACCGGTACGGCATCCGCATCCCGGAAGCCGGCATCTACCGGATGACCGACCTGCGGCGCACCTACGGCGTCGTGGCCGAGGCCGCCGGGTGGTAGGGCGGGCAGGGAGAAGGGGCCTTCCGCAAGCGGAAGGCCCCTTCTCGTGTGGCGGCGGGCAGCTGGAGCAGAGCGGTCGCCCATGGCGTTGGTCGCTCTCCTGCTCGGGAAGCTCGATGCCCGTAAGTGCCTCCGCCAGATCGAGGCCGACGCCCGGATCGGGCGGTGGTTCGGCCTGGCGATCCAAGTCGACCGATCACCTCGAAGCACATTCGGCCGTGGCCGAGGTGGTGCCGGTGCTCAGGCGAGCGTGAAGCGGGCAGCCGCCTGCACTCCGGCCTGGAACCGCGACACCGCATCGAGGTTCTGGAGCATCGCGGCGATGTGACGGCGGCACGTGCGCACCGACATCCCGAGCCGCCGCGCCACGACCTCGTCGGTCAGGCCCTGGGCCATCAGCCGCGCGATCGTCTGCTGCAGGTCGTGCGCGATCTCGCCGCTGTACCCCTGCTCGTCGGCCGCGAACGGCGTCGCGCCGTCCCACAGCTGGTCGAACAGCCCCAGCAGGAAGCGCACCATGCCCTGGTCGCGCACGCGGCGGGCGGAAAGGTCGGCGACGTCCAGCGTCACCGCCAGGGAACGGTCGAACACCACCGCCGCCTCGGGCACCCGGCTCAGCGTACGGATGTTCGCCCCGCGGCCCGCGAGCTGCGTCAGCCGGGCCCGGGCCGCGTACCCCGCGCGGCTGCGGTGCGGGCACACGACCCGGACGCCGACGCCGTCGCCCAGTACCGAGTAGCACGCGTCCAGCAGCTCGTCGACCAGGTCGTCGGCCGCTTCGCCCGGGTGGAGGACCACCAGCTCGTCGCGGCAGACCTCGGCCGCCAGCTTGATCAGGCCGCGGATCTCGGCGACGCCCTCGAGGCGGTCGAGCGTGCCCGCGGCGCCGGCCGGGGCGCGGGTGATGCCGTCGATGCGCTCGCGCAGGCGGTCGGCCATTTCGCGCCGTTCGTACATCGCGCGTTCCAGCGGCGTCACGACCAGCTCCGCGGCGGCCGAGGGCTCGCGGGGGACGAAGCCGTCGGCGACCGCCCGCAGCAGCTGCAGCTCCACCAGCCGCGCCGCGGCCGCCTGGACCGTGTCGGCGGGCAGGCCGAGGTGCGCCGCGGCGGTGTCCACGGACGAGATCCGGCCGCAGCGTGCCGCGTAGCGGTACAGCTCGGCGTCGGGGTCGGGCTCGGGCACGGAGAACGCCCCGAGCGGCGGGAGTGTGGCCGTCGACATCGTGCCTCCAAGGCGGAATTCGGCTGCTATGGGGTTTCGGGAGTTCCGGGTGACGGAGCCCCCGGCCCGTGGCGAAGCCGCGGTTGCTACTGCGTCCACCGTCGCAGCCGGTCTTCTCGGGGCGCTCTCACACCGCTCTCGCCCGGCAGTGGCGGGATGAGAGCGCGGTGATGGCCGGGTGATTCCGGGCGGTGGTGTCCTCGGGGGGACACGGTTGACCGCCGAAAGCGAAACAGGGTGACGCCATGCCTGACACACTCCCCATCCCGCCGGGGTTCCTCGAAATCCTGATCGCGCACCTGCCGTACGCGCTCGGGGACCGGCTCGCCGAGGACGACGACCTCGCCGCGCTCGGGCTCGACTCGATGGGCGTCGTGCAGCTCGTCACCGACCTGGAGGAGACCTTCGGGTTCGAGCTGCCGGACGAACTGCTCACCGAGGACACGTTCGCCACCGCGGGCAGCCTGTGGGCCGCCGTCGCGGAGTTCGTCGCCCCGGAGCCCGCCGATGTCTGAGGCAGCCGCCCCGGTGCGGCTCGACCAGCTGCTCGGCCGCGGTGCACCCGGCGATCCGGCACTGACCTACAAGGACCGCACGCTGACCTACGCCGAGCTCGGCGACCAGGTCGCGCGCGTGGCCCACGGCCTGCACCGGCTCGGCGTGCGCCGCGGCGACCGGGTGGCGGTGTACGCGGAGAAGCGCCTGGAAACCGTCGTCGCGCTGTTCGCCGCCGCGGCCGCCGGTGCGGTCCTGGTGCCGCTGAACCCGCTGTTCAAGGCCCGCCACCTCGCTCACGTCGCCACCGACTGCACCCCGAAGGTGGTGCTCACGACCGCCGAGCGGGCGGCGACGGTCCGCGAGGCGGTGCCTGAGCCGACCCCGGTCGTGGTGTTCGGGCAGCCGGCGTGGGACGCGCTGACCGCGGCCGAGCCGCGCGCGGTGCCCGGCGCCGTGATCGACCAGGACCCGGCCGCCATCATGTACACCTCCGGCAGCACCGGCGGTCCCAAAGGGGTCGTGCTCTCCCACCGCAACCTGCTCGCCGGCGCCGCGAGCGTCGCCGAATACCTCGGCCACACGCGCGAGGACGTCGTGCTCGCCGCCCTGCCGCTGAGTTTCGACGCGGGGTTCAGCCAGCTCACCACCGCGTTCGCCGCCGGCGCGCACGTCGTGCTCGTGAACTACCTGCTGCCCAAGGAAATCGTGCGGCTCTGCGCCCGCCACGGCGTCACCGCGCTCACCTGCGTGCCGCCGTTGTGGCTGCAGCTGGTGACCCAGGAGTGGCCCGCGGAGGCGACCGCGCGGCTGCGGTACTTCGCCAACACCGGCGGCCGCATGCCGCGCGCGACGCTGACGCGGCTGCGCGAGATCTTCCCGAAGGCGCAACCGTTCCTGATGTACGGCCTCACCGAGGCGTTCCGCTCCACCTACCTCGACCCGGCGGAGGCGGACCGCCGTCCCGGCTCGATCGGGAAGGCCATCCCGAACGCCGAAGTCCTCGTGCTGCGCCCCGACGGCTCATCCTGCCTGCCGGGCGAGCACGGCGAGCTGGTGCACCGCGGCGCGCTCGTGGCGCTCGGCTACTGGAACGACCCCGGCCGCACCGCGGAGCGGTTCCGCCCGGTACCGGGCCCGGACGGCCTGGTGCGGCCGGAGATCGCCGTGTGGTCGGGCGACACCGTCTACCGCGACGAGGACGGGTTCCTCTACTTCGTCGGCCGCACCGACGAGATGATCAAGACGTCGGGCTACCGCGTCAGCCCCGCCGAGGTCGAAGAAGCCGCCTACGCGACCGGCCTGGTGGGGGAGGCGGCCGCGTTCGGCGTGCCGGATCCCGCGCTGGGCCACCGGATCGTGCTGGCGGTCGCGCCCGAGGGCGACGCCGAGGCGATTTCCCGCGCGCTGGCGAAGGAACTGCCCGCGTACATGCTGCCGCGGCGGATCGAGGTGCTGCCGAAGCTGCCCCGGTCGGTCAACGGCAAGTTCGACCGCGTCACGCTGCGCGAGACGGTGACCGCGGTGCCCGCCGGCACCGAATGACGGCAGTTTCCTGCCACCGCGGGAGCGGCCGCTGCCCGCGGTCCCCGTGCGACATTGCCAAGGCCGCGAATCGCAAGGAGCGATCCCTATGTTGCAAGCAATCGACCTCCGGAAACGCTATGACGAAGTGCAGGCCCTCGACGGCTTCAGCCTCGAGGTCGCCGCGGGCGAGATCGTCGGGCTGGTCGGCCACAACGGCGCCGGCAAGACCACCTTCGTCGAAATGGTGTCCGGGCTGCTGCGCCCGGACAGCGGCACGGTGCTCGTCGACGGCGAGTCGCCGACGCGGGCCCGCGACCGCATCGGCATCTCCCCGCAGCACATCGCGCTCTACCGCCCGCTGACCGTGCGCGAGCACCTGGAGCTCTACGGCCGCCTGGCCGGCCTGCGCCGGGCCGCGCTGCGCTCGGCGATCGACGACCTCACCGCCGCGCTGCGGCTGGAGGGCTTCCTGAACCGCACCTGCGGCCTGCTCTCGGGTGGCCAGCAGCGGCGGGCGCAGGCCGCGACCGCGCTGGTGCACCGGCCGGCGCTGCTGCTGCTCGACGAGCCGACCGCCGGTGCCGACCCCGAGACCCGTCAGGCGCTGCTCGACGTGGTCAAGCAACGAGCAGGCGAGGGAGCCGCAGTGGTCTACACCACCCACTACCTGACCGAACTGACCGACCTGCAGGCCACGATCGCGGTGGCCGCCGAAGGCCGGGTGATCGCGCGCGGCGGCGCGGACGAGCTGCTGTCGGGCCTGCCCGGCGAGGTCCGCGTGCGCACCGCCGACGAGCAGCTGACCGTCTCGACCACCGACCCGACGGGCACGCTGCTGGAGCTGCTGCCCACGGTGACCCGGCCGGTCGAGTCCGTCGAGCTGCGCAACCCCAGCCTGGACGACCTCTACCACTCCCTGGCGGTGACCGATGTCGACGCGCACTGACTCCTTCTACCGGGCCGGCGCCCTCATCCGCTACAACGCGACCCTGCGCCTGCGCGACCCGTCGCAGCTGATCAGCTACCTGATCACGCCGATGATCTTCATGGTCCTGTTCCAGCCGCTGTACGTGAAGGCGCTGGGCAGCGGCGCGGTCGAAGCCGTGACCGGGCAGCTGGTGATGTTCTCGGTGTTCGCGATGGCGATCGTGGGCAACGCGATCTTCGTCGAACGCGAGTGGCGCACCTGGGACCGGCTGCGCGCCAGCCGGGCCGCCCGCGCGGAACTGCTGATCGGCAAGGCGGTCCCGGTGTTCGTCGTGCTGCTGATCCAGCAGGGCGTGCTCATCGTGTACGGCTGGCTCGTCGTCGGGATGCCGTTCCCGGTGTCGCCCGGCCTGGTGTTCGTGGCGATGTGCCTGTGGGGCTTCATGCTGCTGGCCATGGGGGCGGCACTGTCCACTGTGGTCCGCAGCCGCGGCGACCTGATCGTCGCCGTCGACCTCGGCGCGATCACCATCAGCTCGCTCGGCGGCTCGCTGCTGCCGGTGTCGCTGATGCCGTCGTGGGCGCAGGCGATCGCGCCGTTCTCCCCGGGGTACTGGGGGTTGTCGCTGATCCGCTCGGCCATGGCCGGCCACGCCGAGGCCATGCTGCGCCCGGCGCTGATCGTGCTCGGGATCGGGCTCGTCACCGGGGCGTTCGCCACCTACCGGCTCGCCCACGGCTGGGGCCGCAGCCACCTGCTCTGACTGGAGAAAGGACCGGCCATGACGGAACCGGCACACGAATCGGCCGTGGCGCTCGTCGGGATGGCGGGGCGGTTCCCGGGCGCCGCCGACGTCGAGCAGCTGCGCCGCAACCTCGCGGCCGGGACCCCCGGCCTGCGCGAACTGACCGACGCGGAGCTCGCCGCCGCGGGCGTGGACCCGGCCACCCCGGGCCACGTCCGTGTCGGCGGCCCCGTCGCCGGCGGTGTCGAGACGTTCGACGCCGCCGCCTTCGGGCTTTCCGCGCGCGAGGCGAAAACCCTGGAACCGCACCACCGGCTCCTGCTGGAGTGCTCGTGGGAAGCCCTGGAACGGGCCGGCTACCGGCCGACCGACCCCGGCGTGCCCGTCGGGCTGTTCGCCGGCTGCGCGTTCCCCGACTACCTGACCCGCAACGTCGCCGGCCTCGCCGCGGAACCGGGCGGCAAGCCCCTGCTGTCCGCGGGCGTGGAACGCGACTCGCTCACCTCGCTCGTGTCGTACAAGCTGGGCCTGCGCGGCCCGGCGATCACCGTGCAGACGTACTGCTCGACGTCGCTGGTCGCGGTGCACCTGGCCTGCCAGAGCCTGCTGACCTACGAGTGCGACCTGGCCCTGGCCGGGGGTGCGGCGCTGCCGCTGCCCCAAACCGGCGGGCACTGCTTCGAAGAGGGCGGCATCCTCTCGCCCGACGGCCGGGTGCGGGCCCTCGACGCGGCCGCGAACGGCACGGTGATGGGCTCCGGGGCGGCGGTCGTCGCGCTGAAACGCCTGGAGGACGCCCTCGCCGACGGCGACGTCGTGCACGCGGTGATCCTCGGTTCGGCGGTCAACAACGACGGCCGCGACCGCGCCGGCTACCCCGCTCCCGGGGTGGCCGGGCAGGCAGCGGTGGTCGACACCGCGCTGGCCGTGGCCGGGGTGAAGCCCGAGACGGTGGGGTACGTCGAGTGCCACGCCGTCGGCACGCCGCTGGGCGACTCGATCGAGCTGGCCGCGCTCAACCGGGTCTTCGGGCCGGGACGCGCGGCGCCGTGCGTGCTCAGCTCGGTCAAGCCGAGCATCGGGCACCTCGACCGCGCGTCCGGCGTCACGTCGCTGATCCGGGCGGCGCTGAACCTGCGTGACGGCGTGCTGCCGGGTACTCGGGGTTTCCGCAAGCCGAATCCCGCGCTCGGGGACCGGTTCACCGTGCTGCCCGCCGACGTCCCCTGGCCCGCGGACGGAACGCCGCGGCGGGCGGGGGTCAGCTCGTTCGGCGTCGGGGGGACGAACGCGCACGTCGTCCTCGAGCAGCCGCCGGTGCGGGAACCCCGGCGTTCGAGCGGCCCCGGGTTGCTGACCTTTTCCGCCGGAGATCCTGCCGCCCTCGACGAGGTGACGGCGCGGCTGCGTGCCCACCTGGTTTCGCACCCGGACCTCGACCTCGGCGACGTCGCTTTCACGCTGCAGGTGTCGCGGGGCCACTTCGCGCTCCGCCGGGCGGTGGTGGTCCGCGACCTCCCGGACGCGGTGACGGCCCTGGCCGACCCCGCCCGGTGGATCGACGGCGAGACCCGCCGCCGCGACCCGCGGGTCCGCCTGGTCGCGGGCACCGGCTCCGGCTGGGCGCCGACGGCCGCGGCGGCCCACCGCCTGCTGGCCGGGGCCGGGGTACCCGCGCCGCCCGCCACCCGCGAGGGGGCGCTGTCGGCGTTGACGGCCGGGCTGACCCGGCTGGGTGTCCGGCTGGACGAGAGCGCCACCGAGACGCTTTCCGTCGACGGCGGTTCGGCTGACGAGTGGCTCCTTTCCGCGGTGGCCCGGCTGTGGCTCGCGGGCTGCACCGTGGACTGGCCGGCCTTGCACCGCGGTGCGGGGCGCCGGGTGGAGCTGCCGCCGTACCCGTTCCAGCGCAAGCGATTCTGGGTCGATGCGGTTCTTGCTCCGCGTCCGGTTGCCCACGTGCCTTCGTGGCGGCTCGACCCGCAGCCTGTGACCGGCCTGGAGAACCGGGTGCGGGCGGCGGGACCGTGGCTGGTGTTCGCCTCTGATCCGGTCGGCGAGGCGCTGGCTGCCCGTATCACCCTGGCGGGGGCCGAAGTGACCACCGTGCGCCCGGGTCCCGAGTTCGCGTTCCTGGACACCGGTGACTTCGTCGTGGGGCCGGGCGGCCTGCCGTCGCTGCTGCGGTCGCTGGTCGTGGTCCCGCGGACGGTCGTGCACGGCTTCGCACTGGGTGGCTCACCGGGGGAGGTCGAGGTGGCGGCCCGGTTGTGGCCCGGGATGGTGACGCTGACTTCCGGTGCCGTGGGTGTCCTGGGGCCCGACTTGACCACGCCTGCGCACGCGGCGCTCACGGCGCTGACCCCGCGGCACGTGGACGTGGGTGCGGACGCTGCGGTCGACCAGGTCCTGGCGGCGGTGCTGCACGCGGAGTCCCCGCTGGCGGTGCGTGGTGACCAGTCGTGGCGGCCGCATCACGAGCAGTGGGAGCCGGCTGGGCACGCCGAAGCCGAGGTGCACCACGACGTGCCGGACCTGGGTGGCAGGCGGGGGATCCTCGTCGTCCGCCCGGATCCGGCCGGTCGCGTGCTGGCCGCCGAAGCTCGCGTGGCGCGGCTTGCCGGCCGCGGGCAGTGGACGACGGTGGTATCGGCTTCGGACCCCGCGCCGGAGGTGCTCGCCGCGGTGGCTGCCGCCGACCATCTGACCGAGGTGGTGTTTTCCGGAGTTCCCCTTGCCCGGCCGGTCTCCCGCTCCGAGTCTGTTCGGCTATCGGGTGCGGTCCGGCCGCGGCCGGCGCTGGGCACGCCGTTCGTGGAGCCGGAGCCGGGCCTCGAGCAGGAGGTGGCGGCCCGCTGGGCGGTGGCACTGGGCTACCAGGAGGTCGGCGCGGACGACAACTTCTTCGACCTGGGCGGCCGCTCGGCAGGAGCGGTCCGCATCGCGGCCCACTGGAACCTCCCGGCGACGGCGGTCGTCGAGCTCCCGACGGTCCGGTTGCTCGCCGCCCGCATCGCCGGACTGCGTGTTTGACCCGAGCACCGGGTTCAGGGCCGGATCCAGAGGGCTCGGCTGCTCGCCAGGAGTACCCCGACCGTCCGGGAGGCGTGCCGCGGCGCTGACCGGATTGCCCGGACACCCGAGATCGCCCCGCTGCCAACCACCGGCATCGAGCGTCCAGACGACCGAGCAGGATCGGCTCGACCCGTTCCGGACCTGCTCACGGCGTTCTCCGATCAGCACCGGCCGGCCCGCTTCGTCGACGGTCCCACGCTTCCAGTCGCCGGGTTCCCCGGTCACCACCAGCGGGCCGGCCGCGGAAACCCCGGCCAGCAGCCACTTCCCGCCGGTACGCAGCACCGTGGTGACAGAGGGGTCGCTCGCTCGCACCAGGACGTCGGACCGCGTCCACGTTTCGCCCGCGTCCCCGGAGGCCCACACCCGCATGCCCGCGCCGGCGAAGACGGCCACGAGGACCCGGTCACCCTCGGCCGCGATCGCCGTCGGCTCCCAGCAGCCCGGCCGGTCCAGCGGCAACCCGATCTCGTGTGCGGTGCGCCCCTCGTCGCCGGACACCCACGCGACCGGCTGGGGACTGTTGCCGGGAGTTTCACGGACACCGACGCCGACCAGGTGCCGGCCCGCACGGACCAGCGCCACCGCCCGCCGGTCGGACTCCGGCTGGAAGAGCCGGACGACCGCGCCGGAGCGGTCCCGCCGGGTGAACCACGGGCCGAGCCCGATCACGGATCCGTCCGGTCCCGGTACGGCGGCGGTGGCGGTGAAGGCGGTGGCGGCCTGCTCCGGCCCGCCGTCCGGTACCCGGTCGAGCGCGAGCCGGGTGCAGCCGTCCGCGCCCAGCCAGGTCGCCGGGAAGCGGCCGCCGTTGGCCCTCGAATAGCTGACGAAGCCGAGCACGCAGTCGCCGGCCGGCACCAGCGTCATCGGTCCTTCGTAGGCCGACTCCTCCGGTGCCGGGTACTGGATCGCGCCGGGTCGCACGACGAAACCCAGCGCGCCGACCGGATCACCGGGCGACAGGGGCCTGGGTCGCACGCCACGAGTGCGGTCAGCGACAGCGCCAGAATTCCCCCGAGTTTTCTCACGAGCGGGAACCTTGCCAGCGGAAGGTCACGTTCGAGCCGCGCGGAGGTGCGGGGTTCGGTGATGGGCCCGCCGCCAAGGGCAAAGCGCTGCGGCCGGGTGGGCCGGAGCAGATCCTCCTGCTCCGGCACCGCGAAGTGCCTGCCACCGAGCACGTGCCCGCGGAACGGCGCACCGTCTGCTCCGCCGGTTCGGTCCGCATCGCCGTGCTGCATTCGTGAGCGAACCGACCGGGCCCTTCCCGGGATGGGGACGGGGCTCTCTGTCAGCTGCGGCCTTCGAGCTCGCGGTAGCGGGCGACCTCGGGATCGGGCGGGCCGTCCATCCCCAGATCCTTGCGCATCGACTCGCGCAGCTCGGCGTTGGTCCGCCAGAGATCTTCCCGCGCTCGCACGTAGGCGTCGCTTCGGATGTCCGGGGTGGCTACGAGTGTGTCCCTCACCGCAGCCAGCGCGTCGCAAGTATCGACGGCCAGCTTGATGATATCGGCGGGTGCGGTGAGGGAGAGGCTCTGCCGGAAACGCCACAATCCGGATCCGTCGAACGCTTCGTGAAGGGCCAGGTACCGCCTGGACTCGGGGTCGTCGCCCGCTTGGAGCACGGTCGATCGCATGCTCGAATGACTCTGGCTCAACGCCATGAGGAACTCGATGTAGACCTCCCGGCGCTGCTGGGCCCGGTCCTTCTCCCGGTCACGGGTCCAGCGGAACCTCTCGACAAGGAGTGCCGAACCCACACCGACGACAGCGCCGATCAGCGTGGCGAGGGGCGTGACCCAGTTCATGAGCGAGGATGATAGTGCGGTCGCGCACGGGTGATGGGCCCGTCGCCAGGGGTATTGGCGGCGGGCCCACCACGTTCAGGGGGCGCTACGACCAGGGACGGAGAGCGGCGGCCAGGTGGGCCAGGGTGACGTCTTCCTGCTCCAGCACCGCGAAGTGCCCGCCCTCCAGGACGTGCCCGCGGAACGGCCGGACCGTCTGCTCCCGCCAGGCCAGCACCGAATCGACACTCGCGCGCACGTCCGAGGTGCTCGCCAGCGCCGTCACCGGGAGGTCGAGGGGTGCTCCGGAGGTGTACGCGTAAGTGTTCTTCACCGTCAGATCCGCCCGGATCGGCGGCAGGATGAGCCGCAGCACGCGCGGGTCGTTCAGGAACACCTCCGGTGTCCCGCCCAAGGTGCGCAGCAGCGCCACGATCTCCGCGTCGCCCATGCCCGCCACGATCGGGTCGTCCGGGGTCGGCCACTGCGGGGCCGGGCAGCCCGACACCACCAGGTGCACCGGCGGAACGGCCCCGCGGCGGGCGATCTCCCGCACCAGCTCGAACCCGACCAGCGCGCCCAGGCTGTGGCCGTAGACCGCGTAGGGCGAGTCGGCCGACAGCACGGAGTCCGCCAGATCGGCGACGTACGAAGACATCGACGTGTACGGCGTGTCCCGCTGCCGCGTCTCGCGGCCCGGCGGCTGGACCGGGCACACCGTCACCCCGGGCAGCCGGCCGATCCACGAGCGGAACGCCGACGCCGAGCCGCCCGCGTGCGGCAGGCAGTACAGCCGCACGTTCCCCGCCGTCACGGGGAACGGCAGCCAGCGGCTCGCCACCGCCGTCGTCACGACTCCACCTCGAGCGTCACGTACCCGGGCGGCTCCTGGATCTCGGCCAGATCGGCCGCCAGCACCACGTGCGCACCGTCGCGGGAGACCTCGCGGAACCCGCTGAACGCGTACGTGATCTGCATCATCCGGTTCCGGCCGGTCTCGACGAAGTCCGCGCGCAGCCCCGCGCCCGCGGCCCGGGCCAGGCCCATGACGTGGCCCAGCAGCACCGTCCCGACCCCGCGCGACATCACCCGGCACGACATCAGCATCATGTTGAGCCGCCAGTCCGGCGAGCCCTTCTCCAGCAGCGCCAGGCCGATCTTGCCGTAGGAGCCGAACTTGTCGGTCAGTGACGCAACCAGCAGCACGTGCTCGGGAGACGAGCGCAGCGCGTCCAGCTCGTCGTAGGAGTACGTCCGGCCGGTCGAGTTGAGCTGGTTGGTGCGGACCGTCAGCTCCTCCGCTCGCTGCAGGTCCTCCCGCTTGGCCGGCGCGATGGTGAACCGCAGGTCCAGGCTGGCCAGGAAGTCCTCGCCGGTGCCGGCGAAGTCCGCCTCGACGTCGTCGCGCGCGAGCTGGCTGAAGTACATCCCGCGCCGCTGCGCCGACTCGTCGGTGACGAACCTCGGCGCGAACTCCGGGCGCCGCAACACCTCGTCGGCGTCGAGAACGTCCACTGTGGTCACCTGCGGCAGCGCGAACGCCACCTCGGCGCGCTCGAACTCCTGGTCGTCGACGAACGCGAACGCGTCCAGCCCCAGGTTGAGCTTCTGCGCGAGCTGGCCGATCGACACCGACTTCGCGTTCCACGAAATGCGCGGGAACAGGAAGTACTCGTCCAGCCCGAACTCGCGCAGTTTCGCCATCGCGGCTTCGTGGTCGTTCTTGCTGGCGACCGAGTGCAGCACGCCCATCGCGTCGAGGCGCTTGACGTGCTCGACCACCCACGGCCGCAGCCGGACGTCGCCGTCCTCCAGGAGGACCCCGTCCCAGACGGTGTTGTCGAGGTCCCACACCACGCACTTGATCTTGCCCTGGACCGGCTTGACGGTCGCCGGTTCGATGAGACTGGTCACGGTACCTGCTTCCGGTAGGCCTCGGCGGCGATGGTCATCCGCTGGATCTCGGTGCTGCCCTCGATGATCTCCATGACCTTCGAGTCCCGGTAGAACCGGGCGACGGGGTAGTCCCCGCTGCAGCCGTTGGCGCCGTGCACCTGCACGGCCTCCGACGCGTGCTTCGCGGCCGCGACCGAGGCGAAGTACTTGGCCACCCAGGTGGCCATGATCGTGGCCGAGTCGCCCCGGTCCTTGAGCCGGCCGGCCTCGGCCAGCAGCAGCCGGGCCGCGCGGACGTCGGTGACCATGTCCGACAGCTTCGCCTGGATCAGCGGCAGGTCCTTGAGCGGCTGCCCGCCGACGGTGCGCCGGCTCGTGTAGTCCGCGCACGCGTCGGCGCACGCCTGGATGATGCCCACCGACCCGGCCGCCACGCTGTAGCGGCCGAGGTCGAGCGTGCCGGTGAGGACCATGCCGGAGGCGAACCCGCTCGGCCCGAGTAGGGCGTCGGCACCCAGCCGGACGCCGTCGAAGGCGATGGAGGCCAGCATCGACGACCGCGTCCCGAGGATGTCGTCGATCGGGGTGACCGTGACGCCGGGCGCGTCGCGCGGCACCAGCAGCGCGATCGTGCTGGCCGGGCCCTTCGCGAAGACCAGGAACAGGTCGGCGCGCTGCCCGTTGGTGGTCCACTTCTTGAGGCCGTCGAGCCGCCAGCCGTCGCCGTCGGGGGTGGCGGTGGTGGTGATCGCGGCCGTGTCGCTGCCCGCGCCGGGCTCCGACAGGCAGAACGCGCCCAGGACGCGCCCGCTCGCCAGCTCCGGCCCCCACCGGTGCTGCTGCGCCTCGGTGCCGAAGCGCAGCAACGCCCAGGAGAGCATGGTGTGCACGGTCAGCAGGCTGCGGACCGACGAGCAGCCGCGGCCGACCTCCTCGTGGATTTCGCCGAGGGTGACCATGCCGGTGCCGGAGCCGCCGAGCGCGGGCGGCAGGAACGGCGCCCACAGCCCGGCCTCGGCGATCCCGTCGAGGAGGTCCTCGGGGATGCGCCCGGCCTTGTCCCACGCGTCGGCGAAGGGGACGACGTGCTCGTCCACGAAGGTCCGCGCGGCCTCGCGGCCGGGCGCGCGGACCGCGGTGAGTACCTCCGGCACGGCTCAGCCCACCGTCGCGGCCGGGCGCAGGCGGCCGACCAGCTCGGTCATCGCCGCCGCGGTGCGGAAGTTGTCGATCCGCAGCTCCTCGTTCGGGATGGTGACGGCGAAGGTCTTCTCCAGGTGCATCACCAGCTCCATGGCGAACAGGGAGTTGATGTAGCCGAGCGAGAAGATGTCCTCGGTCGCGGTGATCTCGGCCTGCGGGAAGCGGCCGGTGATGAAGGCGAGGATGTCGCCGGTGGTCTCGGACATGGTGTCGTCTCCTTCGGTTTGCGGGGGAATCAGCTGTAGGTGTAGAAGCCGCGGCCGGACTTGCGGCCGTGCAGGCCGGCGTCGGTCATCTGCTTGAGCAGCGGGCACGGGCGGTACTTGGAGTCGGCGTAGTGCTCGTAGAGCACCTCGACGCTGTAGAGGATCGTGTCGACGCCGATCAGGTCGGCCGTTTCCAGCGGGCCCATCGGGTGGCCGAAGCAGCCGCGGAACACCTCGTCCACCGACTCGGCGGTGGCGACGCCCTCGTGCACCAGGTAGGCGGCCTCGTTGACGGTCAGCATCAGCACGCGGTTGGACACGAAGCCCGACGCGTCCTTCACGTCGACCCAGCGCTTCCCGATGCTGGTCAGCAGCTCGCGGGTGCGCAGGATCGTCTCCGGCGTGGTGTGGAAGCCCGGGATCAGCTCCACCACGGGCTTCTGCGGCACCGGGTTCATGAAGTGCACGCCGATGACGCGGCCCGGGTTCTTCCCGACCGACGCGATGCGGGTGATCGGGACGGCGGAGGTGTTGGCGATGATCACCGTGTCCGGGCCGCAGACCTCGTCGAGCTCGGCGTGCACGGCGGCCTTGACGTCCCAGTCCTCGGTCACGTTCTCGACGAGGATCTCGGTCTTGTCCAGCGCGGCCAGGCCGACCGCGGTGGTGATCCGGGCGAGGATGTCGTCCGCGTCGAGCGCGGGGCCGCCCATGAGCCGGCTGAGCCGGCAGTTGCGCGTGATCGCGGCGCGCGCCTCTTCGAGGATCCGCTCGTCCTTGTCGACCAGCACGACCTCGTGACCGGCGGCGGCGAAGTCCTGGGCGACGCCGATGCCCATGACACCGGCGCCCACCACTCCCGTGACTGCCATGACTGTTCCCTTTCTCTGGAAGGACTTCTGGGTCAGGCCCGGCGCCGTCGGGCGGCCGCGGCCTTGATGCCGGAGCGGCGCAGCTGTCCCTGCGCCTGGCTGCCGGGTGCGGGTTCGGGGGCCTCCGGGCCGCCGGCGGCGATCTTCGCGAGCGCGGCGACGGTCGGGGCCTCGTGGATGATGTGCGGCGGCAGTTCCGCGTCCGGGAACGCGGTGCGCAGCGTCGCCAGCAGCGAGATGCCGAGCAGGGACGTGCCGCCGAGCTCGAAGAAGTTGTCCGACGCGCCGACCCGGTCCAGGCGCAGCGCGTCGCACCACGCCTCGGCCACCGCGCGTTCGGCGTCGCCCTCGGGCTCCTGGAACGGCGTGACCAGCTCCGGCCGCGGGTGCCGGTCGGCCGTCGAGCCGCCGTGCGCGGCCGAGGTGACCGCGTCGACGCTGAACCGAGCGGCCACGTTCGTCACGGCCGGAAGGTCCTGTGTGGACACGACGACGTGCGGTTCGCCCGAGGCCAGCGCCCGCAGCAGCGTGCGCCAGCCCTGGTCGAAGTCGATGCCGAACTTGGCGCGGTGCTCGCGGAAGTAGGTCTGGATGTCCTCCTCGTACCCGGAAAGCCCCTCGTCCCAGGCGTTCCACGTCCACTCGCCCCACGAGATCGACACCGTGCGGCCGCCGTGGCAGGCGGCGTAGGCGTCGAGCCACGCGTTGCCCGCGCAGTAGTCGACCTGGCCGGGACCACCGCCGGTGACCGACGTGATCGAGGAGAACAGCGCGACGAAGTCGAGCTCCAGGCCGGCGGTGGCCGCGCTGAGCGCCCGGGAGCCGGGCAGCTTCGGGGCGAGGACCTGGTCGGCGTCGCCGGGCTCCTTGAACTGCATCAGCCCGGTGCCCGGCACGCCCGCGGTGTGCAGGATGCCGTGCAGCGCCCCGAACCGCCCGACCGCGACGGCGACCGCGCGCCGCACGTCGGCCTCCTCGGCGACGTCGCCTTCGACGACCACCACTTCACCGCCGAGCGCCTCGATCGCCAGGACGCGGCCGACGCGGTCGCGGATCGTGCCGGGCACCTCGTCGGTACCGTCGGCGATCCCGGCCCAGCGCTCGCGCGGCGGCAGGCCGCGGCGGCCGAACAGCACCAGTTTCGCGTGGCTGTCGCGGGCCAGCCGCTCGGCCATCGCCAGCCCGATCCCGCCGAGGCCGCCGGTGATCAGGTAGACGCCGTGCTCGCGCAGGACGTCCTTCGCCTGCTCGATCGGCTGCGGCGCCAGGACTTCGTAGCCGGGCAGCCAGCGCCGTGCCCCGCGCAGCGCGACCGTGCGGCCGGGGGCGGGCCGGTGCAGTTCGGCGAGCACCGCGGCGGCACCGGCGGCCGCGTCGACGTCGATCAGCCGCGTCTGCACACCGGGGTATTCCATCGGGATGACCAGGTTCGGCCCGGTGAGCGTGGCCGCGTCGGGCCGGAGCTCGCCGTCGTGCAGGACGCGCTGGGTGCCGGTGGCGGCGAGGTCGAGCGTCCAGCCGCCGAGGCCCAGCTCGCCGGCGGCGCGGGCCAGCGCGACGAGCGTGTGCAGGCCGAGGGCGAGGGCGTCGCCGTCGTCGAGGTTCCACAGGTGGACGACCCGGTCGAGCCGGGTACCGCCGCGCTTGAGGTCGCGCAGCAGCTTCAGCAGGTCGTCGACGTCGCCGGGGCGGACGGTGGCGTCCGGGCCCGGCCGGTACCCCGCGCCCGGCCGGACCACGGTCACCGGGTCGCCGGTGCGGCGGATCCCGTCGAGGACGTCCTCGGCGAGGCCGGGACGGGCGAACACGAGCCAGGACGCGGGCTGCGGCGCGGCGGGCGCGGCCGAGGTCTGGCGCCAGGTGGGCAGGTTGATCCACTGCTCCTCCGGCAGCAGCGGGATCCGGTCGAACTCTTCCAGCGGGCCCTCCGCGGGCGTTTCGATCCGGGTGGCACCCGCGGCGGGGGCCGCCTCGATCCAGTAGCGCTGCCGCTGGAAGGGGTAGGTCGGCAGCGGCACCCGGCCCGGGGCGGACCCGCGGTAGACCGGCGTCGCCGTGCCACGGCCGTGGTAGGCGGACCAGTCCAGGTCCGCGCCGAGCAGCCACAGCCGGGCGAGGCCGTCGGTGAGCACCTCGTCGGCCGGCCGCGGGTCGTCGGCGGCGGGCAGCGTGGCGGTGATCAGCGGCCAGCGGGTCGCCGGGCTCAGGCCGCGCAGCAGCGCGCCGAGCGACGGGCCGGGGCCGATCTCGACGACGGCCAGGTGCTCGTCGGCCAGCAGTTCGGTGGCGGCGTCGGCGAACCGCACGGTCTCGCACATGTGCCGTGCCCAGTACCCGGGGTCGGTGACCAGCTCGGCGGTCGCGTGGCCGCCGGTGACGTCGGACAGGTAGGGCAGCTCGGGCGCGTTGAGCGTGACGTTCGCGGCGATCCACGCGGTCAGCTCGGCCGCGGCGGGGGCCAGCATCCGCGAGTGGAAGGCGTGGCTGGTCCGCAGCGGACGGCACGGGACGTCGGCGGCCCGCAGGTCCTGCGCGAGCTGGTCGACGGCCCCGCTCTCCCCGGCCACCACGACCAGCTCCGGCCCGTTCACGGCGGCGATGTCGAGGTGGCGCGCGGCGAGGCCGAACCGGGCTTCCAGGTCGGTGGCGGACAGCGGTACCGCGGCCATCGAGCCGCCCGGCAGGGCGGCGATCAGCTCCGCGCGCCGGGTGACCAGCGCCAGGGCGTCCTCGAGCGAGAGCACCCCGGCCAGGCAGGCGGCGACGTACTCGCCGAGGCTGTAGCCGAGCATCGCGGCGGGCCGCAGCCCCCAGTCCACGAGCGTCCGGGCCAGCGCGTAGTCCACGGCGAACATCAGCGGCTGCGCCAGTTCGGTGCGCTGCAGCTTCTCGGCGCGCGGGTCCTCGTCGCCGGTGCGGCCGAGCAGCGCGGCCAGGCTCGGCCCGCCGCCGCGCTCGCCGGTGACGAGGTCGCCGTCGAGGTGCCCGAGGCAGTCGTCGAGGTGGGCGCGGAAGACCGGCTCACGCCGGTAGAGCTCGCCCACCAGGCCCGGGTACTGCTCGCCGACGCCGGCGAAGAGGAACGCCACCGGCCGGCCCTGCACCGGCTCCACCCGGGTCGCGGGCGCGCCGGTCAGCGCGGCGGCCGCACTGTCCACATCGGACGCCACGGCCACCCGCCGGTGCTCGAACGTCTTGCGCCCCTCCTGGAGCGTGAAGGCGACGTCGGCCAGCCGCGCGTCCGGGGTGCCGCCGAGGTGCTCGCCGAGCCGCCGGGCGGCCGTGTCCGCGGCCTCGGCGGTGCGGGCCGAGACCGGCAGCACCTGGTAGCGGCGTTCGGTGTCCGGGTCGCCCGGAGGCGGCGCGGGCCGGTCGGGCGGCTGTTCGACGACGACGTGCACGTTGGTGCCTCCCATGCCCAGCGAGTTGAGCCCGGCGATCCGCGGGCGGCCGCCGCCGGGGTGCCACGGCGCGAGCTCGGCGGCCACCCGGAACGGGCTGTGCGCGAAGTCGATTTCCGGGTTCGGCGCGGTGTAGTGCAGCGTCGGCGGGATCAGGCCCTCGCGGACGACCAGCGACGCCTTGATCAACCCGGCCGTGCCCGCGGCGCGGTCGAGGTGCCCGACGTTCGGCTTCACCGAACCCAGGGCGCAGTACTGCTTCTCGGCGGTGTCGCCGAACGCGCGGGTCAGCGCGGCGACCTCGATCGGGTCGCCCAGCTCGGTCGCGGTGCCGTGGGCCTCGACGTATCCGACGTCTTCGGCGGCGACGCGGGCGTCGGCCATCGCGTCGGCGATGACCCGTGACTGCCCGCCGACGCTCGGCGCGGTGTAGCCGACCTTGAGGGCGCCGTCGTTGTTCATCGCCGAGCCGCGGATCACCGACCAGATGTGGTCGCCGTCGCGCAGGGCCGCGCCGAGCTTCTTCAGCACGACGACGGTGGCGCCGTCGCCGAACATGCTGCCGTGGGCCTGGGCGTCGAAGGTGCGCACGTGCCCGTCCGGCGACTCCTGGCCACCGGGGGAGTGCAGGTGCCCGATCCGGTCGGGCACGCGGACCGAGACGCCGCCCGCGAGCGCCATCTCGCAGTCGCCCGCCCGGATGCTGCGCATCGCCGTGTGCACGGCGACCAGCGACGTCGAGCAGAACGTCTGCACCGCCATGCTCGGGCCGCGCAGGTCGAACAGGTAGGACACGGTGGTGGTGAGCGCGTCCTTGTCGTTGCCCATCACCAGCTCGTAGATGCTGGCGTCGGCGTCGGAGGTGAACTGCCCGGCGATGCCGAGCAGGTACGTCGAGAGGTTGCAGCCGCCGAACACCCCGACCCGGCCGCGTTCGCCGGGCTTTGCGTACCCGGCCTGCTCCAGGGCTTCCCAGCAGACCTCCAGGAACAGCCGCTGCTGGGGATCGGTCAGCGCGGCCATGCGCGGGCTGAGGCCGAAGAACGCGGCGTCGAAGCCGGTGACGTCGTCGAGCACCGGCCGCGCCGGCACGTAGGCGGGGTCGCGGACCTGGGCCGGGTCGACGCCGGCGGCGATGAGCTCGTCGGGGCTGAAGAAGGTGATCGACTCGACGCCGTCGCAGAGGTTGCGCCAGAACTCGTCGACCGTGCCCGCGCCGGGGAACCGGCCGGCCATGCCGACGATGGCGATGTGCCGGTCCAGCTCGTCGTCGTCGGCGATGGTCACGACCGGCGCCGTGACCTGGGCCGGTGCCTGGTCGTCGAGGGTGGCGGCGAGTGCCTGGACGGTGGGCAGCTCGAACAGCGTGACGGTGGGGATGGCGACGCCGAAGCGGTCCTTGACCAGGGCGAGCATCTGCAGGGCGAGCAGCGAGTTGCCGTTGAGGTCGAAGAAGTTGTCCCGGGTGCCGACGGGTTCGACGCCCAGCACGGACGACCAGACCTCGGCGAGCCCGCGTTCGGTGGCGGTCATCGGCGGGGTGTAGGGCTGGGGCAGGTCGGGCCGGGGGAACCGGTCGGCGGTGGTGGTGGTGGTGGTGACCTTCCGGGCGCCGGGGAGGCGCTCTTCGATGCCGCCTGCGGCGACGACCACGGCCGGGCCGGCGTGCGCGGTGAGCCGGTCGAACGCCGTCAGGGCCTGGGCGCGGGTCATGGCGTGCTTGGCCATGGAGGCGCCGAGCCGCGGGTCGAGCCGTTCCAGGGTGCCGGGCCAGGTGTCCCAGGCGGCGGCGACCCACCCGGGACGGCCGTGGGCTTCGGCGAGCAGGGCCGCGTTGGCGGCGGCGTAGCTGCCGAAGGTGACCCCGCCGAGGAGCGCCGAGGTGGACGAGAAGAGGAGTGTCCACTCGGGACGGTCTGCTTCCGGGAGTCCGTCGAGCGCCGCGGCCAGCACCCGTGCCCCGCCGACCTTGGCGGCGAAGTGCCGGGCGATCCCCGCCTCGTCCACTTCGGACAGCGGCCGGAATCCGGCGGGATCGGAGTCCGCGGCGGCGTGGACGATGCCGTCGAAGCGTTCGGTGAGCAGCGCCCGCACCGCGGCGGGATCGCCGATGTCGACGCGAGGGGTGTGCACGTCGGCGCCC
>NZ_MUMI01000369.1 GCF_002155975.1 Amycolatopsis kentuckyensis
ACCCACCGCAGCCTCCGGGCGCGCCGGGTTTCCCCGGCTTCCCGGGTGGCCCGGGCTCGTTCGGCGGCCCCGGCGGCTGGTTCGGCGGCGGCGGCCCGTTCCAGCGGGTCCGGGAGTTCCGCGGCGGCGGTGGCCGCCCGCCGGCCCGGCCGGTGCGGCCGGCGGTGCTGGCGTTGCTGGCCGAGGAACCGATGCACGGCTACCAGCTGATGCAGGAGATCCGCCGCCGCACGCACGACCGGTGGCGGCCCAGCCCCGGCTCGGTGTACCCGATTCTGCAGCAGCTGGAGGACGAAGGCCTGGTCCACACGGTCGAGACGGCCGGTCGCCGGATCGCGGAACTGACCGACGCGGGCCGCGAGCACGTGGCGGGCCGCGAGGCGGAGTTCGCGGCACTGTGGGAGGAACCGGAGGAGGAGCCGGGCGCCGACCGGTTCGCGGCACTGTGGCACGCACTGGGCGAGCTGTCCGGAGCGGCCGCGCAGGTGGGGTACAGCGGAACGGAAGCCCAGGTCGCGGAGGTGAAGAAGATCCTCGCGGACGCCCGCCGCCGGGTGTACGCGGTCCTGGCCGACGCGGGCCTGGAGGACGAGGACGCCTGACTCCCGCACCCGCCCGCCGGAGCGTCCACATCGGACGGTCCGGCGGGCGGGTAGGCTCCACCCATGGAGGAGAAGGACTTCGCCGCCCACCTCACCGCGGTCATGACCGGCAGCGCCCTCACCATGCTCATCGGCGTCGGGCACCGCACCGGCCTGCTCGCCGCCGCCGCTCGTGGGCCCGCCACCAGTGCCGGGCTCGCCGAACGCGCCAACCTTCGAGAACGCTACGTCCGCGAGTGGCTCGGCGCGATGGTCACCGGCGGCATCTTCACCTACGACGGCCGCGAATACACCTTCCCGCCCGAACACGCCAAGTTCCTGCTCGGCGAAACCGCGTCGAACCTGATGCCGTCACTGCTGACCCTGTCCGCGTTCACCGGCATCCTCCCCGACCTGGAACGCGCGTTCGCCGAAGGCGGCGGGGTCCCGAGGTCCGCCTACGGGCCCTACCTCGAGACCCTCGGCGCGAAAACCGGCGACAGCTGGAAGCACATCTACCGCGAACACCTCGTCGACGGCTTCTTCGGCGCGGTCCCCGGCCTCACCGAACGGCTCACGGCCGGCGCGCGCGTGCTCGACCTCGGCTGCGGCACCGGGAACGCCATCGCCGTCGCCGCCCGCGCGTTCCCCGCCTCCCGTTTCACCGGGCTGGACATCAACGCCGGCGTCGTCGAGCAGGCGAACGAAAACAAGCCGGCGAACGCCGAATTCGTCGTCGGGGACGCCGCCGAGCTGAGTGCCGATCCGCCCTACGACGTCATCACCGCGTTCGACGCCGTCCACGACCAGGACCGTCCGGACGTCGTGCTGCGCCGGATCCGCGGAGCGCTGGCCCCGGACGGGCTGTTCTTCATGGTGGACACCAACTTCTCCAGCCACCTGGAGAAGAACGTCGGCAACCCGCTGGCCGCCCTCACCTACTCGATCAGCCTGATGTACTGCACGACGACGTCGCTCGCCGAGGGCGGCGCCGCGCTGGGAGCCGTGTGGGGCACCGAAAAGGCGTCGGAAATGCTCGCGGACGCGGGGTTCCGGCACGTCGAAGTGCTCGGCTCCCCGCGCCCGCAGAACTGCATCTACGCCTGCCGCCCGTGACTCACTGCTGGTACGGCGCCGCCGCGGCCTTGGCGGCGGTGATCAGCGCGCCCTTGTTCTTCGGCCAGAACGTGCTGTCGACGCAGGTGTAGCGCGGCAGGAAACCGCCGCAGGTGCCGCTCGAGCCGCCGACCTCGAACGTCACGCTGGCGACGCCGAGCTCGCCGTAGGTGAAGTCGTCGGTGGTGCCGGTCGTGTCGTAGCCGACCGTCTCCTCGTTGGTGCCGACGAGGTAGCCGTTGGACGCGGCCATCTTCGCGCCGAGCTTGCGGTACTGGGCGTCGTTCGGCGAGGTCGCCTGGGTGAAGCCCCACGGGATGATGATGTCGTTGCCGTAGCTGTGCAGCGTGATCATCGTGCCGGTGGCGGTCGACGGCGCCGGGTCGTTGTTGCCCGTGCCGCGCTGGTCCGGGTAGATCGCGCGGGCCAGCTTCTCCAGCGCCTGGACCTCCGGCTCCGAACCCGCGCTCACGCCCTGGTAGGTCTCGGAACACGCGGAGTTGGAGTCGCCGCCCCACTTGAACGTCGAGTTGCGGTTGAGGTCGACGCCGATGCTCGTGCCGGTGCAGCTGCCCCGGGAGTTGTTCGCGTTCTTGCGCTGCAGCTTCGGCGAGTTGCCGCCGGAGGCGACGATGTCGACGCCGTCGGGGTTGGCGATCGGCACCACCCACACCTCGGTGGTGTCCAGAATGGACTTCGCGGTGGCGTCGGTGGCGTAGCCGTCGGCGAGGTAGTCGATCCAGCGCCAGGCGAGCTCGCCGGTCGACAGCTCGCGCGCGTGGATCTGGGCCATCAGGAAGAACTTCGGCTTCTTCGACGTCGTCGACAGCGTGCAGTCGCCGGTCTGCTTCTTGGTCAGGCAGATCGCCTGGATGTCGTGCCCGCCCTGGCCCTTCGTCTTCTTCCACGACTGGCCGATCGTGTACTTCGTGGCCAGGTCGGGGTGCGCCGAGGCGACCTGCGCGAGGTGGTTCTCGTGCGCGGTGACGGTCCGGTACCCGCCGTAGTAGGTGTCCGCCGCCAGCTTGTTCGTCTCAGCGGGCAGTTCCTTGTAGACGGTGTCGAAGAAGGAAGGCCGGTAGCCGAGCGCCCGCAGCTTCGCGGCGACGGCCCGCCCACCGACGACGTTGACGCTGGCGGCGTCGTCGGATTCTTCGACGTCGAACCCGGCTTCGGTGAGCGCCTGTGCCTGGGCGGCGGTGGCCGGAACGCGCCAGAACACCGGCGTGTCCGCCGTCTGCGCTCCGGCGGTGCCGCCGAGCAAGGAGGTGAGCAGGACCCCGGACGCCGCAAGGGCGAGCCGGGACAGGGACCTTGACGCCATCGGGGGATCTCCTCACGCCGCACGGATGGAGGTCCGGTCGGAACCCGTGGTCACCGTACCGGCACGCACAGTGTGTCGGCCCGGTGCAAACGGGCCATACCCCCGAAAGTCGCGAAACGCCGGAGGGCGGCACCTCCCGGGGGAAGTGCCGCCCTCCGGCGAACTCGTCCGCTACTTCTTCAGGCCGTGTTCGATCGCTTCGATGATCCGCGGCCGCAGCTCGGCCGCCGAGATGATCGCGTCCACCGAGCCGACCTCGACCGCGCGCTGGATGCTGTGCACCCGGTCGAACTCCGCCGCCACTTCGCTCACCTTCTCCGCGCGGACGGCCGACTGGACCTCCGCCAGCTGGGCGCTCAGCGCCGCCCGGGAAGCGCCGGCGGCCGCCGTCACCCGGGCCTGCAGCTCCGTCACGCGCGGGTCGTTCGCCGTGCGGTTGTTGACCTCGCCCGCGAACACGACCGCCGCCGCCGGCGCGCCGCCCAGGACCGACGCGAAGGAGCCCTCCAGGGCCAGCACCGTCATGTTCGGGTTCAGCGCCTTGGAGAACACCACGAACGCGCCGCCGTGGTAGCGCGAAATCACGGTGAACACGATCGGGCCCTCGAAGTTGACGATCGCCCGGCCGATCTCCGCGCCGTACTCCAGCTGCAGCTTGCGCAGCGACTCGGGCGAGCCGTCGAAGCCGGACAAGTTCGCCAGCACCACCAGCGGCCGGTTGCCCGACGCCGCGTTGATCGCCCGCGCCGTCTTCTTCGACGACCGCGGGAACAGTGTGCCCGCGGTGTAGGTGTCCGGGCCGTCGGTGGGCGGGAAGCCGCGGCGGGGGACCGAGCGCGACTCGATGCCGACCAGGCAGACCGGCCGGCCGCCGATGTGCACGTCCTGCACCGCCGCGGTGTCCGCGTCCGCCATGCCCGCCCAGCGCTCCAGCACCGGGTGGTCCTGGTCGGACAGCGCGCGCATCACCGTGCGGATGTCGAACGGCTTCTTGCGGTCCGGGTTGTGCTCGGCCGAGAAGATCTCGCCGACGGTCGTGAAGTCGCTGCCGACGATCGCGTGCGGGAACGGCGAGACGTCCCGGTCGACCGGGTCGCTCGTGCCGACCTTGCGCGGCCCGGCCTCACCCGGCACCACGTACGTGTGGTCGTAGTGCGCCATCAGCACTGCCCGCGCGGCCGGCAGGTTCGGCGCCCAGTACTGCGCCTGGCCGTTCGGGCCCATCACGCGGTCGTAGCCGCCGATGCCGAAGTTGTCTTCCGCCGACACGCCGCCGGAGAAGTCGAGCGCCTGCTTGCCGGTGAGCACCATCGCCGAGTCCGGCGTCATGATCAGGACGCCCTTGGTGTGCATGAGCATCGTGGCTTCGGCGTTCCAGTACGGCTGGGCGCCGACGTTGATGCCGTTGACCACGATGTTGATCTCGCCGCCGTCCTGGGTGAACGTGACGATCCGCTTGAGCGCCGCGGCGACCCAGTCCATGTTCTCGGTGCCCGAGGACATCGAGATCCGCGCGCCCGACGACAGCGCGAACCACTCCAGCGGCACCCGCATCCGCTCGGCCAGGTCGAGCGCCGCGATCACCCGCGAGCACTCCGGCTCCGACAGCGCGCCCAGCGACTTCGTCGGGTCGCCGAGCAGCACGACGCGGGTGACCCCCTCGGGGTGCCGCTCGGTCGGGGTGGTGACGACGCCGGCGATGATCGCCGCGGTGTTCTTGCCCTTCGGCCGGTCCACCGGCACCAGGACGCCCGAGCCGTCGAGGTCGTGCTCGGTGAAGGTGCCCTCCGGGCCGGAGAGCAGGCCGGTCAGCTCGTACGGGTAGACCGTCCCGCGCCGCGCCGCGCGCAGCACCTTCAGGCGGTAGTCGTCGAGGGGCTTGACCGGCTCGGTCGACGGCGGCTCGACGTGCAGCCGCGCGCCGTGGCCGGGGTCGAGGGTGATCCGGACGGCGAGCTCGGTGAGCTTGCCCGCGTCCGTCCGCCGCCGCGCCAGGAACTGGACCTCCTCCAGCCCGGCGCCGACCGAGGTCGGCAGGATGCGCTGGACGAGCTGGTTCAGCTCCTCGGTGGTCAGGTCGGTCGGCGGCCAGACGTACATCATGATCCGGTTCGTGTCGAACCGCTTGTTCGGCGGCCGCTGCGCCTGGATGTTGCGGATCGCGTCGAGGCAGGCGGTGACCGCGTCCTCGAGCGCGGGCAGCGCGACCAGCCGTCCGTCGGCTTCGCGCAACGGCGTCAGGTCGCGGACCTGGCCCATCGCGATCAGCCGCTCGTCGGCCGGGTTGGTCTTCGCCGCGGCCTTGAACAGGTAGATCTCCTCGTCCGCCGACGGCAGCCGGGTGAGGTCGAACTCGCGCAGCCGCTCCAGCTGCAGGCGCTGGGCGATCTGCGGGTGCAGGCCGCGGATCAGCCGGTCCTCGGTGAAGCCGTCACCGTCGCGCTCGAAGGTGAAGTGGTGGTGCATCACCGCGCCGCCGGTGCCGGCCACGGTGACCACGACCCGGCGGACGCCCGCGGGCAGCGGGTTTTCGGCCAGCAGCGTGCCGAGCCGTTCCGCGGTCGCGTCGACGTCCGGCTGGTCTTCCCAGCGCAGGTACAGGTCGGCGACCACGCCGTCGGTGGCCACCTCGCCGAG
>NZ_MUMI01000037.1 GCF_002155975.1 Amycolatopsis kentuckyensis
GGACGACCCGGCCGGCCGGGCGCCGGACTTCGGCGGTCCGGAGATCCTCGCGGCGGCCGAGCTGGCCCAGGCGGTCGGCGAGGCGACCGGGCGGCAGCGGCGGATCGTGCCGCTCACGGTGCCGGGGGAGACGTTCCGGGCCTACGCCGGTGGCGGGCACCTGACCCCCGGCCACCGCGACGGCGAGATCACCTTCCGCGAGTACCTGGCCGGGCGAGCCGATCACGGATAACCGGTCCATCCCGAAGATTCTTGACCATCGGACCGGATAGGTCATATGTTTGGCGGGCTTCACGGCCGTTTTCCGCCCTCGCCGAACGGATGACCCATGCCGGAACTGCCTCTCCCGCCTTCGCGGCGCTCGTTCCTCAAACTCGGTGGCGCGGTCGGCGCCGGCGTTGCGCTGGGTGGGTTACGTCCGTTTGGTGCCAACGCCGAAGTGGTGCGTCCGGCCGGTGTGGAGCTGGTCCCCGAGTCCCGCGCCACGACGCTGTGGTACCCGGCGCCGGCGGCCGAGAACAAGATCATCGAGCAAGGCCTGCCGATCGGCAATGGTCGGATCGGTGCCCTGGTCGGCGGTGACCCGGCCGCCGACTTCCTGTACCTCGCCGACGCGTCGTTGTGGACCGGTGGCCCCAACGACGTCCTCCAGGACGACGGCCAGTTCCCCTACGAGCTCGAGAAGTTCGGCACGCTCGGCCTGCTCGCGAAGCTGCGGATCGCGGTCCCGGCGCACACCGGTGTCACCGACTACCGGCGCACGCTCGACCTGAGCAACGGCCTGGTCGTGATCACCTACCGGCACCAGGGCGTGCAGTACCGCCGCGAGTACTTCGCGAGCCATCCGGACGACGTCGTGGTGATCCGGTTCAGCGGCGGGCCGGTCACCGGCTCGGTGACGCTCGAGCCCACCCGCGGCGAGCCGACGGCCGGCGCGGGGGCGTTCACCGGCACGTTCGCCAACGGCCTGGAGTACGCCTGCACGGTGACCACGCCCGGCGGGACCGGCTTCAGCGGCAGCGAGGTCGTCATCGTGCTCAGCGGCGGCACGAACTACGTGCCCGACGCGGCACGGAAGTTCCTCGACACGTCGCTCGACCCCCTGGCACTGGCGAAGCGCAAGGCGGCCGCGGCGCTGGCCGTGGGCGGCGGCGCCCTGCGGGCCACCCACGTCGCCGACTACCGGCGGCTGTACGACCGGATGAGCGTGGACCTCGGCCAGTCGCCGCCGGCCAAGCGGGCCCTCGACACGTGGGCGCGGCTGGTCGCCCGTCACGACGACCCGGGCGCGCCCGACCCGGAGCTGGAGGCGAGCTACCTGCAGTTCGGGCGTTACCTGACGATCACCGGGTCGCGCGACGGCCTGCCGATGGGCCTGCAGGGCCTGTGGCAGAACACCAACACGCCGGACTGGATGAGCGACTACCACACCGACATCAACCTGCAGATGAACTACTGGCTGGCCGACCGCGCGGCGCTGCCCGAGAGCTTCGCTGCCCTGGCCGGCTACTGCCTCGCGCAGCTTCCCGTGTGGACGGACAGCACGAACCGGCTGTTCAACGACCCGCGCAACCGGTACCGGAACACCAGCGGCAAGGTCGCGGGCTGGGCGGTCGCGTTCTCCACCAACATCTACGGCGGCTCCGGCTGGTGGTGGCACCCCGGCGGCAACGCCTGGCTGTGCAACTCGCTCTGGGACCACTACGCCCACACCCAGGACAAGACCTACCTCGCGCGGATCTACCCGCTGCTGAAAGGCGCGGCCGAGTTCTGGGACGCGCGGCTGGTCCCGATGACCGTCGACGGCCGCGAGGTGCTCGTCGACGACCACGACTGGTCGCCCGAGCACGGCCCGCAGGACGCCCGCGGGATCACCTACGCGCAGGAGATCGTCTGGGACCTGTTCGAGCACTACCGCGAAGCCGTGGCGGTGCTGGGCCGCGACCGCGCGTACGGCGACCGGATCGCCGGGCTGCAGAAGAAGCTGTACCTGCCGAAGGTGAGCCCGTCGACCGGCTGGCTGGAAGAGTGGATGTCGCCGGACAACCTCGGCGAGACCACGCACCGGCACCTGTCACCGCTGATCGGCTTCTTCCCGGGCGACCGCATCGCGGCCGACACCGCCCCGCGCGAGCTCCTCGACGGCGTGCGGGCGTTGCTGATCGCGCGCGGGATGGACAGCTACGGCTGGGCGACGGCGTGGCGCTCGGCGTGCTGGGCGCGGCTGAAGGACGCCGAGCGCGCGTACCAGCTGCTGCTCACCGTGCTGCGGCCGTCGGTGAACAACGGCAACGGCACCGCCCCCAACTTCTTCGACATGTACAGCCAGGGCAGCTACACGATCTTCCAGATCGACGCGAACCTCGGCGCGCCGGCCGCGATGCTCGAAATGCTCCTCCACGCCCGTCCGGGGGTGCTGGAGCTGCTGCCGGCGCTGCCGTCGGCGTGGGCGGCGTCGGGCCGGGTGACCGGCATCGGCGCGCGCGGCGGGTTCGAGGTGGACCTCGAATGGCGGGCCGGGAAGGTCACGCGGGCGGTGATCCGCAGCGTCGGCGGCACCCGGACCGAGGTGCGGGCCGGGACCTGGCGGCGGACGGTCACCCTGCGGCCGGGAGGGTCGGTCACGGTCCGGCCGAGTTGAGGTGAGACCTCCGGAAAGAGGTGTAGTGTTCAACTACTTTCTTCCGGCCGGAGGTGACCGTGAACGTCGTCCTGTGGGCCGCGGCGGGGCTGCTCGCCGTGGTGTACCTGTTCGCCGGGGGCGTGAAGCTCGGGACCCCGCGCGAGAAGCTGCTGGAAAACCCGAACATGGGCTGGACGGCGGACTTCCCGGAGGCGGCGGTGAAGGGCATCGGCGCGGTCGAGATCCTCGCCGCGGCCGGGCTGATCCTGCCGTGGGCACTGGACATCGCCCCGGTGCTGACCCCGCTGGCCGCCACCGGGCTGGTGCTCGTCCAGGCCGGGGCGATCGTCGTGCACGCGCGGCGCAAGGAGACGAAGGCGCTGCCGATGAACGTCGTGCTGCTCCTGGTGGCGGCGTTCGTCGCGGCGGGCCGGTTCGCCGGCTAATACGCTGGAGCCCGATGGACGTCGATCTGCGCAAGCTGCGGTACTTCGTGGCGGTCGCCGAAGAGCTGCACTTCGGGCGCGCCGCCACGCGGCTGCACATCGCGCAGCCGGTGCTTTCGCGGCAGATCCGGGCCCTCGAAGCCGAGCTGCGGGCGCAGCTGTTCGTGCGCGACAAGCGGTCCACCGAGCTCACCGCGGCCGGCCGCCAGCTGCTGGAGGACGCGCGGCCGCTGCTGGCCTCGGCCGAGGCCCTGCGCCGCCGGGTCGCGACGGCCGCGCGCGGCACGTCGGCGTTCACCGTCGCGTTCATGCCCGGCATCACGGTCACCGGCGCGGTCCGCGAGCTCTCGGCGCGCCACCCCGGCCTGGCGGTGGAACTGCTGCGCACGACGTGGGACGACCAGACCGAAGTCCTCCACGACGGCCGCGCCGACGTCAGCGTGATCCGGCTGCCGGTGGACCGGCGTGGGCTGAGCGTGCGGCCGCTGTTCCGCGAACCGCGCGTGGCCGTGCTGCCCGGCGGTCACCGCCTGGCCGGCAAGGAATCACTGCGGGTCGGCGACCTCGCGGACGAGCACCTGCTCAACGACCCGGACGCGGTGCCGGAGTGGCGGGACGTGGCGGTCGAGCTGCGCGAAGGCACCGCACCGGCGCGGCGGGCGTTCCGCAGCGTGGAGGAGAAGCTCGAGCACGTGGCGGCCGGGCGGGGGATCGCGGTCGTCCCGCGGTCGACGTCGGAGTACTACACCCGGCCGGACGTGGCGCACGTACCGGTCGAGGACCTGCCGCCGAACGAGGTGGGCCTGGCGTGGGTGTCCGGCCGGCGGTCGCGGGTGATCTTCGAGTTCGCGGAGATCTTCGCGGGCCTGACCGACGCAGGGGAGAGGACACGATGATCCGCTGGGCGACGTTCGACTGCTTCGGCACGCTGGTGGACTGGCGCCACGGCATCACCACCGGGCTCGAGCTGCTGTTCCCCGGCCGCGGCGCGGAGCTGCTCGAGGTCTACCACCGGTTCGAGCCGCAGGTGCAGGCCGAGGTGCCGGTGCGGCGCTACCGGGAGGTGCTCGCCGAGTCCGTGCGCCGGACCGCGGCCGAAGCCGGGCTGGAGCTGGTGGCCGACGACGCGTCGGTGCTCGGGACCGGGCTGCCGTACTGGCCGGTCTTCCCCGACACCCGGCCGGCGCTGGCCGCGCTGCGGGAAGCGGGCTGGCGGCTCGCGCTGCTGACCAACTGCGACCGCGACCTGATCGGCGAGACCCAGCGGCGGCTCGCGGTGCCGATCGACGCGATCGTGACCGCGGAGGACGTCGGCGAGTACAAGCCCGGGCACGGCCACTTCCGGCGGTTCGCCGCGTCCTTCGAGGCCACGCCGGAGAACTGGGTGCACGTGGCGCAGAGCCACTTCCACGACATGGTGCCCGCCCAGGCGCTGGGCATCCCGCGCGTGTGGGTCAACCGGCACGCCGGCCCGCAGGACCCGGCGGTGGCGGACGCGGTCCTGCCCGGCCTGGACGGCCTGGCCGAGACGGTGGAGCGGGTGCACGCGGGAGCCCGCTGACCGCCGTCACGAGTGCCGCACCTCGGCCCGGCGGGGCGGGAACAGCGCGGCCCACAGTGCCTTCCACGGGTGCGAAGGCGGCCGCTCCCGCACCGCCGGCACCGGATGCGGCCCGGCCCGGTAGTCCATCTCCACCCGCACCCAGTCGTGGATCCAGTCGCCTCGCATGGCGGCTCCTTTCGTCGTGGAGCCCACGGTCGTCCTGAGGGATCGGCCCGCGCATCGGGTGATCACGCAGTCCGGCACCGCCGGACCCCTTACGGCTATCGTGGCCGGGTGGCCGCGACGACGTTCCTGTTCGTGCCCGGCGACCGGCCCGATCGCTTCGCCAAGGCGGTCGCCAGTGGCGCCGACGTCGTGATCCTGGATCTCGAGGACGCCGTCTCCGCCGGGGCGAAGGACACCGCCCGTGCCGCGGTGGGCGAGTGGCTCGAGCGTGCCCGCGCGATGGTCCGGATCAACGCGCCCGGCACCCCGTGGTTCGAGGCGGACGCTGCGATGGTGGCCGCGCGGGGCGTGCCGGTGATGGTGCCGAAGGCGGAGACACCGGGGGTGCTCGCCGCGTTCGGTGAGGTCGTCGCCCTCGTCGAAACCGCGCGTGGGGTGGAAAGCGCCGGTGAGCTGGCCGCGGTGCCGTCGGTGACGCGGCTGGCGTTCGGCAGTGTGGACCTGGCGGCCGAACTCGGGGTGGCGCCGGAGGACCGGGAGCCGTTCGCCTACGCGCGTTCGCGGCTGGTGATCGCCTCGGCGGCGGCCGGGCTGGCACCGCCGGTGGACGGGGTGACCACGGACCTGGGCGACGACTCGCCGTTGCCGGAGGACGTGCGCTACGCCCGCCGCATGGGCTTCGGCGGCAAGCTCTGCATCCACCCGAAGCAGGTGCGGCCGGTCCGGGACGGCTTCGCGCCGACGGAAGCCGAACTGGCCTGGGCCCGCCGGATCGTCACGGCGGGGGACGCGGTGTCCGTTGTGGACGGCCGGATGGTGGACCGGCCCGTGCTCGCCCGGGCCCGCCACCTCCTGGGGGAGTGACGCACCCCGCGCTACACCGCGCCTCGGCGCCGCAGCACCTCCGCGTCGAAGCCGAACTCCGTCAGGACCGCGTCGGTGTGCTCGCCCAGTGCCGGCACCGGGTCCATCCTCGGCGCGCGGCCCGCCACCGTGATCGGCGGCAGCGTCGCCCGGATCGTTCCCGCGGGCGTCGCGACGTCCGCGAAGCGGTCGCGCGCCGTGAGCTGGGGGTGCGCCAGGACGTCCGGCAGGTCGCGGCGACGCGCGTGCGCGATGCGGCCCGCCGTCAACCGGTCCGCCAGCTCGGAGCCGGTGAGCTCGGCTAAGACCGCGTCGATCTCGGCTTCCAGCTCGGCCCGGTTCGTCACGCGGGCGCTGCCCGTGGCGAACCGCGCATCGGTGACCCAGTCCGGGCGGGCGACCGCGTGCTCGCAGAACGCCGCCCACTCGCGGTCGTTCTGCACCGCCAGCACCACCTCGGTCCCGTCCCCCGCGGCGAAGGTGCCGTAGGGCGCGATCGCGGCGTGGCTGGTGCCCGTCCTCGGCGGTGGTGTGCCGCCGTAGCCGGCGTAGTACAGCGGGAAGCCCATCCACTCCACCAGCGAGTCGAACAGGCTGACCTCGAGTTCGGTGCCCTGACCGGTGCGCTCCCGGTCGTACAGCGCGGAGAGGATGCCGGAGAAGGCGTACATCCCGGCCCCGATGTCCGCGGCCGGGATCCCGCTCTTGGCCGGCTGCTCCGCGGACCCGGTGACCGACACGAGCCCCGCTTCGGACTGGATGAGCAGGTCGTACGCCTTCGCGTCGCGGTACGGCCCGGTCGAGCCGTAGCCCGAGACCGAGCACGTGATCAGCCGTGGCCGCGTCGCGCGCAGGGCGGCCGCGCCCAGGCCGAGGCGTTCCGCGACACCGGGCGCGAAGTTCTGCACGAACACGTCGGCGCGGTCGAGCAGCGCCGCCATCACGCCGGCCGCCGCGTCGCTCTTGAGGTCGAGCGTGACGCTCTCCTTCGACCGGTTCAGCCACACGAAATGGCTGGAGAGACCGTGCACGGTTTCGTCGTAGGCGCGGGCGAAGTCACCGCCGCCCGGGCGCTCGATCTTGAGCACCCGGGCGCCGAGGTCGGCCAGGTGCCGGGTGGCCAGCGGCGCGGCCACGGCCTGTTCGCACGACACGACGGTGACGCCGTCGAGGGGCAAGGAGCGCATGGCCGCATCCTGCCACCCGGCACCGGTACGAGCGGGCCGGATCCACTGGAGTTTCGGGCAAAACCGTTGACGCGTCCCGAAGCGGGCTTGCAATCTGAATCGATCAGCTGACCCCGGCGAGCGAGGTACCCGATGGGCAGGGTCCGGCAGACCGACATCGCGCGCGTGGCCGGGGTTTCGCAGGCGACGGTCTCGGTCGTGCTGGGCGGCAACCGCACCGGGGTCCGGCTGGCGGAGGCGACGCGGCTGCGGGTGCTGAAGGCCGCGGAGCAGCTCGGTTACGCCGACCCGCTGGTGAAACGGCCGTCGCGCACCAGCCTCTTCGGGATCCGTGCCGCCACCCCGGCGTTCGAGGCGCACCAGGCGATCCTGGCCGGCATCGAGGCCGAGGCGGCCGCGCTCGGCAAGGACCTGATCGTGTTCACCACGTCCGGCCGCACCCGGCTCGCCGACGGCTGCCTCTTCCTCGGCGGTCCCGTCCCCGCCGAGCTGCTCGCCACCGGGTTCCCGGTCGTCCACATCGGACTCTGTCCGGAGCTCGGCGACCGCGTGCCCTGTGTGGACGCGGATTACGCGTCGGCCTCGGCCGAGGTGGTCGCCCGGCTGCACCGGGCGGGGCACCGGCGGATCCGCTACTTGCGCGAACCCGGGGACACGCCGGCGGCGCGGGAGCGCGAACGCGGGGTCGGCACCGATCCCGGCTCGGTCGTCCGCACCGACGGCACCGGCCTCGCGACGGCGATCCGCGGCTGGCTCGGCGACGGCGTGACCGCGCTGGTGGTGGAGGAGGCGGTGTTCGCCCCGGTGCAGCGGGCCCTGCGCGCGGCGGCGGTGTCGGTCCCCGGCGACCTGTCCCTGGCGGTTCTCGGCCGCCCGCCGTCCGGTCCGGAGGTCAGCGGCTTCGAGGTGCCGCGGCGCGCACTCGGCCGGGAGGCGGTGCGGCTGCTGGCGTCGGTCGTGGCCACGGGGGCAGGCGAGCATCGGCTGCTCACCTGCCCGCCGGTGGCCGGGGCGACGATCGCGCCCGTCACCTGAAACGTCAGGACAGCGTGCCGTTGTAGTCGGGCAGCTTGAAGGTCCGCTCGGCGTGCCCGCCGTCGAGATCGGTCAGGTTGTTGCCGATGTTCGCGACGATCGTGTACCCGGCCTGTTCGATGGCGATCCGGGCCTTGGTCTTGTTGGCCTGGACCGGGTCGAAGTTGAACAGGGGACGCAGGTAGAGCCCGTCGTTCGGGTACCCGACCGCCTTCAGGTTCCCTTCGGTGGGCCACCGGAGCACCTCGGTGCGGTCGCTGACGAAGAGGACGGCGGCCCCCTTGGCCCGGGCGAGCTCGGCGAGCGCGAGGACCGGCTTGACGGCCGGCGTGGTGAACCCGCCCGAGTAGTAGGTCTCCAGGCTCGTGTTGTCGATGTCGAGCACGATCGCGGTCCGGCCACCGGGGACGGCGAGCCGCTGGGTGAGGTAGTCGGCGGCCGGGGTGGTGACCGCGGTGACATCGGCGATCCAGGTGGCATAGGACGGCGCGGCGGCCGCCACCGCGGCCGGCGTGGCGGCGGCCCGGGCATCGGCAACACCGGCGCTGCCGAGCAGCATCAGGACGGCGGAGGCGGTGCCGGCCACGGCGAGGCGGGCTTTCGAGGGTGACATGGCTGACAGTCCACCAGCCTGGGTCGGACCAACGTACCGGCAAGTAGCCGAATTCGTTTCATGTTCTGCCGGTGTTCGCGCCGTCGCCCGGTTGAGCCGCCGCCGCGAGTCCGGGACAGGGTGTATAACGCCCTATCCGGCTTGGCATAGCCGGCTCCTCATGAGCCGGCCTCCAAGCGGGTGGCCACACCACGCAGAGGAACCGAGTGAAACCGGCTCCGAGAGTCGCCGGCCTGTCAACCCTTGACAGGCCGGGGGTAGTGGTATGAACCTTTTCACCGATCGTTCCCCGCCGGCCCGCCAGGGCATCCGCCCGGCGCTCAGGGACGAGCCGGACCACGCCGCTGCCCGGCTGCGGTGGGTCCGTCCGTTTCCCGGCCAGGGAGGAACCATGCTCACCCACGCCCGGCAGCGGCGCAGCCGCCGCGGACCCGGTACCCGATTGGCGACCTTGGCGGCGGCCCTCGCGGTCGCCGCGCTCGGCTTCGCCGTCCCGGCGGCGCAGGCCGCCGACGCGCTGATCTCCCAGGGGAAACCCGCCACCGCGTCGTCGGTGGAGAACTCCGGCACCCCCGCGGCCGCCGCGGTGGACGGGAACACCGGCACCCGGTGGTCGTCACAGTTCAGCGATCCACAGTGGATCCGGATCGACCTCGGCGGCGCGGCGACCGTCAGCCAGGTCGTGCTGCGGTGGGAGGCCGCGTACGCCACCGCCTACCAGATCCAGCTGTCCGACGACGGGGCCGGCTGGTCCACTGTGTACCAGACGACGACGGGAACCGGCGGCACGCAGACGCTGAACGTGGCCGGTTCCGGGCGGTACGTGCGGTTGTCCGCGACCGCGCGGGCCACCCCCTACGGCGTTTCGCTGTGGGAGTTCCAGGTCTTCGGCACCGGCGGCGGGACCACGCCGCCCGGACCGGGCACGCCGCCCGACTCGTTCTGGGGCGACACGAGCACCATCCCGGCCGCGCGGAACGTGCTGACGGTCAAGGTGCTCAACCGGACGAACGGCAAGTACCCGGACAGCCAGGTGTACTGGAACTTCGGCGGCCAGACCCACTCGATCGCCGAGCAGCCCTACATCGACATGCCGGCCAACTCGGCCGGGCGGATGTACTTCTTCCTGGGAACGCCGAACGGCCAGTACGCCGACTTCATCGAGTTCACCGTCGGCCCGGACGTGTTCAACGGCAACACCACCCGGGTGGACGCCTTCGCGCTGAAGCTCGCCATGCGCCTGCACGCGCACGACGGCTACGACGTGCAGGTCGGCGACGACTACCAGACGTTCCAGGAGGACCGCTCGGCCACGTTCGCCAAGTTCCAGGCCGAGGTGCCCGCCGAGTTCAAGGGCCTGGCGACGGTGAACGCGCCGTATCGGATCCCGGCCCCGGGCAGCGCTCCGGACTTCCGCGCCGGCGGCAGGTACGCGAACTACTTCACCTCCTACGCCCAGTCGGTGGGTGTCAACGAGCCCACGTCGAACATCACCGGCTGCGCCGGATCGCTGGCCGGCAACCCCGACCTGTGCGCGGCGCTGAACCGGCACACGGCCCACCTGCCGCAGTCGCAGTGGCAGGACCCCGCGCGGTACTACCAGGCGGCGCCGGCGAACTACTACGCGAAGTTCTGGCACGACCACGGCATCAACCAGCTCGCGTACGGCTTCCCGTACGACGACGTGGCCGGCCGGTCCTCGTTCGTTTCCCACGGGGACCCGCAGTGGCTGGTGGTCGCCGTCGGCTGGTGACCGAGCGCCCCGCGGTGCGGCGAGGGGTGTGTCACCGGCGATGTGACACGCCCCTCGCCTGCAGGGGCCGTGCCGGTCCCAGCAGGCGCGCAGCCAGCGCACCCGGCCATCCGGGTGATAGGAATGGCCGGTGACCGAACCGAACCTGATCGAAGCCGCCGCGGCCGAAGCCGTCACGCTGACCAGTGAGCTCATCCGCATCGACACGACCAACACCGGCGATCCCGACACGCTGGTCGGCGAGCGGGCGGCGGCGGAGTACGTGGCCGAGAAGCTGACCGACGCCGGCTACGAGATCACCTACGTCGAGTCGGGCGGGAAGAACCGGCACAACGTGATCGTGCGGCTCGAAGGCGCCGATCGCGAGCGGGGTGCCCTGCTCATCCACGGTCACCTCGACGCCGTGCCCGCCGACGCCTCGGAGTGGTCGGTCCACCCGTTCTCCGGCGCGATCCAGGACGACTACGTCTGGGGCCGCGGCGCCGTCGACATGAAGGACATGTGCGCGATGGCGCTCGCGCTCGCCCGGCACTACAAGCTGAACAACATCGTGCCGCCGCGTGACCTCGTCTTCGCCTTCCTGGCCGACGAGGAGGCCGGCGGCAAGTACGGCGCCCAGTGGCTGGTCGAGAACCGGCCCGAGCTGTTCGAGGGCGTCACCGAGGCGATCAGCGAGGTCGGCGGCTTCTCGATCACGCTCAAGGACGACGTCCGCGCCTACCTGATCGAGACGGCGGAGAAGGGCATCCGCTGGATGAAGCTGCGCGTGCGCGGCACCGCGGGGCACGGCTCGATGATCCACCGCGACAACGCGGTCACCAAGCTGGCCGAGGCCGTCGCGAAGCTCGGCAACCACCGGTTCCCGCTCGTGCTCACCGACTCGGTGAAGGAGTTCCTCGCCGGCGTCACCGAGATCACCGGCTGGGACTTCCCCGAGGACGACCTCGAAGGCTCGGTCGCGAAGCTGGGCAACATCTCCCGGATGATCGGCGCGACCCTGCGTGACACCGCCAACCCGACCATGCTCACCGCCGGGTACAAGTCGAACGTCATCCCGTCGGTCGCCGAGGCCGCGGTCGACTGCCGGATCCTGCCGGGCCGCCTGGAAGCCTTCGACCGCGAGCTGGACGAGCTGCTCGGCCCGGACATCGAAAAGGAGTGGATGGAGCTCCCGCCGGTCGAGACGACCTTCGACGGCGCGCTCGTGGACGCCATGACCGCCGCGGTCCTGGCCGAAGACCCGGGCGCGAAGACGCTGCCGTACATGCTGTCCGGCGGCACCGACGCCAAGTCCTTCCAGGAACTGGGGATCCGCAACTTCGGCTTCGCGCCGCTCAAGCTGCCCGCGGACCTCGACTTCTCGGCGCTGTTCCACGGCGTCGACGAGCGGGTCCCGGTCGAGGCGCTGAAGTTCGGCACCCGCGTGCTGGACCGGTTCCTGCGCACCAGCTGATGACCGGGTTCGCGCTCGCCGACGGCACGCCCCTGCGGGTGATCCGCAGGGGCGACCCGGCCGCGCCGGTGACCGTGGTGTTCGTCCACGGCTACGCGCTCGACCAGCGCAGCTGGGGCCGCATCGCGCCGCTGGTGCCGGACGCCGCCGACGCGCCGGTGGCCGTGCTGACCTACGACCAGCGCGGCCACGGCGGCTCGGGGCGGGCGCGGCGCGGCACCGCGACCATGGCCCAGCTCGGCGACGACCTCGCCGAGCTGCTGGCGCGCGAAGTGCCCGAGGGCCGGGTGGTGCTCGTCGGCCACGACATGGGTGGCCTGGCGGTCATGTCGCTGTCCCAGCGGCACCCGGACCTGTTCGCCGCGCGGGTTTCGGGCCTGGTGCTGCTGGCGACGTCGTCGGGCACCCTCGCCGCCGAGGTGTCCGCGGCCTGGCCGAACGCGCTGGGGAAACTGGCCCGCGACCTGGAAGCGGTGCTCGGCTCGAAGCTGTTCGGGGTCGTGCGCGAGCACACCAGCCGAGCGGTCAGCGCGGGGCTGCGCTGGTGGCTGTTCGGCGACGACCCGGACCCGGACCTGGTCGAGCTGACGGTGAAGATGATCCGCGGGAACTGGCCCCACACGGTGTCGCTGTTCCGCCCGGCCATGGACGCCTATGCCCGCGACGCGGCGCTGGCCCAGGTCGCGGACCTGCCGGTGACGGCGATCGTGGGGGAGCGGGACCGGATCGTCCGCGCGTCCGATGTGGAGCAGTGGGTCCGCGGCCTCGGCAACGGAACGGCGGTGGTGCTGCCCGGCGTCGGGCACGTCGTGCCGCTGGAGGCCGCGGCCCAGGTGCTGCCGCGGGTGGTCGCGCTGGTCAACGCGAGTCACCGGAGCTGAAGGCGCGTCCCCGTGGCGAGGAAGATCGGCACCGCGACGAACAGCCGGTCGGCGCGGGCGCGGGCCGCCTGTTCGTCCAGCCAGGCACCGTCGCCGCCGAGGTTGGCGAGCACCGGCAGGGCCGCCGCGTCCGTCCACACCAGCGTGTGGACCTCGACCGTGACGTCGGTGAAGCCGTTGTCCAGCAGGAGGTTGCGGTACCGCCGCGCGATCCGCGGGTGCGGCAGGCCGTCCGCGCGCGTGTGGACGATCGACCGGGTGCGCTCGGGGTCGCCGGAGTCGATCACGATGGTGTCCCAGTCCTGTCCGGTGAGCACCGCGCGGCCGCCCGGCGCGAGGACGCGGCGGGCCTCGGCAACCGCGAGCTCGGGGTCGGGCACCACGTGCAGGACCTTGTCGGCGCGGTAGCCGGTGACCGAGCCGTCGGCGAGGGGCAGCGCGCCGGCGTCGGCGACGTGGAACTCGCCGTCCGGCCAGCGGGCGGCGGCTGCTTCGACCATGGCCGGGTCGGCGTCGACGCCGATGGCCCGCACCCCGCGCGCGGCCAGTTCGCCGACGGCCCGGCCGCCGCCGCAGCCGACGTCGACCACGACGTCTCCCAAGGCTTGGTAGGTGCGTTCCCGCAGGTCGATGGCTTGCGGGCGGTCGTCGAGGGCGTCGAGGAGGGCGAGCAACGTGGACATGGCGCCCATCCTGCGACTTAATGCCGGGATGAAGTCAATCGGCGAAGTGGCGGCCCGGTTCGGGCTGCCGGCCCACGTGTTGCGCTACTGGGAGGCGGAAGGGCTGCTGACACCCGCCCGCGCGGGCACCCGGCGCCGCTACACCGACGCGGATTTGCGCCGGGTGGCCGCGATCCTGGTCGCCAAGGAAGCCGGGTTCGAGCTCGCGGACATCCGGTCGATGCTGACCGACCGGTCCGCGGCCGGCCGGGCGGCGATGGCGGCCCGCCAGCGGGACCGGCTGCGGGCCCGGATCACCCGGGCGCAGGCCGCGCTCGAGCTCCTGGACGGCGACTGCCCGCACGACGACCTGATGACCTGCCCGCACTTCCAGCACCTCCTCGACCGACAGCTCGATCGTTCTTGACAAATTCTCTGTTCGGTTGGAATGCTGGCCGCATGTTTCCCGTGGCGGTGATCGAAGACGCGGCGGCGGCCGAGGTGTCGCTGGACCCGGTCCGGGCCCGGCTGCTGGCCGAACTGGCCGAGCCGGCCTCGGCGGCCATGCTCGCCGCGCGGGTCGGCCTCCCGCGCCAGAAGGTCAACTACCACCTGCGCGCGCTGGAGAGCCACGGCCTGGTCGAGCTGGTCGAGGAACGCCGCAAGGGCAACGTCACCGAGCGGATGATGCGGGCCACGGCGGCCTCGTACGTCATCTCGCCGACGGCGCTGGCCGCCGTCCAGCCGGACCCGGCCCGCTCGCCGGACCGGCTTTCGGCGCGCTGGCTGCTCGCCGTGGCCGGCCGGCTCGTGCGTGACGTCGGCCTGCTCATCACCGGTGCGGCCAAGGCCAAGCAGCGCCTGGCGACGTTCGCGCTCGACGGCGAGGTGCGGTTCGCCTCCGCCGCCGACCGGGCCGCGTTCGCCGAAGAGCTCACGGCCGCGGTCACCACGCTGGTGGGGAAGTACCACGACGAGGCGGCCGAGAAGGGCCGCTCGTACCGGGTGGTCGTTGCCGTGCACCCGAGCGTCCCGGAGGAGTCCTGAAGTGGGGTACGAGTTCGAGCTGACCGACGCCGCCGAAGTCGGGGCGACGCCGGAACAGGTGTGGGAAGCCATCGCGACCGGGCCGGGAATCGACTCGTGGTTCATGGGCCGCAACGAGGTCGAGGGCGGCACCGGCGGCACGATCCGCGGCGCCTTCGGTGCCTACCGGCCCGAATTCCGGATCCGCGACTGGGACCCGGCGGAGAAACTCGCCTACGGCAGCGACCCGGCACCGGACGGGCGGCGGATCGCGTACGAGTTCCTCATCGAGGGCCGGGCCGGCGGCAGCACCGTGCTCAGGTGCGTCACCAGCGGCTTCCTGCCGGGCGACGACTGGGAGGACGAGTTCGAGGCGATGACCGCGGGCGGCGAGCTGTTCTTCCGCACCCTGGTCGAGTACCTGACGCACTTCGCCGGCCGGACCGCCGTGCCGGTCACGGCCTTCGGCCCGCCGGTGGGGGACTGGGACGAGCTGTGGCCGCGCCTGGGCGCGGCGCTGGGCCTGCCGGCCCGCCCCGCGGAGGGCGACCGGGTCCGGATCGGCCAGGAGGGCGTGGTCTACGCGGTGAACGACCAGACGGTCGGCGTGCGGACACCGGACGCGATGTTCCGGTTCGTGCGCGGCATCCAGGGCGTGCTGGTCGCCTGCCACCACCTGTTCGCCCCGGGTGCCGACGCGGACGTCGAAGAGAAGACCTGGGGTGACTGGCTGAACCGGGTGTCCGGCTAGGTCGGCAGGGCGCCGGGGAGGCTCTGCGCCGTCTTCTTGCGGCGCAGCCAGACCCGGCGCGTGCCGTCGGCGTAGAGCCGCACGGTGCGCAGTTCCCAGCCCGCGAACTCCGCGTGGATGGAGAGCTGGATCGCCGCTGCACGCCGGGACACGCCCGGGGGGAGGTGCAGACGGCGATACTCCCAATCCCCTTCGACCACCGCCTCGCTGACCGCTGTCATGGCTGGATCACCTGGGTCCCTTCTCCGGCCGCCGAGCCGACGATCACCCGGCCGCTCTTCTCGTCCACCCCCACCGAGTCCGGCTGGCGCACGGTGGGGAACCGGTACTTCTCCACGGGCTCGCCGCCGCGGACGTCGAACCCGACCACTTCGTTCCGTTCGGTGAGCGTCACCCACGCCAGGCTCCGGGCCGCGTCGTAGGCGATCCCGTACGCCCCACCGGGCACCGGGTAGCGCTGCTTCAGGATCAGCGGGCCGGCCGAGAACGCCAGGAGCGCCCCCGCCCGCGCGTCGGTCACCAGCACCCGGCCGTAGGAGTCCGCCACGGCGTTGGCGGCGCCGTCCCCGGCCCGCAGCCCCTCGTCGACCTTCCCGGCGGCGACGTCGACCGAGAACACCGCCGTCCGCAGCCGGTCCAGCACCACCACGCCGTCCCCGGTGTCGACCACGTCGTCGGCGCTGTAGAGCTGCCCGCCGATCGTCCGCGCGGGACCCGCCGCCGGCAGCACCCGGATGTCCTTGCCCGCCCCCATCGCGACCAGCCGATCGGCCCCGTAGGCGATGCTCGACGCCGGCTGCCCGCCGGTCTTCGTCTCGGTCAGCTTCCGGTCCGGCAGCGCCAGCTGCTGCACCACGCCCTGGTCCGGCTCGGCGATCTCGACCCGCCCCGGCGCCACCGTCAGCTTCGACGCCGTGCCGTATAACGGCATATTCACCGGGGGTGACGCGAGCGCGTTCAGGTCGTACAGCCGCAAGGCGGGGGGCGAAGAAACCGCCACGACGAGGGTCGACGTCTTCGCGTCCACGGCGACGGCCGACACGGTGCCGTCGCCGAGCACCTGACCGGCGGGTTTCACGGTCACGGCGGGGGACACGGCCGGGCGCGCGGCGGAAGGGTTCGCCACGATCTGCAGGTCGTCGGAGGTCGACTTGGCCGACGAGCAACCCGAGAGCACCAGGGCACCGGCGAGCGGGAGCGCGATCCACGACACGGCGGCGAGCCGATGCACGTTGCGGCCTCCAGGCGTCCCTCGGCGGTTGGTCTTCACCAGCATGCTCCTTGATCCCCGTGCCGTCACGTGCGTGTCACCGAACAGACACCTGGCGCTCACCGCGGCCAGCGTTCGGGGTAGCCGACCTCGATCGCGCTGACGTCGTCGAGCGCGGACCGGATGGCGGGCGGGAGGGTGATGCCCTCCGCCGTCAGCGAGCCGGTGAGCTGGCCGGTGTCCCGCGCGCCGACGACCGGGGCGACGACGCCCGGCCGGTCGCGGACCCAGGCCAGGGCGACGGCGAGCGGGGACGTGCCGAGCCCGTCGGCGGCGGTCGCGACCGCCTGCACGATCCGGGCGGCGCGGTCGGTGCGGTGGTGCTCGACGTACCCGGCGTAGGCGCTGTTGGCGCCGCGCGAGTCGGCGGGGGTGCCGGTGCGGTACTTGCCGGTCAGCACGCCGCGGCCGAGCGGGGCCCACGGCAGCAGCCCGATGCCGTGGTGCGCGGCCGCGGGCACGACCTCGCGGTCGACCCCGCGTTCCAGCAGCGAGTACTCGACCTGGGTGGAGACGAGGGGAGCGATGGCCGAGGCGCCGGCGGCGGCCGTGGCCAGCTGCCAGCCGGCGTAGTTCGAGACGCCGACGTAGCGGACCTTCCCGCTGGTCACGGCGTACTTGAGGGCGGAGAGCGTCTCGGCGAGCGGCACGCAATCGTCCCAGGCGTGCAGCTGCCAGAGGTCGATGTGGTCGGTGCCGAGCCGCCTGAGCGAGCCGTCGAGCGCGGTGAGCAGCGCGCCGCGGGAGGCGCCGCCGCCGAACGGTCCGTCCGTGCGCTTGGCGACGGCCTTCGTCGCGAGGACGACGTCTTCGCGGGGCACGAGGTCGCCGAGCAGCGAGCCGAGCACCCGCTCGCTCTCGCCCTCGCCGTAGATGTCGGCCGTGTCCACCAGGGTGCCGCCGGCGTCGACGAAGGCGACCAGCTGGCTGGCGGCCTCCTCCGCGTCGGTGTCGCCACCCCAGGTCATGGTGCCGAGCGCCATACGGGAGACGCGCAGTCCCGAGCGGCCGAGCAGTCGCTTTTCCACGACCGCCGAGCCTAGTGGGCTGCCCCGTCCGGAGGAGACCAAGGTGAGTCGTGTCGCGATCATGGCCCCCGTTAGGGTCTGGCCCCGTGCGACTCGGACTGAATCTCGGCTACTGGGGAGCGGGGAACGACCCCGCGAACCTGGCCCTGGCCAAACAGGCGGAGGACCTCGGCTACGCGGTCGTGTGGGCCGCGGAGGCCTACGGCTCGGACGCGGTGACCGTGCTCTCGTGGATCGCGGCGCGGACGTCGCGGATCGACGTCGGTGCCGCCGTGCTGCAGATCCCGGCGCGCACCCCGGCGATGACGGCGATGACCGCCGCGACCCTCGACACGCTTTCGGGCGGCCGGTTCCGGCTCGGCCTCGGCGTGTCCGGCCCGCAGGTGTCGGAGGGCTGGCACGGTGTCCGCTTCGCCTCGCCGGTGAGCCGCACCCGGGAGTACGCCTCGATCGTGCGGACGGCGTTGCGCCGTGAGCGGCTGAAGTTCGAGGGCGAGCACTTCACGCTGCCGCTGCCGGACGGCCCGGGCAAGGCACTGCGGCTGACCGTCCGCCCGGCCCGCAAGCACATCCCGCTCTACCTGGCCGCGATCGGCCCGAAGAACCTGGAACTGGCCGGGGAGATCGCCGACGGCTGGCTGCCGGTGTTCTTCTCGCCGGCCCACGCGGGCGAGCAGCTGGCGCACGTCCGGGCCGGCGCCGAGCGGGCCGGCCGCACCCTGGACGGCTTCGACGTCGTCCCGTCCGTGCCGCTGGTGCCCGGCGACGACTGGCGGACCTGCGCGGACGCCGTCCGCGGCTACGCCGCCCTCTACCTCGGCGGGATGGGGAGCAAGGAGAAGAACTTCTACAACCGGCTGGCGTGCCGGATGGGATTCGCGGCCGAAGCCGCCGAAGTACAGGAGAAGTACCTGGCGGGCGACCGGGTGGGGGCGATGGCGGCGGTGCCGGCCGAGTTCCTCGACGCGACGTCGCTGCTGGGCCCGAAGGAACGGATCGCGGAGAAGATGACGGAATACGCCGAAGCCGGCGTGACGACCCTGTCGGTGTCGCCCTACACGCCGGAGCCGGCCGCTGCCCTGCGCACGGCCGTCGAGGCCCTCGAGCTGGCGGGGGTGGCCTGACGTGGGGTGGTTCGAAGCACTGGTCCTGGGCCTGGTCCAGGGCCTGACCGAGTTCCTGCCGATCTCGTCGAGCGCGCACCTGCGGATCGTCGCGGCGCTGGCCGGCTGGGACGACCCGGGCGCGGCGTTCACCGCGGTGACCCAGATCGGCACCGAGCTGGCGGTGATCATCTACTTCGGGCCGAAGATCGGGCGGATCCTGCGAGCCTGGTTCTTCTCGATCTACCGGCCGGAGTGGCGCCGCGACCCGGACGCCCGGCTGGGCTGGCTGATCATCGTCGGCTCGATGCCGATCGTGGTGCTCGGGCTGCTGCTGCAGGACCAGATCGACAGCGCGTTCCGCGACCTGCGGATCACCGCGACCGTGCTCATCGTGTTCGGCCTGATCCTGCTGGTCGCCGACCGGATCGGGAAGCAGGAGCGCACGCTCGACGACCTGACCGTGCCGCACGGGCTCGGGTTCGGCTTCGCGCAGGCGCTGGCGCTGATCCCGGGCGTGTCCCGCTCGGGCGGCACGACCAGCGCGGGGCTGCTGCTCGGCTACACCCGCGCGGAGGCGGCGGAGTACTCGTTCCTGCTGGCGCTGCCGGCGGTGTTCGGGTCGGGGGTGTACAAGCTCAAGGACATCGGCTCCGGCGACGTGCCGGCCCAGTGGGGCCCGACGATCCTGGCCACGCTGGTCGCCTTCGGCGTCGGCTACATCGTGATCGCCTGGCTGATGGCCTACATCAAGAAGCGCAGCTTCGTGCCGTTCGTGGTGTACCGGCTGGCGCTGGGCGTGCTGCTGTTCGTGCTGATCTTCACCGGTGCCCTGGACCCGAACGCCGGTCCGGTCGGTCACTGAGCCGCCCGCGTGGGGACCGCTTGATCGGTCCCCACGTAGGGTGGGCTCCGTGAGTACGGTCATTCTGCTGAGGCACGGCAAGTCGACGGCCAACGGCTCCGGCGTCCTGGCCGGGCGCTCCCCGAAGGTCAACCTCGACGACACCGGCCGTGCCCAGGCGGAGAAGCTCGTCGAGCGCCTCGACGGCGTCCCCCTCTCCGGGCTCGTCGTTTCGCCGATGCTGCGGTGCAAGCAGACCGTCGGCCCGCTGGCCGCCGCCCGCGGGCTCGAGAAGGTCGTCGAGCCCGGGCTGTCCGAAGTGGACTACGGCGACTGGACGGGCAAGGAGCTCAAGGACCTGGCGAAGGAACCGCTCTGGCGGGTCGTGCAGGCGCACGCCTCGGCCGCGGTGTTCCCCGGCGGCGAAGGGCTCGCGGCGATGCAGGCCCGGTCGGTCGCCGCCGTCCGCGCCCACGACCGGCGGATCGCCGCCGGGCACGGCGACCACGCCGTCTGGCTGCTGTGCAGCCACGGCGACGTCATCAAGTCCATCCTGGCCGACGCGCTCGGCCAGCACCTCGACGCCTTCCAGCGGATCGTCGTCGACCCGGCGTCCATCTCGGTGGTGCGCTACACCGAGGTCCGGCCCTTCGTGATGCGCGTCAACGACCACGGCGGCGACCTGCGCGGCATCGTGCCGCCGGAACCGAAGCCGAAACGGGGCAAAAAGGCCACGCCGAGCAGCGACGCCGTGGTGGGCGGTACCACGGGCCGGTGACCCCGGCCACCTCCGGAAAGCGCTGACATCGACCCAGGCCGACCCCGTAGGGTGGCGGGACCGAGTGTTTGTCCCCGACCAGGAGCCTGCCCGATGATTTCGCCGGACAATCCGTTCGCCGCACCCAGCGAGCTGCCCTACGCCCTGCCGCCCTTCGACCGGATCTCCGACGAGCACTACCGGCCCGCGTTCGAGGCCGGGCTGGCCGAGCACGCGGCGGAGATCGAGCAGATCGCGGCGCAGGACGCCGAGCCGACGTTCGAGAACACCATCGTGGCCCTCGAACGCGCCGGCGAGCTGCTGGGCCGCGTGGCGAGCGTGTTCTACAACCTGTCCGGCTCCAACAGCACCGACGAGATCCAGGCCATCCAGGCGGAGTTCGCGCCGCGGCTGGCCGCCCACCACGACGCCATCCACCTGAACCCGCAGCTGTTCGCCCGGATCGACGCCCTCCACGTGCGGCGCGGCGAGCTCGGCCTGGACGAGGAGTCGCTGCGGCTGCTGGAACGGCGGCACACCGACTTCAGCCGCGCCGGCGCCGGCCTCGGCGAGGCCGAGCAGGCCCGCCTGCGCGAACTCAACGAGCAGCTGTCCACCCTGCAGACGAAGTTCCAGCAGAACCTGCTGAAGGACACCAACGAGCTGGCCGTCGTCATCACCGACCGGGCCGAGCTCGACGGCTTCGGCGAAGGCGCGATAGCGACCGCGGCCGAAGCGGCGTCCGCGCGCGGCGAAGACGGCAAGTACGTGCTCCCGCTGAGCCTGCCGACGAGCCAGGCGTCGCCGCTGGAGACCCTGCGCGACCGGGCGGTCCGCGAACGCATCCACACCGCGTCGATGGCCCGCGGCAACCGCGGCAACGCCAACGACAACAACACGATCGTCGCCGAGATCGTCCGCCTGCGCGCGGAACGGGCCGCCCTGCTCGGCTACCCGAACCACGCCGCGTACGTCATCGCGGACGAGACCGCGAAAACGGCGGAAGCCGCCGCCGGACTCCTCGAGCGGCTGGCACCGGCGGCCGTCGCGAACGCCCGCGCCGAAGCCGCCGAACTCCAGCAGCTGCTGGAAGCCGACGTGCCGGGCGCGAAGCTGTCCCCGTCGGACTGGCCGTTCTACGCCGCCCAGGTCCGCCGCGAGCGCTTCGAGGTCGACACCGAGGCGCTGCGCCCGTACTTCGAGGCCGACCGCGTGTACCTCGACGGCGTCTTCTTCGCCGCGACGAAGCTGTACGGCCTGACCTTCACCGAGCGCGACGACCTGCCCAAGTACCACCCGGAGGTCCGGACCTTCGAGGTCTTCGACGCCGACGGCACCCCGCTGGGCCTGTACCTGCTCGACCTGTACGCCCGCGACGCCAAGCGCGGCGGCGCCTGGATGAACACCTTCGTCGACCAGTCCGAGCTGCTCGGCCGCAAAACGGTCGTGGTCAACGTGCTGAACGTGAACAAGCCGCCGGCGGGGGAGCCGACGCTGCTCACCTTCGACGAGGTCGTCACCGCGTTCCACGAGTTCGGCCACGCCCTCCACGCGCTGGTCTCCGCGGTCCGCTACCCGACCTTCTCCGGCACCAACGTCCCCCGCGACTTCGTCGAATACCCCTCCCAGGTCAACGAGATGTGGATGCTGTGGCCGGAAGTCCTGGCCCACTACGCGAAGCACCACGAGACGGGGGAGGCGCTGCCGCAGGAGCAGGTGGACAAACTGCTCGCCGCCCAGCAGTACGGCGAAGGGTTCTCCACCACCGAGTACCTGGCGGCGTCCCTGCTCGACCAGGCCTGGCACGGCCTCGGCGTCGACGACCGGGTGGAGGAGGTGCAGCGGTTCGAGGCGGAAGCCCTCGTGAAGGCCGGCGTGGCCGTCGACGCGATTCCGCCGCGCTACCGCACGACGTACTTCGCCCACATCTTCAGCGGCGGCTACAGCGCCGGCTACTACTCCTACATCTGGAGCGAAGTCCTCGACGCCGACACCGTCCAGTGGTTCCGCGAAAACGGGGGACTGGCCCGCGAGAACGGCGACCACTTCCGCCGGACGTTGCTCGGCCGGGGCGGCAGCATCGACCCGATGGACGCGTTCCGCGCCTTCCGCGGCCGCGACCCGGAGATCGAACCGCTGCTGGCCCGCCGAGGCCTCGGCGGAGTCTGAGACAACCCGCAGGACCCGGCTCCTCCGGTGATCCCCATAAGTGTATAACGACCTATACGCCGGGGCGATTTTTAAAAATCGCCCCGGCACCTTCCCAGCCCAAAAGAAGCTCGAACGGGGAGATCAGCTGCCGGCCACGATGTGGTCGACGAAGCCGTAGGCCAGGGCTTCGTCCGCGTCGAACCAGCGGTCGCGGTCGGCGTCGGCGGTGATGCGTTCGACGGTCTGGCCCGTCTGGTTCGCGGTGATTTCGGCGATGCGGCGTTTCATCTTGCCGAAGACCTCGGCCTGGATGGCGATGTCGGTGGCGGCGCCGCCGATGCCGGCCGAGGGCTGGTGCATGACGATGCGGGTGTTGGGCAGCAGGTAGCGCTTGCCGGGGGTGCCGGAGGAGAGCAGGAACTGGCCCATGGAGGCGACGAAGCCGAGGCCCCAGGTGGAGACGTCGGGTTTGACGAGCTGCATGGTGTCGTAGATGGCCATGCCGGCGGTGACGGAGCCGCCGGGTGAGTTGATGTAGAAGGTGATGTCCTTGGCGGCGTCGTCGGCGGCGAGCAGGAGCAGCTGGGCGATGATCCGGTTGGCGACGTCGTCGGTGACTTCGGAGCCGAGGAAGACGATGCGGTCGCGCAGGAGCTGTTCGTAGACCGAGTCGTTGAGGGTCTGGCCGGGGGCGGGGGCCTGGAGGTCGGGTACGGCGAGAAGGGTCATGGGGGTGACGGTAGGGCGGAAGATCGTCCGTGGGGCGGGGGTTTCGCTGTGAGCGTGCGG
>NZ_MUMI01000370.1 GCF_002155975.1 Amycolatopsis kentuckyensis
CCCATCCCCCTGCGCCACGGCCACCGACCCGAGGAGCAGCACGGTATCGAGGTAGACATGCGGATTGAGCCAGGTGAAGGCGACACAGGCGAGCACGGCTTTCCGCAGCGGCGTCCGTTCCTCGCCCACGGTCATCACGGACGGCCGAAGCGCCCGCCGCGCGGCCAACGCCCCGTAGGCGAGCAGGAACAGCCCACCCCCGACGGCGATCACCCCGATGGCGGCAGGCCACTGCTCGAGCACGGCCCCGACCCCGCTGACGCCCAGCCCGATCAGCACGAGGTCCGAGACGGCACAGATGACGACCAGCGGAGTCACCGCGCCGCCGCGCAGGCCTTGCTGGAGCAGGAAGGCGTTCTGGGAGCCGATCGCCACGATCAGCGAGAGGCCGGTTCCGAACCCGGCCAGGAGGAGAGGGAGCACGCTGTCACCGTAGGACCGGACCGGGCGTTACTCCAGCTAAAGTTTCTTACGGAACATTAGCGATCCTAATGTTGCCGTTTCCGCAGGCAATCATCCGCCATTCCCGTCGTGCGACCTCCCAGACGCGCCTTCTTTCGGCCAGTAGTGTGGACCGAACGAAACGAGGGCGCCCTGGCTCGCGCGCGGTGGTTCGAGGGCCATGTGGCGGAGGAGGCGCTGGTGGATCGGGAGCAGTCGCCCAAGTTCGACGAAGTTGCCGTGGTGTCGTGCGACATCCTCGGCCATTCGTCGGCGAGCGGGCTGAACCAGCTGCGGCGGGTGGCGGCGATCAACCGGATCGTCGGCGACGCGATACGACGTCGTGAACCGGGAAAAGTGGTCTGGTCTTCGGGCGGCGACGGCGGGCACGTGGTCTTTCTCGGTGAAGACTGGCAGTCGGACGCCGTCCGGCTCATGGATGAGCTGTGCACCTGGGCGCGCGAAGAACAGGTCACGCTGCGGGTAACCGGCCACCTCGGTTTCGTCGCGGCCCTCTTCGGCGCCGACGGGCGCACCCAAATGGTGGGCGCCGGCATCAACTTCGCCGGGTGGCTGATCCGGCAGGCCACCGGCGACGGAGTCGTCGTCTCCGACACCTTCCGGCGTGGACTCGCCTCGTCCGCGATCGCCTCGGCCGTCGAATTCCACGACGAACGCCTCCAGGTGGACCGCAACTCGATCCGCCAGCTGCTCTGGCTGATGTCACTCGGCAACCTCAGGTCAAAATGGGCGACGGGCGAGACCGACGACTACACGTCGCTGAAGAACTGCCTGAAACAGCAGGACGGCTGGGGAGCGCTCTACTACGCGAAGAGGATCTCGCAAATCAATGCGAAGGACGAGGCCGTCACGGGCGCTCTGGAGAGTGCGTCCCGGATCCTGAAGGCGGACGCGCTCGAGAACCGCAGCTTCCTCGAACGGCTGCGCGCGGAAGAGCTGACCGAGATGCTGAAGCTCGGCCACCTGGTCGAACGCGCGCCCGGTGAGGTGATCTGCCGCGTCGGCGAGCCCGGCGAGTCGCTGTTCGTCATCCTGCGCGGCGAGGTCGGGGTGTACAACCTCGAAGGTTCGGGTTTCGGCGGAACGGCCGAGCCCAAGCACACACACCGCGCCGGCGAAGTCGTCGGCGAACTCGCGGCGGCGCTGAAGCGCACGCGGACCGCTGACCTCGTCGCGATGACCGACGTCGCCCTGCTGTCGTTCATCAGCGAGGAGGTCAACGAGAAGCTGTCCGACACCGGCACGGAAGCGGGCAAGGACGCCAAGCGCCAGTACGACCGGTTCATCCTCGATCGCGTCCTGCAGCACACCGCGCAGGTCGCTCCCTACCTGCTCGGAGCCAACCGCAGGGGGCCGCTGAGCCTGGCCGGTGCCCACAATTCCTCCCGCCTCAGTGAGCAGGAGGCCTGGCAAGCCACGTTGCGCCAGCTCCTCAACTACACGGAACTGGTCACGGTGGACACCGATCTGACCCTCGCCGTGGATCAGGTCACCGGAAAAATCGGCCGGAAGTCCGCGGAGCGCGGCCTTTTCGTGCTGGTTTCGGGCAGTGTCAAGACGACGGATCCGGTTCCCGTCGTGCTGTCCGCGGCGCAGTGCCCGCTCCTCTGGGTCGACTTGCCCGCTCTCTTCACCAAGGCACCGACCACCTACCGGCGGGTGGCCGAACCGATCATGGTGCTGTGGCTGGCCGCCACCGGAGTGGACCAGCTCTCGCTCGATCAGCGCAACGAGTTGCGACGAGCGCTGGAGGGCATGGTCGGGGCAAAGCCGCCCGAATACGAATACGACGTCTACCTGTGCCACTCGAGCTCGGACAAGCGGGTGATCCTGGAAATCAAGGACCGCTTGTGGACGGACTACGGAATCCGGTCCTGGTACGACGACATCGAACTGCTCCCGGGCGACGAGACGCGGAGAACCATCGAGAAGGGGTTGATGACGTGCCGCTTCCTCCTCCTCTGCGCCAGCGCGAGCCTGAAGGGGTCGGCGTGGGCGAACCGCGAGATCGATTCCGTCATGCACCTGGACGTGAAGCGGCAAGGTGACCCGAAGATCCTCGTGCTCAAACTCTACGAGCAGGAAAGCAACGACGAAGCCATTCCGCTGATCGTGCGGGGCATCAAGCGGCAACACTTCGAACGAGCCGGCGACTTCGAGCGGCTGGCCGAGTACATCGTCGCGGCCCGGGATTCCGCCGGGGGACGCCTGCCCACGTGACCGGCGACGTCGCGGCGTTGCTCCGCCCGATCGGCACTTGCGGGCGAATCGCCGGGCGCGCAGCATCGAAGCAGCCGGAGACCCGAGGCCACCGAGCGTCGATGCTCCGCCGAGCGACCCCCGGGGGTGCGTGGTGAACGACTCCGTGGACCGTCCGGGAGCAGAAGCGCGTGTCTCGACCTGGCCGCGCCCGCGTCAGCTGCCGGCCGGCACCGGCCAGTTCACCGGGCGCGGTGCGGAACTTGCGGAGCTGGACAGAATCCTGCTCCGGCGATCCCCCGATGCACCACCCATCGTGCTCGTGACCGGGATGGCGGGCGTCGGCAAGACCGCACTGGTGCTCGACTGGGCCCATCGTGCGGCGGGCGAGTTCCCCGATGGTCAGCTGTACGCCGACCTCCAGGGTCACGGGCCCGGCAAGCCGCTCGAGCCCGAGGCGGTTCTCGCCGCTTTCCTGCGGGCGCTCGGGCGAGACCGGGCGGAGGAAATTCCGACGGCCGCCGAGCGGGCCGCGTTCTTCAGGTCTCTGCTCAGCGACAAGAGGGTGCTGCTCGTCCTGGACAACGTGCACTCGGCGAAACAGGTCCGCTTGCTGGTACCCGGCGTCGCGACGTGCTCGGTGGTCATCGTCGGCCGGCGGTCCCTGCCCGGCCTGGCGGTCCACAACGCGGTCGAAAGAGTGAAGGTCGACAGGCTGCCGTCGGCCGACGCCGTGCGGCTTCTCGAACTCGCGATCGGCGATCGGGTGACCCGCGAGCCGGCGAGTGCACGGTTGATCGCGCAGCAGTGCGGCGGGTTGCCGCTCGCCCTCCGCATCGTCGCCGAACGTGCGGTGGCACGGCCGCACCGCTCTCTCGGGCGGCTGGCGGACCAGCTTTCGTGCGAACACGCACGATTGGCTCTGCTGGAGACCAGCGAGGATCCCGAGACCGCGGTCCGTACGGCGTTCTCCTGGACGTACCGCGGATTGACCGAACCGGAAGCGGCCGCGTTCCGGGCGATCGGAAGCCACCCCGGCCGGCTCTTCGGCATCCACGCGATCGCCGCGCTGGCGAACGAGGCAGTCCGGCGGGCGGAAAGCACAGTGGACGGTCTCGTGGCGGCGCACCTGGTGACCGAGCGCGGTCCGGACCGGTACGAAATGCACGACCTGCTCCGCCTCTACGCGGCCGAACTGGCGGAGCGCCGTGACGATCCCGAGCCGCGCGATGCGGGCTTGCTCCGGCTCTACGACCACTACCTCCACACCGCGGACCGGGCGAACCGGGTCCTCATGCCGCACCGGCTGAGAATCCCCTGTCCCGGAGCTGCCCCCTTCGACGTGGCCTTCGAAGATCGGCAGTCGGCACTCGGCTGGCTGGACACCGAACTGGTGAACCTGGTGGCGATGTGCCGCCTGACCGGCCCGGAATTCGACGTCCGGTGCTTCCACCTCGCCTACACGATGCGGGACTACTTCTTCCTCACCAAACGCGTCGACAGCTGGCTGGAGACGCACACGCTGGCGTGGCACGCGTGCAGGCGAACGGGCGATCGGCGCGCCGAGGCCCGGACGCTGAACAACCTCGGGCGCGCGGCCCTCGAGTCGGGTGACGCCAAGGCGGCTTTCGACCACTACACGCTGGCCCACCGGCTGTTCGAGGAGATCGGCGACGATCACGGACTGAGCAATTCCTTGGCCAACCTGGCGTCGCTCCTCCGCAGGAACGGAGATTTCGCAGGTGCTCTCGCACACTTGACCCGGGCGTTGGAGTTCTACCGCGGCCGGGCGAAACGGAACTTCGGCATCACCCTGCGGAGCATGGCCCGGGCCGAGCTGGAACTGGGTCGCGTCCAGGACGCGGTGCGCGACTCGGAGAGCGCCCTGTCGATCGCGGTCGAACTCGGTCTCGACCTCGACGCCGCGCAAGCAGCGATCTGCCTCGGCCTCGCGCACCTCCGCCGGGGAGACCCCGGCGCCGCCCATGGCGCGTACCTCCGGGCCCTGGGGTTCAGCGACCGCGCCGGGAGTCACCACGAAAAGGCGGGCAGCCTGCGTCAGCTCGGTGAGGTCGCCGCGCACACCGGCGACTCGTCCGCGGCAGCAGAGTACTGGCGAGCGGCTCTGGAGCTCTACCGGAAGCTCGGCTCACCCGCGGCCGAAGAGCTCGCCGGCCGGCTGGCGGCGCTCGACGCGGAGCAGACCGGCTGATCGGTTACCTCCGGCGACCGGACGTCAGTTTCGCTCGCGAGGCGGTCCAGGGAAGTCGCCGACTCCGCGTTCCACCAGATCGAAAGCCTGGTCGATCACGTCCACCTGCTCCCGCCGGACCACTTCCGCGTCGTCCCCCGCCACGATGCGGCCCATGGCGTGCGCGAACACCGTCGTGATCGCCGTCGTCAGCAGGCCCGCCACCATGCGGGACCGGAACGCTTCCCCCGTCTCCGCGGCCAGCACCGAGGTGAACGCCTCCGCGATCTCGCGCTCCTGCTCGTACCACCGCGCCATCAACGCCGGGCTCGACGTCAGCACCCACCAGAAACCCGGGCCGCCCGCGATCGCTCCCGACAGGGGGTGGCCCGAAGAAACCAGCCCGTGCTGGTGACGTCGCAACGCCTCACACGGTGACACCCCCGCCGGCCGGGAGCGGACCACCTCGGTCAGCTCGGCCAGGCGGTCCGCGTGGCGGTCCAGGAACAGGTCCTCCTTGCGCGGGAAGTAGTTGAACACCGTCATCTTCGAGACGCCCGCCGCCTCCGCGATCTCCGCCACCGTCACCTCCTCGAAGCCTCGCTGGATGAACAGGCCTGTCGCCACGTTCGAGATCAGCAGGCGCGTGGCCTGCTTCTTCCGCTCGCGCAGTCCGGGGTCAGCCATGAGCAGAGAGTATAGACCGAGCTCAAAGTTTGACTCGGTAAAAGTTTCGCGGCATCATCGGAGCCATGAACAGGGATGTGGTGATCTCCGGGGGCGGACCGGTCGGCTTGATGCTGGCCTGTGAACTGCGGCTGGCGGGCGTGGACGTGCTCGTCGTCGAACGGCTGCCCGAGCCGGACCAGACGATCAAGGCCGGGTCGGTCAACCTGACCACCGCCGAAGCCTTCTACCGGCGGGGGCTGCTGCCCGCCATGGACGCCGTCGTGCAGCAGAACTTCGCGCAGATCCAGAAGTTCCTCGAATCCCGCGGCGGGAACGGGCCCAAGGCCGTGCCGGTGGGGCACTTCGCCGGGATCATGGTCACCTCGGGCGGGGTCGACTTCGACGATCCCGCCTTCCGGGACGTCGGGCCCGCCGCCCGGGTGGTCGTCATCCAGCAGCAGGCCGTCGAGGCGATCCTCGCCGGGCGCGCCGCCGAACTGGGGGTCGAGATCCGGCGCGGGACCGAGCTCACCGGGTTCGACGCCGACGACAGCGGCGTCACCGTGCACCTCGGTGCGGGCGAATCCGTGCGTGCCGGGTGGCTCGTCGGGTGCGACGGGGGACGCAGCCGGGTGCGGAAGCTGGCCGGGTTCGAGTTCCCCGGGACCGATCCGGCCATCACCGGGCGGCAGGCGATGGCCGAGCTGACCGGCGCCGACGCACTGCCCGCCGGGTGGCAGCACGGCACCGGCGGGCTCTACGTCCACGGGCCGACCCCGGGCCGGTTCCTCACCGTCGAGTTCGACGGGCCGCCGGTGGACCGGGACGCGCCAATCACCGCGCAGGAGCTGGAAGACAGCCTCCGGCGGGTCTCCGGTGCCGACATCCGCGTGACCAAGGTCCTCAGCGCGACGCGCTTCACCGACAACGCGCGGCAGGCGACCACCTACCGCCAGGGCCGCGTGCTGCTGGCCGGGGACGCGGCGCACGTCCACTCCCCCTTCGGCGGGCAGGGCCTCAACCTCGGCATCGGCGACGCCGTCAACCTCGGCTGGAAGCTCGCCGCGACCATCCGGGGCTCGGCGCCCGACGGCCTGCTCGACACCTACACGACCGAACGTCACCCGATCGGCGAGTGGGTCCTCGAATGGACCCGGGCGCAGGTCGCGCTGATGCGCAGCGACGTGCGGACGAAGGCGCTGCGCCAGGTCGTCACCGACCTGCTGCTCACCGGCGACGGCGCGACCTACCTCGCCAAGAAGCTCTCCGGCGTCCTGCACCGCTACCCGATCGACGGCGAGCACGACCTCACCGGCCGCGCCGCACCCGACTTCGCCTTCGCCGACGGCACCCGGCTCGGCGAGCGCCTCCACGACGGCAAGGCGCTCCTGCTCGACCTCGCCGACCACCCGGGCTTGCGCGAAACGGCGGCCGGCTGGACCGGGCGCGTGAACGTGCTGTCGGCGAAGTGCGACAGCGAGCCGGCGCTGACCGGCGTGCTGATCCGCCCGGACGGCCACATCGCCTGGGCACGCGAGGACGGCTCGACAGCCGGCCTCGACGCGGCGTTGCGCAGGTGGTTCGGCGAGCCTGCCGGATAGCCGGGCAGGATGGGCGGGTGAGCGAACTCCACCCGCCCATCGAGCCGTACGACCACGGGCTGCTCGAGGTCGGCGACGGGCACCAGGTGTACTGGGAGACCTGCGGGAACCCGGACGGCAAACCGGCGGTCGTGCTGCACGGCGGCCCCGGCCAGGGCTGCGCGCCCGGCATGCGGCGGATGTTCGACCCGGCCCGCTACCGCGTCGTGCTGCTGGACCAGCGCGGCTGCGGCCGGAGCCGGCCGCACGCCGCCGACCCCGCGACTTCGCTGCGGCACAACACCACGGACCACCTCGTCGCCGACCTCGAACGGCTGCGGGAGCACCTCGGCATCGAACGCTGGCTGGTGACGGGTGGCTCGTGGGGCACGACGCTCGCGCTGGTCTACGCCGAACGCTTCCCGCACCGGGTGACGGAGGTCGTGGTCAGCGCGATCAGCACCACGCGCCGGTCGGAGATCGACTGGCTGTACCGCGGGGCCGGCCGCTTCTTCCCCGAGGCGTGGCAACGTTTCCGCGACTTCGCCGGTGACGACGACGTCGTGGCCGCCTATGCCCGCCTGCTGGCGGACCCGGAGCGCCGGGACAGCGCCGCCCTCGCGTGGAACGCCTGGGAAGAAACGGTGCTGTCCCTCGAACCGGGCGCTGCCGGAGGAGTCCACAGCGGACGGCCGGACGACGCGCTGCTGGCGTTCGTCCGGCTCACCACGCACTACTACGCGCACGCCGGCTGGCTCGAGGAGGGCGCGGTGATCCGCGATGCCGGGCGCCTGGCGGGCATCCCGGGCGTGCTGATCCACGGCCGGCTCGACCTCAGCTGCCCGGTGACGACGGCGTGGGAGCTGGCCGAAGCGTGGCCCGGCGCTGAACTGCTGGTCGACGACCGGTCCGGGCACCGCGCCAGTGACGTCAAACGCGGGTGGAAGCTCGCCGCGCTGGACCGGTTCGCGCGCACCTAGATCCGCGTGCCGAGCAGCACGGCGAGGCGGCTGTAAACCTCCTTGCGGTGCTTGACCACGTACGCGATCGCCAGCCGGTTCTGGCCGTGGATGCGCTTCCCCGTGATGATCATCTCCGCGTCGCCGGAGCCGGCGAGATCGCAGAAATACGCTCCCTCGCCGGCGCCCGGTACCGCCGTCACCGGACCGGCGCAGTCCTTTTTGGAGTTCTCCAGCGCCTTTGCGGGCGGGTAGGAGCCGGTCGCCGAGATGATCCACAGGTCCAGCAGCCAGGGGTGTACGTACTTGCCCTCGTAGCGGCACTGGAACTCGGTGTCCGGCACGTACGTCTCGTCGGGCGGCTGCTCGGTCGCCAGGAGGTCTTCGCTGGTCCCCAAGAGCTCCTGCAGTTCCGCCGTGCCGAGGAACGGGCACGCCGCCGTGACCTTCACCGGCGACGCCGGCGGGGTGAACGGCGCCGGCTTCGTGGTCGCCGCCGACGGTGGAGGCGGGGCCGAAGTGACCGGTTTCGCCGCGGTGAGCAACGGGAGCGCGGAGGTGATCGGGCTCGAGCAGGCGGCGAGGCAGGCCGCTCCCAGTACCACCGCGAGCGCGCGCCGGATTCGTTCCATGGCCCTCTTACGCCCGGAGCCGCTCTCCGGTTGCCTACCCCTCCGCCGCCAGTTGCACCGCGACGTCGATGATCATGTCCTCCTGGCCGCCCACCAGCGCGAGCTCGCCGCACCGGCGCAGGATCGCCTGCGCCGGGACGCCGTAGCGCTCCGCCGCGCGCTCCGCGTGCAGCAGGAAGCTCGAGTAGACCCCGGCCCAGCCCTGGACGATCGCGTTCCGGTCCATCTTCGGCCAGCGGTGCAGGTACGGGCGCACGACCTCCTCGGCCGCGTCGAGCAGGCCACCGACGTCGAGGCCCGTGTCGATCTCCAGGCGGTCGAACACCGCCGCCAGGACCTCGGTCGGCGAGTTGCCCGCGCCCGCGCCGAGCGCGCACAGCGAGCCGTCGATGTACCGGACGCCCGCCTCGTACGCCAGCACCGAGTTCGCGACACCGAGCGAGAGGTTCTGGTGCCCGTGGTAGCCGACCCACGCCGTGTCGCCGACCTCGGCGACCAGCGCTTCGAAGCGGGCGCGGGCCTCGTGCATCAGCAACGCGCCCGCCGAGTCCGTCACGTACGCCGCCTGGCAGCCCGCGTCCACCATGATCCGGGCCTGCTTCGCCAGGTCTTCCGGCGGCGTCCGGTGCGCCATCATCAGGAACCCGGCCGTCTCCATCCCGAGTTCGCGCGCCAGGCCGAAGTGCTGCGGCGAGACGTCGGCTTCGGTGCAGTGCGTCGCCACCCGGACCATCTCCGCGCCCGCGCCGAAGGCGCGCTGCAGGTCTTCGGCCGTGCCGATCCCCGGCACGAGCAGCACCGCGATCTTCGCCTGCTTCGCTTCTTCGCGCGCCGCGGCGATCAGCTCGAGTTCGTCGACGGCGGAAAAGCCGTAGGTGAACGACGAGCCGCCGAGGCCGTCGCCGTGGGTCACCTCGATCACCTCGACGCCCGCGCGGTCGAGCGCGCGCACGGTGTCGCGCACCTGCTGCTCGGTGAACCGGTGGGCCATCGCGTGGCTGCCGTCGCGCAGCGTCGTGTCGACGATCCGGACGTCGTGCTTCAGTTCCGGACGACCGGTGACACTCGATTCGTTCGCAAGCTCACTCATGCCGGCACCTCCTGCTTCGCGCGCGCCATCAGCTCGCCCACCCGGGCGGCCGCGGCGGTCATGATGTCCAGATTCCCGGCGTACTCGGGCAGGTAGTCGCCGTTGCCGCGGACCTCGAGGAAGATGCCGACCCGGGCGTTGCCGTCCCAGTCTTCGCGCGCGTCGTCGAACTGCGGATCCGCCCGCAGCGTGTACCCGGGCACGTACTTGCGGACCTCCTCGGCCATCTCGTGGATCGACGCGGTGATCGCGTCGCGGTCGGCGTCGGCGGGGATCGCGCAGAACACGGTGTCGCGCATGATCATCGGCGGCTCGACCGGGTTGAGGATGATGATCGCCTTGCCGCGCCCGGCGCCGCCGATCTCGGCCACCGCCTGCGACGTCGTGCGCGTGAACTCGTCGATGTTCGCCCGCGTCCCCGGCCCTGCGCCGCGCGAAGCGACCGACGCGACGATCTCGGCGTACGGGACCGTGGCAACCCGGGAAACGGCGTGCACCATGGGGATCGTGGCCTGGCCGCCGCAGGTGATCATCGAGACGTTCGGCGCGTCGAGGTGCGCGCCGAGGTTCACCGGCGGGCACACCATCGGGCCGAGGTGCGCCGGGGTCAGGTCGATCGCCTGGAGGCCGGCTTCCTCGTACCGCGGGGCGTTCGCGGCGTGCGCCTTCGCCGACGTCGCCTCGAACACCAGGTCCGGCAGGGGATCCTGGCGCAGCAGCCAGTCGACGCCTTCGGCCGACGCCGCGACCCCCTGCGCGCGGGCGCGCTCGAGACCGTCCGACTCGACCACGCCGACCACGTACCCGACTTCGATCACTTCACTGCGTCGCAGCTTCGCCAGCAAATCGGTGCCGATGTTGCCGGGGCCGACGATCGCCGCCATCACGGGAGCCATGTCCCGACCGTCGCACCGCGGCCACGGCCGACGACAGTCAGCCGTTCCGTTCACCGGAACGCCCGGTCCGCCGCCGGGCGACGGGTGCGGTGAATCACCGCCGCGGCGAGCAGGGCGGCCACTCCCCCGCAGGTCATGACGGCCGGGACCGACACGGCGTCGACCACGAAGCCACCGGCCAGCGCGCCGGCGGAGATGGTGGCCTGGAAGGACGCGGTGAACAGCACGGTGGCCGCCTCGGGCGCCTCCGGCGCTTCACGGGCGAACCACAGCTGGGAGTAGACCGGCACCGCGCCATAGGCCACACCCCACGCCACGAGGGTCACGAGCGCGCCGACCGGCCCGGTGTGCGGCAGGGCGAAGACCGCCGCCGCGATCAGCGCGGCCGCGAGCGCGAAGCCCGTCCGGTGCCGTCCGGCCAGGAAGGTGCCCGCGATCCCGGCCACGCCGTAGGCCAGCAGGTAGGCGCTGAGCACCTCCGGCCGGACGACGTCCCGCAGCAGCGGCGTGACGTAGGTGTAGGTGCCGAAGTGGGCGAGGACCACGAGGAACGTCACCAGGAGTCCACTTCGGACGCCGCGCCGTCGCAGGAGTCCGCTCAGCACGCTCGGCCGGGTGGCTTCTCCGGGCGGCAACGGCGGCGCGAGGAGCACGAGGGCGGCGGCCGTTCCGAGGCTCAGGACACCCAGCAGGAGGAACGCCGTCCGCCAGCCCGCGATCATCCGGCCGGTCCTGCACCGGGAAACCTGGACGGTGGAGGAGATCGCCGCCGCCGTCGGCGACGAGCTCGTCCTCGAATCGCCGCCGCGGGACCGCTGGACCCTGTGAGCGGCCCGGACCACCGGAACGGGTGGCTATCCACAGTGGACGCCGGCTACTAGCTTGGAGAGATGACGGCCACCGCGGAGGTCACCCCCGACGCCGCGGCGCCGCCGGCGCTGAGCCGCGGCCGGGTCAACGCCGTGTTCGGCGCCGTGCTGCTCGGGATGCTGCTGGCGGCGCTGGACCAGACCATCGTCGGGACGGCGCTGCCCACCATCGTCGGCGACCTCGGCGGCGCCGGGCACCTGTCCTGGGTGGTGACGTCCTACCTGCTGGCGGAGACGATCATGACTGTGGTCGTCGGCAAGCTCGGCGACCTGTTCGGCCGCAAGCTGATGTTCCAGCTGTCGGTGATCGTGTTCGGCATCGGCTCGTTCTGCGCCGGGTTCGCCGACAGCATGGTGTGGCTGATCGTCTGGCGCGCGGTGCAGGGTCTCGGCGGCGGCGGGCTGATGGTCACTTCGACCGCGCTGATCGCCGACGTCGTCCCGCTGCGCGAGCGCGGCAAGTACCAGGGCGTGCTCGGCTCGGTGTTCGGCGTGGTGACCGTGGCCGGCCCGATGCTCGGCGGCTTCTTCGTCGACCACCTGTCGTGGCGGTGGGCGTTCTACGTGAACATCCCGCTCGTCGTCGTGGTGCTGGTGGTGGCGTCCTCGGCGATGCCGAACGCGCGTGCGGTGGTCAAACCGGTCATCGACTACCTCGGCATCCTGCTCATCGGCCTCGCCGCGACCGGCCTGACCCTGGTGACGAGCTGGGGCGGCACGCAGTACGCGTGGGGTTCGCCGGTGATCATCGGGATGGTGATCGGCTCGGTGGCGCTGCTGGCCGCGTTCGTCGTTGTCGAGCTGCGCGCGACAGAACCGATGTTGCCGATGCGGCTGTTCCGCAACCCGGTGTTCACCGTCGGCGGGATCATGAGCTTCGTCGTCGGCTTCGCGATGCTCGGCGCGCTGTCCTACCTGCCGACGTACATGCAGTACGTCCAGGGCACGTCCGCGACGACGTCCGGGGTCCGGCTGCTGCCGATGGTGCTGGCGCTGCTCGTCGCGTCGATCGCCGCGGGCAACGCGGTGAGCCGCACCGGGCGGTACAAGATCTTCCCGCTGGCCGGGGCGGCGGGCATGACGATCGGGCTGTACCTGCTTTCGCGGCTGGACACCGGCACGGGGTTCTGGGAGGCGTCGGCGTACATGGCCGTGCTGGGGCTCGGCATCGGGCTCGGGATGCAGGTGCTGACCATCGCGGTGCAGAACACGGTGGACTACGCCGACCTCGGCGTCGCCACCTCGGGCGTGACGTTCCTCAGGTCGATCGGCAGCTCGTTCGGCGCGGCGATCTTCGGCACGGTGTACGCGAACCAGCTGACGCCCAAGCTGGCCGCGCTCCCGGTGCCGCCGGGGGTGGACCCGCGGGCGCTGCAGGTACCCACGGCGTTGCACGCCCTGCCGGAGTCGGTGTCGGCGCCGGTGATCCGCGCGTACAGCGACTCGCTGCACGTGGTGTTCCTCGCGGCGGCTCCGGTCGGCTTGGTGGCGTTCGCGCTGGCGTTCTTCCTGAAGGAGGTTCCGCTGCGCGACACGGCCCGCGCGGCCGCGCCGGACCTGGGCGACGGCTTCGCGATGCCGGAATCCCGCACGGACGACCGCGAGCTGGAACGCGCGGTCGCGACGCTGTTCTTCCGGGAGCGCCGCCAGGTGGCGCCGGCGATCGTCGAGCGAGCCGGGGGAGACCTCGACGAGGGCGGCATCTGGTGCCTGCTGCAGGTCCACCTGCGCGAACGCCGCGGGTCGCCGGCCACGCTGCGGGCGATCGGCGAGCACTTCGGCGTGCCCGCGCAGGTGCTGGAGCCGGCGTTCAACCGCCTGGAGCTGACCGGCCACCTGCGGTACACCCGGGACGGCTGGGAGCTGACCCCGGCCGGCCACGAGGAGTTCGGGAAGGTGGTCCGGGCCTGGCACGACTGGCTGGCCGACCGCCTCGGCGACTGGGGCCCCGGCAGCCGGGCCGAACTGGACGCGGCGATCGGGCGGGTCGCGGCCCGGCTGATGGACCAGAGCGCGGAGTCACGCGCCTACGGGCGTCACGCCCTCGCCTGACGCGCGGGTCAGCGGCGCCAGAAGTCGTGCGGGGTGCGGCCTCGCCGGAAGCCGCACGACTCCACCAAGGCCGCCGCCTCCGGGAAGCCGTGCCCGACCAGACCCGGCTCGTGGGCGTCGCTGCCGAACGTCACCGCGTCGCCGCCCACCTGGAACCACCACCGGACCACCTCGCCCGGCAACGGCACCTTCGTGTTCACCTCCAGCGCCCGCCCGCTCGCCTTCAACGCGCGCAGCACCGTCCGGAACTCCTCCTCGAAGTCCGCCGCCACGAACGGCGGGCCCTCGCCGGGCCAGGACCGCAGTGCGTAGTCGATGTGGGCCAGCACCGCGAAGTCCGCCGTCGACTCGACCAGGCCCAGCACCTCACCGAGGTAGGCCCGCAGCAGCTCGCCCGGCGGCCGGTCCGACACCACCGTCAGCTCGTGGTGGTGCTCGCCGTCCGGCAGGGAATGCACCGAGCCGAGCACCCGGTCGAAGTCGTGGGCCGCCAGGAGCGTGTCGGCGCGCGGGCGGTGCCAGTGCGGCTCGCTCAGCTCCACGCCCGACAGGATGCGCAGCTCCGGGAACCGCGCGCGGCACTCCTCGACGCACGCCAGGTATCCCTCGACGTCCAGCTCCGGCGGCTCCAGGACGCCGTCCGGCCGCAGCCGCACCCGGAAGTGGTCCGGCAGCAGCGGCCGGACCGGTTCCGGCATCAGCCACGGTGTCAGGTCCGCGTGCTCGGTGAACGCCACCGACGGCAGCCCCAGCTCGATCGCCCGCTCGCACGAGCCGATCATCGAACCCGTGACCGTGTCCCAGGACCATTCGGTGTGGACGTGACCGTCTGTCGGAAGGCTCACCCGGCCACCGTAGCGAGTAGCGTCTGCGCCATGGCGGACAAGGCTGTGGAGCTGGAGGTCGGCCCGCACACCGTGCGGATCTCCAACCCGGACCGGGTCTACTTCCCGGCCCGCGGCGAGACGAAGCTCGACCTGGTCAACTACTACCTCTCGGTGGGCGACGGCATCGTCAACGCCCTGCGCGAGCGCCCCTGCATGCTGCACCGCTTCCCGTCCGGCGTGGCGGGGGAGAAGGTGCACCAGAAGCGGGTGCCGAACGGTGCGCCACCGTGGCTGGAGACGGTCCGGGTCACGTTCCCGCGGTACAACCGGCACGCCGACGAACTGTGCGTCACCGAGCTCGCGCACGTGGCCTGGGCCGTGCAGATGTCCACTGTGGAGTTCCATCCGTGGAACTCGCGCCGGGCCGACACCGAAAAGCCCGACGAGTGGCGGATCGACCTCGATCCGATGCCCGACTGCGGCTACGACCGGGTGCGCCGGGTCGCGCACGTCGCCCACGAGATCCTCGACGAGCTCGGCGCGGTCGGGTGGCCCAAGACCTCCGGTGGGCGTGGGCTGCACATCTACGTCCGGATCGAACCGCGCTGGGGTTTCGCCGACGTCCGCCGGGCCGCGCTGGCCTTCGCCCACGAGGTCGAACGGCGGGCTCCGGACGACGTCACCACCACCTGGTGGCGGAAGGACCGGGATCCGCGCCTGCTCTTCGTCGACTACAACCAGAACGCGCGCGATCACACGATTGCCAGTGCCTACTCGGTGCGCGGGAATCCTGAAGGGACTGTCTCGACGCCGATCCGGTGGGCGGAGATCGATGACGCCGAGCCGGGGGACTTCACCATTGCCACGGTTCCGGCGCGGTTCGCCGAGGTGGGTGATCTTCATGCCGGAATCGATGATGCGGTGTTCTCTCTTGAGCCGTTGCTGGAGTGGGCTGATCGGGATGGTGTCGAGGAGCCGCCTGATCCTGGGTGATGTTTCTTTCCTGCTGTCCTCTTTTCGCAACCCCGAAGCCTGATTGTGACTACGGCCGGCGGTACCGGGTCAAGGCGGGAAAGCGTGCCTTGACCCGGTACCGCCGGCCGTGTTCTGGCTTCGGATCGGGGTTGCGGGGGGCCTGGGTTGCGGGGCCTGAGTTGGGGTGCGTCAGTCCAGGCGTTCGATGATCGTTGCGTTGGCCAGGCCACCTGCCTCGCACATCGTCTGCAGGCCGTAGCGGCCGCCCGTCTGCTCCAGGACCGACAGCAGCGTTGTGGCCAGCCTTGCTCCGCTGCCTCCGAGGGGGTGGCCCAGGGCGATTGCGCCTCCGTTGACGTTGACCTTGGCCCGGTCCGCTCCGGTTTCGTGCTGCCAGGCCAGTACGACGCTCGCGAATGCCTCGTTGACCTCGAACGCGTCGATGTCCGATACCTCCAGGCCCGCCTTGGCCAGGACCTTGCGGGTGGCCGGGATGATGCCGGTCAGCATCAGGAGTGGGTCGTCGCCGGCGACCGCGAAGCTGTGGATGCGGGCCCTCGGCTTCAGGCCCAGTGCCGCCGCCTTCTCGCTGCTGGTGATCAGCAGGGCTGCCGCGCCGTCGTTGATCGGGGAGGAGTTGCCCGCGGTGATGTGCCAGCCGATGTCCGGGAAGCGCTGCTCCCAGATGTCCGCGCGGAAGGCCGGCTTCAGGCCGGCGAGGATCTCCGGTGTTGTTCCGGGGCGGACCGTCTCGTCGGTCGTCACCTCGCGCAGTGTGCCGTCGGGGCCGGGTGCCTTCAGGGGGGCCACTTCGGCCGCGAACCTGCCGTCCGTCCACGCCCTGGCCGCACGCTGGTGGCTTTCCGCGGAGAACTCGTCCAGCTGTGCCCGGGTGAAACCCCACTTTGCCGCGATGAGCTCCGCGCTGATGCCCTGCGGTACCAGCCCGTCCGGGTAGCGCTCGGCGACCTGCGGGCCGAACGGGTCTCGCCCGGCCGTCTGGCTGCCCATCGGCACCCTGCTCATCGACTCGACGCCGGAGGCGATCGCCACGTCGTACGCGCCGGCGATGACGCCCTGGGCCGCGAAGTGGATCGCCTGCTGGCTGCTGCCGCACTGGCGGTCGACCGTCACCGCGGGCACCGACTCCGGGAAGCCGGCGGCGAGCGCCGCCCAGCGGGCGGTGTTCATGCTCTGCTCGCCGATCTGGCCGACCGCTCCGCTGATCACGTCGTCGATCCGGGCCGGGTCGAGGCCGGTTCGCTCGACCAGTGACCGCAGGGCGTGGGCGTGCAGGTCCACCGGGTGCACCCCGGACAGGGTTCCGTTCGGCTTGCCCTTGCCGATCGGGGTTCGTACCGCGTCGACGATCACCGCGTCCGTCATGGCGTCTGCCTCCTCGCAGATCGGGGATGCCTTCGGTATACGCCGGGTCAGTTGGAATCCACAACTCAGCTGTTCGCCATGTCACACGCGGTTGACGTGCTAGGTTGGATTTTCAACCCGATGGAGGTGGCATGGTCCGGCGTGGTCGCGAATGCTCGGTCGCCGAGGCACTGGAGGTCGTCGGCGAACGGTGGAGCCTCCTGGCGCTGCGCGAGATCATGCTGGGGGAACGGCGGTTCAACCAGATCGCCGAGAACACCGGGGCCAGCCGGGACATCCTGGCCGCGCGGCTGCGCAAGCTCGTCGACGCGGGCGTGCTCGAGAAGCGCCAGTACGAAGCCCACCCGCCCCGCCACGAGTACCACCCGACCGAAGCCGGCCGCGCCCTGCAGCCGGTGCTGCTCGGCCTGATGGCCTGGGGTGACAAGTACGTCCACCAGGGCGAACCGCCCACTCTCTGGCGGCATGCCTGCGGCGAGGTCCTCGAGCCGGCCATCGTCTGTGCCCACTGCGGCGGCCCGGTGAACGCTCCGGGCACCCACGCGATCCGCCTCGGCGCCGTGCACTGATCCCCGCTCCCGGAATCGGGCCTCCTCGCATCCCCCGCGAGGAGGCCTTTTCCGTGTCCGGCCGTTGACTTGTGGCCGCCGTCACTGTAACTCTTGAACGAATCAGCGCAAGAACCTGACAGATGACCGGCAGATCGCGGCAGCTGTCAGGAAGATTTCGGTTTCGCTCCGAGTCGTCTCCCTCCTCCCCGGATCAGAGGAACCGCATGAGAACGAAGCGAGTGTTGTCACCCGCGGCCGCCTTCGCCGCCTTGTCCCTGCTCCTCGCCACGCCCGCCGCCCCGGCGAGCGCCGCCCCGGCGAACGCCGCCCCGGCCGCCGTCCAAGCCGCTTCCGCGACCTACACCGCCGGCAGCCAGCTCGCCGGCTATCCCGTGTCGAACGTCGGCGACGGGAACCAGGCCTCCTACTGGGAAAGCGCGAACAACCAGTTCCCGCAGTGGGTCCAGGCCGACCTCGGCGCCGCCACGAACGTCGCCCAGCTGGTGCTCAAGCTGCCCGGGAACTGGGAGGCCCGCACCGAAACCTTCAGCGTGCAGGGCAGCGAGGACGGCGCGGGTTTCCGCGACCTGGTCCCGGCCGCGGGCTACCGGTTCGACCCCGCGACGGCCAACACCGTCACCGTGAACCTGACCGCGAACACCCGGTACGTCCGGCTGAACGTCACCGCGAACACCGGCTGGCCCGCCGCCCAGCTGGCGGAGTTCGAGGTGCACGGCCCGGCCGGCGGTGACACGCAGCCGCCGTCCGCGCCCGGCACCCTCGCCTACACCCAGCCCGCGAGCGGCCAGATCCGGTTGACCTGGTCGGCCTCCACCGACAACACCGGTGTCGCCGGGTACGACGTCTACGCGAACAACCAGCTCCGCGGCAGCGTCGCCGGGAACGTCCTGACCTACACCGACAACCAGCCCGACTCCGCGACGGTTTCGTACTTCGTCCGGGCGAAGGACGCCGCGGGCAACCAGTCGGGCAGCAGCAACACCGTGACCCGCACCGGCACCCGAGCCGGGACGAACCTGGCGCCGGGCAAGCCGATCACGGCGTCCTCGACCGAGTGGACGTACGTGGCGGCCAACGCCAACGACGACTCCGTGGCCACCTACTGGGAGGGCGGTGGCGGGACCTACCCCAACCTGCTGACCGTCGCACTCGGCGCGAACGCCGACCTGAACCAGGTCGTGGTCAAGCTCAACCCCGACCCCGCCTGGGGCCCGCGGACCCAGACGATCGCCGTCGAAGGCCGGGAGCAGAGCGGCGCCACGTTCACCACGCTGTCCGCGGCGCAGACCTACAGCTTCAGCCCCGCGACCGGCAACACGGTGACGATCCCGCTCGGCGGC
>NZ_MUMI01000371.1:0-5546 GCF_002155975.1 Amycolatopsis kentuckyensis
GACCCGGACGAGCTGGCCCGCAAGCTCCTCTCCGAGCACCTCGGCGCCCGCCCCCTCGACTGAACCCGCGTCGTGTCGACCCCCGGATCACGCGTGTCGACCCCCGAATCACGCGTGCCGACCGTTCGCGCACGGCATCTCGCGTGCTCGAAGCCGGATCTCGCGTGATTGGGGCCGGGTCTCGCGTGATTGGGGCCGGATCTCGCGTGATTGGGGCCGGATCTCGCGTGATTGGGCACCGATCTCGTGATTGACGGGACGACACGGTGGGGTCAGGAAGCCAGGTAGGCCTCGATCGCCGCCGCGATGGCCGCGGCGTACTGCCGGCGGCCCTCCGGGCTCGTCATGCGGGCCGCCTCCGTGGTGTTGCGCATGTTGCCGCACTCCACCAGGGCTGCCGGGCGGGTCGAGAGGTTGAGGCCGGCCAGGTCCGCCCGGGCCGACAGGCCGTTCGTGCCGATGTAGTTCGCCGCGCTGAAGCCGCTCGTCCGCATCGTGTCGCGCAGCGTTTGCGCCAGGCGCGTCGACGGCTCTCCCTGCGCCGCGTTCAGCGGCGGTGACGAGTACGCCACGTGGAAGCCGTTCGCCCCCGCCGCTTCCGAGCCGTCGGCGTGGATGGAGACGACCGCGTCCGCGCCGGCCTCGTTGCCGATCGCCGCGCGGCGGTCGACGCAGGGGCCGACCCCGGTGTCGTTCTGTCGCGTGTAGACGACCCGAATCCCCTTGTCCGCCAACGCTTTCCCGACCTGTTGGGCGACGTCGAAGGTGAACGCGTGCTCCGGGTAACCCGCGTTGGTCGCGGTGCCGGTCGTGTTGCACGGCTTGGTCTGCCCGCGCCCGGCCGGCACCTGCCGGTTGATCTCCGCCGGGTGGGCGCCGTTCCCGCCGTTGTGCCCGGGGTCCAGCACGACCACCTTCCCGGCCGGCGACGGCGACGGCGCGGCCGATGAAGACGACGACGGCGAAGAGGTGGGCGTGGGTGATGGCGAAGGCGTCGGTGCGGGAGAGGCGGTGGTGATCACCGGGGCGGGTGGAGGCGCAGCCGCCGGAGCGTCGTCGGAGCAGCCGGTGAGCAGGAGGGCACCGGCCAGCAGCAGGGGAGCAGTCGCGCGTCGCACGGCGACCACGGTGCCACAGCCCGGCACCTCGCGTGGCGCGACTACCCTGGTGGGGACACAGGCGTGCAGAGAGGACCGAGTGCGATCATGGCCCAACCCGGCGGCGGCTTCGACCTTTCCCAGCTGATGCAGCAGGCGCAGCAGATGCAGCAGAAGCTCGTCGAAGCCCAGGAAGAGCTGGCCAACACCGAGGTCACCGGCACCGCCGGCGGCGGACTGGTCACCGCGACCGTCTCCGGTGACAGCCAGCTGAAGAGCCTGCAGATCGACCCCAAGGTGGTCGACCCGGACGACGTCGAGACGCTGTCCGACCTGATCGTCGCGGCGGTCCGCGACGCGTCGGCGAGCGCCCAGAAGCTCACCGAGCAGAAGCTCGGCCCGCTGGCCGGCGGGCTCGGCGGCGGTGGCGGCATGCCGGATCTCGGCAGCCTCGGCTTCGGCGGCTGACGAACTTGTACGAAGGTGTCGTCCAGGACCTGATCGACGAGCTCGGGCGGCTGCCCGGGGTCGGGCCGAAGAGCGCCCAGCGGATCGCGTTCCACCTGTTGGCCGCGGACCCGGCGGACATCTCGCGGCTGCAGGACGTGCTCGGCAAGGTCAAGGAGGGCGTGCAGTTCTGCGAGATCTGCGGCAACGTCTCCGAGCACCCGAAGTGCCGCATCTGCCGCGACGAGCGCCGCGACCTCACGGTCATCTGCGTGGTCGAGGAGCCGAAGGACGTCCTGGCGGTCGAGCGCACGCGCGAGTTCAAGGGCCGCTACCACGTCCTGGGCGGCGCGCTCGACCCGCTGTCGGGCATCGGCCCGGAACAGCTGCGGATGCGCGAGCTGCTCAAGCGCATCGGCGAGGCGGACATCAAGGAGATCATCATCGCCACCGACCCCAACACGGAGGGCGAGGCGACGGCGACGTACCTGGTGCGCATGCTGCGCGACTTCCCGGGGCTGAGCGTGACGCGGCTGGCGTCGGGCCTCCCGATGGGCGGTGACCTGGAGTTCGCGGACGAGCTGACGCTGGGCCGCGCGCTGTCGGGTCGCCGGGTGCTCTAAGGGACGTCGAAGCGGCGGAGGTCGTACAGGTCCATCAGCCTGATCACCTTGTTCGCGTACTCCGGGTCGGTGGCGTACTTACGCGCCACCGCCCGGATGAACGCGTCCGGATCCGTCCGCACCGGCAGCGCCGCCGCGTAGTTCGGCGAAGTCGTCAGCAGCCGGCCGTAGTCGCGGAACGAGTCGTCGACCGACGCGTACGAGCGGAAATACGCGTCCACCGGGTGGCACGGCGCCGGAACGCACTCCGTCGTCGGGTAGCGGGCGCAGCGCAGGGCGATCGGGCCCGGGCTCGTCGGCGTCACGCACTTGAAGCCGAAGTGGTTCAGCTCGGCCGTGGACAGCTTGCTGCGGCCCCAGTTCGACTCCAGGATCGCCTGCGCCACGGTCACCGACGCCGGCACGTCGTAGGCCGCGTGGATCGCGCGGGCGATCGGGGCCGTCGCGCCGACGTACGCCTCCTGGAAGCCCGACGTCAGCGCGGCGTCGCGAACAGCGCCCTGGTCGATGGGCGGGACCACCACCAGCGCGGCCGCCAGTCCGATGTGGATCATGGCGACACTTTGCCCGGGGGAGCGCCGGAAAAACCGGTGGTCACCCGGACGGAGGACTCAGCAGTAGCCGAGCTGCGCCAGCGTGTCGACGACGATCTCGGACGGGTGGTACTTGTCCATCCAGGACTCGCCGCGGCGGTTCTGGTACGTGTCGAGGAAGTTCTGCAGCTTGTCGCCGCGCATCTCGGTCAGCACGACCGTCTCGCCGAGGTGCTGCGGCGTCTCCGTGCGCTCGCGGTGCACCGCGCACGGCAGGCCGAGGTAGTAGCACTCCGCCGAAAGACCACCCGAATCGGTGACGACGTACTCGGCGCGCGCCACCAGCGGCAGGAACTTCAGGTACCGCATCTTCGGCTGGACGATGAACTGGTCGTCGAAGATGTTCCCGATGCCCAGCGCGCGGATCTTTTCGCGCTCCGGCGCGCCCGCCATGTACAGGATCGGCATCTTGCGGCTCTGCTCGCGCAGGATTTCGAGGGCCTCGCGGTACTTGTCCGGGCGCGAGACCAGCTCGAAGCGGTGCAGCGTGGCCAGGCCGAACTTCTCCGGCAGGTTCGGCACGTCGAGCGGTTGGTTGATGGCGAGGCGCATCGCGTCGATCGCGGTGTTCGCCTCGGTGTCGACGACCACGCCGCGGGCGTGGCGCAGGTTGTTGACCTCGCGGATGCTCGGCGCGAAGTGGATGTCGACGATCTTCGCCGCGATCTTGCGGTTCAGCTCTTCCGGCAGCGGCGAGAGGATGCTGCCCGACCGCGCGCCCGCCTCGACGTGCCCGACGCGGGACTTCAGGATCCGCTTGCCGATCAGCGAGCCGTACGGCGTGGTGAACGTGTCGCCGTGCACCAGCACCAGCGGGGGACGGCCGTCCTCGGTCAGCGCGGCGCGCAGCTCGTGGCGGCGGCTCCACGCCGTCCGCAGCACCTGCGCGGCCCAGCCCGGGACCTGGGCCGGCGACTCGAGGTTGTGCGCCTTGTCCTCCGGCACCAGCCAGACGTCCGGCGCCGGCATGTTCAGGTCCGCCAGGACGTCCGCGACCTCGTCGACGTGCTGGGCGGTGAACCAGATCTTCGGCCGCATCCCGCGCTCGCGGATCCCGTGGTAGACGGGCGCGATCTTGATCAGTTCCGCGGTGGTGCCGAGAATGAAGGAAATCACCAGAGGAGCCCATTTCCGGTCGGGTGCGGTGGCGTAAGGATACTGGCCGACCCGGCGCGCGGGCCGCCGGGTAGCCTCGGCACGGTGAGTGCGAACCCGCTCCTCCCCTCGCTCAGCGTCGTGATCCCGGTCTACAACGAGCAGGACTGGATCGAACGCAGTGTCGGCGCGCTGCTCGCTTCGGCGTCGGCCGCGAGCTGGCCGATCGAGGTCGTCGTGGTCGACGACGGCAGCACGGACGCCACCCCGTCCCGGCTCGACGACCTGCGCGAACGCCACGGCATCACCGTGCTGAGCCAGGCCAACTCCGGCCGGTTCGAGGCGCGGCGGGCCGGCATCGCCAAGTCCTCCGGCGAGTGGGTCGCGCTGCTCGACAGCCGCGTCATCGTCGACGAGCACACCCTGACGTTCCTGCGCGACCAGCTCGTGGAGCACCCCGAGCGCGCGGTCTGGAACGGTCACATCAACGTCGCGTCCGAGCACAACCCGTACGCCGGGTTCATGGCCGGCCTGGTCAAGGTGCCCTGGCGCAAGTACTGCGCGAACCCGCGGCTGATGTCGTACGGCATCGACGAGTTCGACGTCTACCCGAAGGGCACGACGTTCTTCTGCGCCCGCCGCGGCCTCCTCGAAGGCTCGGTGACGGCGTTCGCGTCGCTGTTCGACGACCTCCGCTTCGCCAGCGACGACACCCGCATGCTGCGCTGGATCGCCGAGCGCGAGCGGATCTGGCTGGCCCCGGAGCTGTCGGCGACCTACAACGGGCGCGACTCGTTCAAGAAGTTCACGCAGCAGGCCTACTTCCGCGGCACGACCTACGTGGACTCCTACATCGCCTCGCCCGGCCCGGCCCGCAACGCCCTGTTCGGCGCGCTCGCCGCCGGGGTCGTCGGCCTGGTCTTCGCCGCGAAGAAGCCGAAGACGACGCTGGCCGCCGGTGTCCTCGGCGCGGTCGCGGCGGGCGAGGTCGTCAAGAAGTGCGGCGCGACCGGCCCGGAGGCCCGCGCGGTCACCAAGCTGCTGCCGGTGTTCGCCGGCGGCTTCGGCGCCGGTGTCCTGCGTGGACTGGCCATGGCCGTGCGGGCCCAGCTCCGCCGCCGATGAGCACCGAAGTGGACACGCCGGCCGCCGCGCGCAGCGGGCGCACGACCGCGGGCAGCCTCGGTGGCTCGCTGATCGTGTCCATCGGCCTCGGCTACCTGCTCACGGTCGCCTGCCAGCGGCTGCTGCCGCCGACGGAATACGCCATCTTCGTCACGTTCTGGGGCCTGGTGATGGGCCTCGGCAGCACGCTGTCGCCGCTCGAGCAGGAGCTCTCGCGCCAGTCGGCGGTCGCCGCGCTGGCCGGCGGCAAGGCAGGCCGCCCGGCGCTGCGGGCGGTCGCGGTCGGCGTGGTCGTCGCGGCCGCGTTTTCGCTGGCGCTGCTGATCCCGCCGGTCAACGACAAGCTGTTCCGCGGCGAGTGGTCCCTGGCGGTAATCGTGCTGGCCGGCGGCGTCGCGTTCGCCTGCCAGTTCGGCACGCGCGGGTTGCTCATCGGGCAGCACAAGGTGAAGGCGTTCTCGCTGCTCGTGGTCGCCGAGCCGGCGGTCCGGGCGCTGATCCTGGGCGTTCTGTTCGTCTCGGTGGCCTACAACGTCGTTTCGCTGGCGATCGCGGTCGCCGCGGGG
>NZ_MUMI01000371.1:5610-6225 GCF_002155975.1 Amycolatopsis kentuckyensis
GGCGACGGCGATCGCGTCGGTTCGCTGTTCGCGGCCCTGGTCATCGCCCGGCTGCCGCTGACGCTGATCGGGCCGGTGCAGTCCTTGGCGGTCCCGTTCGTCGTCCGGCTGTCGGTGACTCCGGAGGGACGCCACCGGTTGCGTCGCGTGCTGGCCCTCGGCGCGGCGGCTTCGCTGGTCCTGGCGGCTTTGGGTGCGCTGGTGGGGCTGTGGCTGGGGCCGTGGGCGGTCCGGTTCGTCAGCGGCCCGGGGTACGACATCGACGGCTGGTCGGTGGCGGGACTGGTGTGGTCATCGGTGCTGCTGGTGCCGATGCAGCTGCTCACGGCGGTGCTCGTGGCTCGCACGCAGGCGAAGCTGGTGCTGGCGACGTGGGCCGTGGTCACGGGTACGGCATCGCTGGTGTTGCTGTTCCTGCCGGGAGACACGGTGTTCCGCGCGGTGGTCGCGCTGGCGGTGGCACCGACGCTGGGGCTGGCGGTGGTGCTCGCCTTCGTGCTGCGGCGGGCGCCGGAGCCGGTCGAGTCCGGCTCGGAAGCCGCCTGAAAGCCTGCCCCGCCAGGATCCACCTGCCAGGCCCCCGGCCAGGACCTGGCGCTTATACACATCTGACGC
>NZ_MUMI01000372.1 GCF_002155975.1 Amycolatopsis kentuckyensis
CGACGGACTCGGCCGTCGCGGCGCGGCTCGCGACGGCCGAGTCCGTCGATTCCGCGCTGCTCGCCTTGCCGACGCCGCTGGTGCAGGTCGTCCGGGCCGTCCAGCTGTGTTACGCGCTGGGGCGGCGGCCGGTGCCGGTCGGGGAAGTCGCCCGGCTGCTCGGCACGGACGCCGGCACCGTCGAGTCCTCTGTGGACGAACTCGCCGAGCGCGCCCTGCTGTGGCGGGACGAGGACGGCGTCACACTGCCGGAACTGCTGCGGCGCGACAGCTTCGGCGCCGAAGGCCTCGGCCGGCCCGTCGCGAACCTGCTCGACGACCTCGGCCGGGCCCGGCTGGCGAAGCTGGCGCAAGCGCTCGGGGTCGGCGCGCAGAAGACGGAACTCCTCCGCTTCTTCCGCGACGGCGAGAGCGTCCGCGAGCTGTTCGCGACCGCGCCCGAGGAGACGCGGAAGCTGCTGCTGGACATGGCCGACGGCGTTCCCGAGGTCGAGGGCGTGGCCCCGGCGGGCTGGGCGTTCGACCACGGCTTCCTGTTCGGGACCTACTTCGGCACCGTGGCCATGCCGATGGAGGTGTCGCTCGCGCTGCGCGGCCCGGACCACCAGCTGCCGTTCACACCGGTGGAACCCGAGTACGCCGTCACCCACACCGGGGCCGAGGCAGCGGAATCGGCGTCGTCGGCCGCCGCGCTGCGGTTGCTCGACCGCGTGTCGGCGATCCTCGACCTGGCCGCCGCGGAACCGTTGCCGCTGCTCAAGGACGGCACGATCGGGGCCCGGCTGGTCAAGAAGCTGGCCAAGGACACCGGCGCCACGCCGGCGGAGATCGAGCTGGCCATCGACCTGGCCGCCCAGGCCGGGCTCCTGCTGGCCGACGAGCCACCGCCGCCCCGCCGCGGCCAGAAAGCGCCCGCGCCCACGCTCGCGCCCAACCCGGACCTTGCCCGGCCCGAGCCGGCACTGCTGTACCGGCTGCTGCTGACGACCTGGTGGGACCCGGTGCCCCCGGAGTTCGAGACCGACGTCGACGCGCTGGTGCGGCGGCTGCTCGTGCGGCTGCTGGCGCGGCTCGCCCCCGGTGACGCCGTCACCGACGTCGCCGCGCTGATCGAGCTGGCCGGCTGGCACGCGCCGCTGCTGCCGACCGACGACATCGGCGGCCACGTCCGGGACGCGTTGCACCAGGGCGAGCTGCTCGGCGTCGTCGCGCACGGCGCCGTGACCGCGGCCGGCCGCGCGCTGCTCACCTCGGAAAGGCTCGTCGAGGTCACCGGCGAACTGGTCTCCCGGGCGCGCACGACCGCGTTGTTCGGCACCGACCTGACGGCGATCGTGCCCGGCTCGCCCGACGCCCGGCTCGCCGCGCTGCTCGACCGCGTCGCCGATCGGGAAGCGCAGGGCACCGCGACCAGCTGGCGGTTCTCGCCGGCGTCCGTGCGGCGGGCGTTCGACCAAGGCGTCCAGGTCGGCGAGCTGCTCGACGAGCTGCGGGCCGTCGCCGCGGGCGAGCTGCCGCAGCCGCTGGTGTACCTGGTCAACGACGTCGCGCGGCGGCACGGCGAGGCGCAGGTGATCGACGTCGCGAGCGTCGTCGTCGGCGAGCCCGCCGTGCTGGCCGAGCTCGCCGCGCACCGGAAGCTCGCCAAACTCGGCCTGCGCGCGGTGGCCACGACCGTGTTGACGTCCACTGTGGACGCCACGCGCACGCTGGAAGCGTTGCGCGAAGCGGGTTACGCGCCGACCCGGCACGCCGCGGACGGCAGCATCGTGCTGCCCACCCGTGACCAGGCCGAGCCGACGGTGGCCGTCCGCGACCCCGGTCCCGGCGAACAGCTGCCCGATCCCACCGGCCACGCCGAGCGGTTGCTGGCCGCCCCGGCGACCGGCCCGGCGCTGCTGCGCGGCCAGCTCGCGCGGGCGATGAGCGACCGCTACGCGGGCCGCCTCACGCCGAAGCAGCAACAACTCTGCTGGCAGCTCGAAGCCGGGCTGCCGGTGGACATCGCGTACCGCGGCGAGCACCTCGTCATCGCCTTCCCCGAGCTCGACGGCGACGTCCTGGACGTCTGGTCGCTCCACGAGCGCACGTACCGGCGGCTCGAGCTGACGTCGATCGAGCTGGCTCAGGCTTCGACGGCGGTGAGCCTCGCGTAGGCCACGACGTTGTCGAGGTAGTTGCCGCTCGACCGGTCGAACGCCCCGCCGCAGGTGATGAGCCGCAGTTCGGGGTCCGGGGTGTCGCCGTAGACCTGGTCGGTCGGGAACGTGGCCTTCGGGTAGCGGTCGACGCGGTAGACGGTGAAGACGGCGATCCGGCCGTCCGCGCGGCCGACCCGGGCCTGCTCGCCCGGGCGCAGCTCCTTCAGGCGGGAGAACGCGCCGGGCACGTGCCGGTAGTCGACGTGCGCGGCCAGCACCGCCGGGCCGGTCTCCCCGGGCGACGGCGCGCCGGTGAACCAGCCGACCGTCGTGGCGTCGCCCGGGACTTCCAGCGCGCCGTCCGGCGTCAGGCCGAGGTCCTCGATTTCCCCGGCCCGCACGCCGATCGCCGGGATCGTCAGTGACGCCGGTTTCGCCGCGGGGAGGCCGTCGGCGGTCGTTGCGGAGGTGTGCGCGACGCTCGCGGTGCCCGCCGGGTTCGTGGCGGCCGGGCTCGGCGGGGCGATCTCCTGCGGCGCCTTCGGCGACAGGACGAGGACGAGGGCCACGGCCACGACAACGCCGAGCGCGGCGATGACCGCCGTGACCGCGGGCCACAGGCGCGGATGCCTCAACTCGGGCGCCGGCGCAGGTAGAGCACCATGCCGCCGGAGACCGTCGCGGCGAGCAGCGAGCCGCCGAGCACGAGGAAACCGGGGACGTCGTCGGCCGGCTCACCGCCGCCGGTGGCGACGCCGCCGACCGGCTTGACCTTCACCTGGCCGTCGGGCTTTTTGGTGGTCGTCTTCGGCGGCGCGGGCTTTTTCGCCGTGGACGTCGTCGTGCTCGGCTGTTTCGGGCGGTGCGCCAGGGATTCGCAGGCGATTCCGTTCTTGTCGCGGTCCAGGCCGTTGGGGTCGCCCGGCGTCGCGTCGAGAACCGCCTGTGCGTCCTCCTGGTACTGGAAGTCCGAGCAGTTTTTGTCCCCGTCGAGCGGGGTCGCGAGCTGAGCGGAAGCGAAGGGGACAGGGCCGAGGAGAGCGAGCCCGGCGACGGCGGCGGCCGTCGTCAAGGCGCGGCGAAACAGGGACAACGGAATTCCTTCCGAACGGAATCTGGGGCGATTGCGTGGTTACTATCGCCGCCTCGGCGAGGCTGTTACGGACGATTCCGGAATTTCGGGAATGCCAGCGCTCCACGAAGCGCCGTGGATTCCGTGATTCTTTCGCGTTTCCACTTCCACCTGCGGATTCACCGGACAGGAATGCATACCGGGCGGAATGTTACGGGGCCCGCGGTCACACCTTTGAGGTAATTCACGTGTGACGGGGCCGACCGGCCGCCACCGCGGTGTCCGCGCACCCCGTAGCCTCGGGGTATGCCGATCCAGGTACTGCTCGTCGACGACCACGAACTGGTCCGCCGCGGGCTCCGCGACCTCCTCGGCGACGAGCCCGACATCGAGGTCGTCGCCGAGGCGAGCAGCGTCGAAGAGGCACTGGCGGTGGCGATGCACGTCGAGCCGGAGGTCGCGGTGGTCGACGTCCGCCTCGGCGACGGCGACGGCATCACGCTCTGCCGCG
>NZ_MUMI01000373.1 GCF_002155975.1 Amycolatopsis kentuckyensis
CCGGGCGCCGCGGTGTGGAACGTGCCGCGGTCGAACAGGTACACCAGGGCCAGCTTCCCCTCGCAGCGTCCGGCGGTCTCGCCGAACTCGACGGTCGCGAACCGCAGGGACCCGCCGTACCCCGCCCTGGCCAGCCGGTCCGCGACGTCGACCAGGTCGCCGGTCAGCACGCGCAGGTCACGGTTGCGCCGCCAGCACCGGACCGTCGAACGGCCCTGGAGGTCCTGCGTCACCAGCGGGTGCACCGGCAGCCGCGCCGACGTCGCGGCGATCAGCTCCGCCTCGGTGCGGGCCAGCGCGTCCCCCGCCACCTTGAAGTCGACCGTGCCGCCGCCGGTCGGCGCGAGGCCGAGCGCGGCGCGCATCCGCGGGGCGGCCGCGGCGAGGGTGTAGAGGGACTGCAGGTGCGGGCGGGAGGTCCAGCACCGGACGAGCTTGCTGTCCAGCAGGGTCACGACGAACGTTCCTATCCTCATCTCGGAGGCCGCCGGACCGGGCGCACTGGCAATGTCCACAGTGGACGTCAGGCGCGGGGACGCGGGGCCGGAAGGGACAGCATGCGCCCACGCCGGCAGTTCCGGACCGGATCTCCCGGCGTGGCGCGGCGAACGGCACCGGCCCGCCGCCGAACGGTCACTCCCGGTCAGGTTGCGCCGATCAGCGGTATTCCTCTCACCTCACGCGGCCATGCCGAGTCGCCCGCCCTCAGAAGTGCCGGAAGGCCGCACCGGCGCCCTCGAACGAGTGAACGCGGTCGATGACCGGCTCTCCAGGCCGCACGTCGAGCCGCCGAGGAGGCCCGCGCCGCCGGGCTGCTCCGGCGGACAGCGGCACGCAACGGCCGAACGCGCCGCGCGGAGTTCGACGCCCGCTTCCCCGGCTTGCTCGACCTGGCCCTCGCCGAAACTGCCCACGGTTGATTTGCCCCTTTTCTCGCCAACCAGACATTTAGCGTTGCTAATAGATCTGGGGCAGAGCTACCTTCGCGCACATGACCGAACTCGCCGACCGGCTGCTGGGCGCCGTCCAGGGCATCCGCCGGGTGGTCCGCCGCCGGGTGCGCGCCGGCGTACCCGGCACCCCGCTGCCCGGCGCCCAGGTCGAGCTCCTGCGCGTGGTCGCCGACCACCCCGGCATCGGCGTCGCCGCGGCCGCACGCGAACTGCACCTGGCCGGCAACTCGGTCAGCACGCTGGTGAACCAGCTCGCCGACGCGGGCCTGCTGCGCCGTGAGGCCGATCCCGCCGACCGCCGTGCGGCCCGGCTGGCGATCACCGCCGCGGCCGCCGACCGGATGGCCGCCTGGCGCCGCGCGCGCACCGGGCTCGTCACCGACGCCCTCGCCGAACTGTCCGAAGAGGACACGAAGGCGATCGAGCAGGCGTTGCCGGCACTGGAAAAACTCATGGGCATCCTGAAGGAGCAGCCATGACCGAACCCCCGGCGGTGCGCTGCACCGGCCTGAGCCACTCGTTCGGCGCGACCCGCGCGGTGGACGGCGTCGACCTCGAAATCCACCCCGGCGAGGTGTTCGGCCTGCTCGGCCCGAACGGCGCCGGCAAGACGACGACCCTCCGGATGATCACCACGCTGCTGCCGGCCGGCCCGGACCGCATCACCGTCTTCGGCGTCGACGTCGCGCGCCGCCGGATGGCCGTGCGGCGGCTGATCGGGTACGTCCCGCAGCAGCTGTCCGCCGACAGCGCCTTGACCGGCCGCGAGAACGTCGCACTGTTCGCGCGGCTGTTCGACGTGCCCCGCCGCGAGCGAGCCGGGCAAGTGCGGCTGGCCCTGGAGCTGGTCGGGCTGGCCGGCGACGCCGACCGCACCGCGAAGACGTACTCCGGGGGCATGATCCGCCGGCTCGAACTCGCCCAGGCCCTGGTCAGCTCGCCGCGGCTGCTCATCCTCGACGAGCCGACGATCGGGCTCGACCCGGTCGCGCGGTCGTCGGTGTGGGACCGCATCGCCTCGATCCGCGAGGCGACCGGCATGACCGTGCTCGTCACCACGCACTACATGGACGAAGCCGAGCAGTACTGCGACCGCGTCGCCCTGATGCACACCGGCCGGATCCGCGCACTGGGCACACCCGCCGAACTGGAGGCCGACCTCGGCCCGGAGTCCACTTTGGACGACGTGTTCCGGGCGGTGACCGGGAACCGCGTCGACCACGAAGAAGGAGGGATCCGCGGTGTCCGTGCCACTCGCCGTACCGCCCGCCGCCTCGGCTGACCCGGGCCCGCTGCGCCGGCTGCGCGTGCTCGGCGCCCGCGTCGGCGCGATGTGCCTGGTGGAGCTGCAGAAGCTGCGCCGCGACCAGACGGAGCTGCTCACCAGGGCGATCCAGCCCGCGCTGTGGCTGCTGATCTTCGGGGAGACGTTCACCCGGCTGCGCGCGATCCCGACCGGCTCGACGCCGTACCTCGACTTCCTGGCCCCGGGCATCCTGGCCCAGTCGGCGCTGTTCATCGCGATCTTCTACGGCATCCAGATCATCTGGGAGCGCGACGCGGGCGTGCTCGCCAAGCTCCTGGTGACCCCCACCCCGCGCGCGGCACTGGTCGCCGGGAAGGCCTTCGCGGCCGGGGTCCGCGCGCTCGTGCAGGCGCTGATGGTGCTGGTCCTGGCCGCGGTCCTCGGCGTCGGGCTGACCGCGAACCCGCTGAAGCTGCTCGCGATGGCCGTCGTCCTCGTGCTGGGTTCGGCGTTCTTCTGCTGCCTGTCCATCGTGATCGCCGGGATCGTGCTGTCGCGCGAACGGCTGATGGGCATCGGGCAGGCGATCACGATGCCGCTGTTCTTCGGCTCGAACGCGCTGTACCCGGTGGACCTGATGCCGTCGTGGCTGCAGGTGCTCAGCCACGTCAACCCGCTGAGCTACCAGGTCGACGCGCTGCGGGGCCTGCTCATCGGGACCCCCGCCCACCTCGGGACCGATTTCGCCGTGCTGGCGGTGGCGACGGCGGTGGCCGTTTCGGTCGCCTCGGCACTGCTCGGCAGGTTGGCCCGGTGAGGTACATGTCTCACCGAACGGAAGCTTTATCGCCCGATGCCTAATGTCGAATTCGTGAAACGTCGCCGGGGCGTGGTCCCTTTCGCCGGTTTGTGCCTGCTCGCCGGAATTCTGGTCGCCGGGACGATGGCGCCCGCCGCCATCGGCGCCGGCCTGTTGTCGAATCAGGTCAGCGATTCGGTGGACGCCATTTCCGCCCAGCTCGCCGCCGCCGATCCGCCGTTGACGACCACGGTCACCGACCGCGACGGCACCCCGATCGCCACGCTGTACGCGCAGTACCGCCTGCCCGTCACCACGGCCGGGATCGCGACCACGATGAAGGCCGCGATCATCGCGGTCGAGGACCGCCGGTTCTACACCGAAGGCGGCGTCGACGTGCAGGGCATGCTGCGCGCGGCGGTCAACGACAGCACCGGCGGGGCACTGCAGGGCGCGTCGACGATCACGCAGCAGTACGTCAAGAACTACCTCATCAACGTCGTCGACCGGACCGACCCGGCCGCCCAGCAGGCCGACCGGGAGGACTCCCTCGCCCGCAAGCTGCGGGAAGCGAAAATGGCCGTCCAGCTGAACGCGACCACGAGCAAGGACGACATTCTGGCGAATTACCTCAATGTGGTCGAATTCAGCGGAACCGTGTACGGGGTCGGTGCGGCCGCCAAGGCGTATTTCGGGACGACCCCGGACAAACTGACCGTTCCGCAGGCGGCGCTGCTCGCCGGAATGGTGAACAACCCCAGCATCTACAACCCGTACACGCACCCGGACAAGGCGCTGCAGCGCCGCAACCTGGTGATCGACGACATGGTCACCAACGGCTCCATCCCGGCCTCGTACGCGGCCACTGCGAAGGCCACCCCGCTCGGGCTGCTGCCGGACGGCCCGGTCACCCCGTCCGGCACCTGCCTGGGCGCGGCGCCGGACGCGGGTTTCTTCTGTGCCTACGCGGAAAGCTACCTGGTGCACGCCGGGTTCACCGCCGACCGGCTGGCCACCGGCGGGTACACGATCAAGACCACCCTCGACCCGCGCGTCTCGCAGGTGACCAAGGACGCCGTCGACGCGAACGTGCCGACCACCCAGGACGGCGTGGCCAACACCTTCGCCGTGGTCCAGCCGGGCCAGGACGGGCACCAGGTGCTCGCCATGGTCGCGAACCGCAACTACGGCACCGATCCGGCGCAGGGCGAGACGTCGACCGACATCGTCGCCGACGCGAGCAACGAGTTCGGCGCGGGCTCGTCGTTCAAGATCTTCACCTCGGCCGCGGCGCTCGTGGCCGGTAAGGCGGGCCTCGACACCCCGCTGCCCAACCCGGACAGCCAGTGCTTCCCGGTGCCGGACGCGCACGCGTCCTGCTACACCGTTCACAACGACGGTCACTACGCCGACCCGATCAGCCTGGCCGACGGGCTGGCGACGTCGCCGAACGTCGCGTTCGTCGGGCTGGAGAGCCAGGTCGGGATGCCGGCCGTGCTGGACATGGCCGCCAAGCTCGGGCTGCGGAACACCCTCGCGACCAACGACGCCGGCCGCACGCCGGACCCGAAGTCGGCCAACCCGCAGTTCAGCGAGCCGCAGTCGCAGTACTTCCGGAACCTGCTGTCGTTCACCCTCGGCAACAGCCCGGTCAGCCCGCTGGAGATGGCCAACGTCTCGGCGACGCTGATGAGCGGCGGCGTCTGGTGCCCGCCGAACCCGATCCTGTCGGTGACCGACCGGAACGGCAACGCCGTGCCGGTCGCGCAGCAGGCCTGCGAGCGGGTCATCCCCCAGGGCGTGGCGGACACCCTGGAGGCGGGGCTGAGCAAGGACACCACGAGCGGCACGTCCGCCGAAGCGGCCCGCGCGGCCGGCTGGACCCGGCCCGACATCGGCAAGACCGGCACGACGCAGCTGAGCGAATCGGTCGCGTTCGTGGGGGGTGTCGACGACTACGCGGTGTCGTCCATGGTCTTCGCCGACGGGCCGCACCCGCGGGAAATCTGCCCAGGCACGCCGGTGCACCTCGGCGACTGCGGTCACGGCGCGTTCGGCGGCACGGTCGCCGCGCCGCCGTACTTCCACGCCATGAGCCGGCTGCTGGCCGGGGTCCCCGACCAGCCGATCCCCGCCGCCGACCCGGCCTACCTGGCGGCGCGGTCGTGACCTACCGCGGTTCGAGGAAGACGAGCGGGATCTCGCGCTCGGTCTTCGTCTGGTACTGCGCGTAGTTCTTGAAGTCGGCGGTGATCTTCGGCCACAGCCGCGCCCGCTCTTCGGCGTCGGCGACCCGGGCCCGCATCGGCCGCTTCGGCCCGCCCTTCAGCGAGACCTCGACCTCGGGCTTGTCCCGCAGGTTGAGGAACCACGCGGGGTGCGTGTCGTCGCCGCCGCGCGAAGCCACGACGACCCACGTGTCGCCCTCCTGGTGGGGCGAGGTCAGCAGCACCGACCGCGGCTGCCCGCTCTTGCGGCCGACGGTGGTGAGCTCCAGGACGGGCATGGCCACCTGCCAGCCCACCCGCCCACCGGTGAGTTTGATCAGGCCGCGGTGCACGGCATTCATCGTCTTCAGGGCGAAGTCGCTCGGCATGATCCCAATCTAGTCCCGGGACTTCCGGTGCCGCGGTACGGGCCGAATGTCCGGTTCGCCCGATGATCGTCCGCGCAGGATCGGCAAAACCGCCCCGGCAAGCGGCAACGGTGTGCGAGGCTGCGCGGCGAAGGAAGAACCGAAAGAGAGAAGACCGATGCTGATCTGGGGCTGGCGTACCCGCATCTACGTGCTGGCGATGACGACGTTCTTGTGCGGCCGGTGCGGTAATCCGGCTTCGCACGCGGTGCGCAAGGCGGTCACGAAGTTCACCCTGTTCTTCATCCCGCTGTTCCCGATCAGCGTCAAGTACACGGCGCAGTGCACGTTCTGCGGGATCGAGAACCGCATCCCGAAGGAGGACGCCGTCCGGCTGCAGGCCCAGGAAGAGCAGGGCCAGGCCCAGCAGCAGGCCGCGCCGGGATACCCGCCGCACCCTTCGCAGGGGGTTGCGCAGCAAGGGTTTCCGCCGCACCCGTCCCAGCCTCAGGGGTTCCCGCAGCCGCAGCCGGGCCAGCTCCCGCAGCAGGGGCAGCCGGGACAGTTCCCGCAGCAGGGCCGGTAGCCGCAGGCCGTCGCCGGCGGTCCGGACCGCCGGCGCACCCGCCTCCGGCTTTCTCGCGGCGGCAGCGGACCTTCCGGCGTTTCCGCAGCGGTAAGGGCTTCTCTGTGGAGTTGTCAAACATCCGCCGGCCGCCGGTCAGGCGGCCGATTTCCGCTCGGGGGCGATGAGCGCCCGGCCCGCCGGGGTCAGGACCGCCGGGACCAGCTCGCCCGGGCGCCCGGGGCGGGCCGCGCGGACCAGGCCCTGGTGGGCCAGTGCGTGGGCCGCGAACTGGTCGCCGCACGACAGGCCGTCGATGAACAGGTCCGGTTCGCTGCTGCACGACACCCGCGCGCGGCCTGCGCCGACCGCTCGGAGCATCGCCCGCATCCGGTGGTTGACCACGGGGTGCGCTGCCGGTGAGCCGGTCTTCTCGTTCCCGTTCATGTCGGTCCCTCCCGCTCGTGGTTCGGCCGCTACCCCTGCGTCGAATCGGTGGGCGGGATTTCGACAGCGGGTCCGGCCGGAGCGTTCCCTCATCGTCACCGCAGGCGATCCAGCACGGGTCGAAGCCCCGTCGACGAGCGTTCGGAGGCCGGCCGCGAACGGATGGGGGATCAGAAGGGCGGCTTCGCCGCCGCCACCGGTTCCGGCGTCCAGGAACTGCTCCCTTCGCCGCCCACCGCGCGGCTGGCCTTGGTCACCTTGGCCGTGGCGTACCGCAGGGCCGGCCCGATCTCCTCGACCTCCAGCTCCACGACGGTGCGCTTCTCGCCCTCCTTCGTGTCGTACGACCGCTGCCTCAGCCGGCCGTGGACGACCACGCGGGTGCCGCGCACGAGCGACTCGGCGACGTTTTCCGCGTGCTCGCGCCACAAACTGCAGCGCAGGAACAGCGGATCGCCGTCGCGCCACGTGCCGGATTCGCGGTCCAGCACGCGGGGGGTGCTCGCGACCGTGAAGTTCGCGACCGCCGAGCCGCCCGGGGTGAAGCGCAGTTCGGGGTCGCTCGTGAGGTTGCCGACCACGGTGACCGTCGTTTCGCCTGCCATCGGTCTCTCCTTGTGCTCCGGGTGCGGGGTGCACCGCTCTTGCCGACGAGGAGAGCACGGGGGTCCGACAATTCCGGATGCCGACGCCCGGGCGGGGTGGTTTCCTGCCGCCATGCCGACGGCGTTTGAGAAGGAGCTCGTGACGCTCGCCCACCGGCTGGCGGACCTGGGCGACCTCGTCGCGATCGCGCTCGAGGAGGCCACGCGCTCGGTGCTGGAAAGCGACCACACGCTGGGCGGACGTGCGCGGGAACAGGCCGCCGCGGTGGCCGCGCTCGGGGCCGCGTGCGAGGACCAGGCGTGCGCGCTGCTGGCCCTGCACGCGCCGCGGGAAGCGGAAGTGAAGGCGGTGGTCGCGGCCGTCCACACCGCCGCGGATCTCACTCGGATGGGTGGCCTGAGCCAGCCTGCGACTTTCGGTTTCAACCAACCTTAACAAAGTAGCCGAGGTTCGCCCGAGTCTATGCAGGTCACGACCCGGTTTCCGTCTTGTCAGATCCGGAACCGTCCGAAGCGTTCCGAAGTGAGTTTGCCCCACGATCTGCCCCACGCTCCCCGTCCCGCCCCACGACCGTCATGGGTACGCGGTCGCCCATCGCCGCGAGGAACTGCAGCCTCGACGCCTCCGAGCGCTGGACGTAGTCCGACGTCTGGCTGAGATTCTTGTGTCCCATGATCGCCTGGATCAGGAACGGGCTGACACCACGGTCCGCCGCAGCGGTTGCGAACCCGCGCCGCGCCGTATAGGGCGACATCGACGGCAACCCGGCGCCAGTGGATGCCTTCCACAACTCTTTCCTGTACGTGCTTGGAAGCACGAAGCGAAGGCGCGGCGACAAGAACGCGAGCGCGCTGCGACAAGGCTTCTCTCCGACGTGGGGAATGCCGCACCCGGACGACAGATCACGGTCACCGATTGCCAGGCTGTACAGCTCGCGAGCTCGATGGGTGAGCGGTACGTGCCGGATGCCCCCTGTCTTGGTGAACGGACGGATCATGCGGTGGGCCTCAACGTAGACGTTCGACACCGTCAACCAGCCACCGTCGACCTGGCTGACGTGCATCGCGATCAGCTCCTCTGGCCTGAGCCCCGTCTCATACTGGAACTCCAGCATCCACTGGTACCGACGGTGAAGCCTCGCCTTCATCGCGGCGAGGGGATCGTCGGTCAGGTACTTCCTCTGCGTGTTGGGGATCTTCGGCAGGTCGATGCCGACGCACGGTGACGCATCGAGGATCCGCTTCTTCACGGCGAAGGTCATCGAGCTGGCGAACGTGTACCAGATCAGGCACACGTAGCCAGGGGCGCGTCCAGGACAGAGGTCGTCGTCCACCCAGTCCTGCGCGGCGCCGTGCGAGATCTTGTTCAGGGGCGTGTCGCCCCACTTCGGCATGATGTGGTGCTCGACCCGCTCCTCGACTTTGGCCAGCGTGCCGCTGACCCGGTCCTTCTTCCGCATCTTCTCGTGGTACATCTCCCACAGGTGCCGCCACGGCATCTTCGCGGACTGGGTGCCGGCCGACGTCGCCGCGGTCCGCCGAGCTGCAGCGGCCGCATCCTCCGCGGCCTCTTTCGCTGCACGCTTCCCCTCGTAGAGCTGTCCATCGTTCGTGGCGTACCGCTTCTTGCCGTCCTGATCCCGGTAGCAGCCCCTCCATCGGCCGCTCGCCAGCTGTTCAGCCCAGGCCATTACCGCCTCCGTTGATCACGTCGAGCCGGTGCGGTCGTTCCTGCGCGACGACCGCGGCCGACACGCGCGCCAGCTCTGCACGCTCCCATCGGGCCTTGAGGCTGTCGACCTCCTGGTGGACCTTCTTCAGAGCGGTCTTCACCTCGGCGCGGGACGCTTCCCGGTTGGCGACGTAGCAATCACGCTGGTACTGGGTCACGCGCCTCGCGCAGTGAACCACCGCTGCCGCAACGCCGAGAGCGGTCGCGACGAGGCCCGCGAACGCCATCGGGGCGCCGGAGATCTTCATCGTGATGACAAAAAGCAGAAGCACCAGTGCGGCTAGCCCGAAAACGGCGGCCCCGGCTGCGAGCAGCACCGTCACGTGCGGCCCGATCGGCGGGGCCGGGACGTCGGCGGCGGTGGTCTGCGGCGTGGTGGTCATTAATTCCCCTCCCGTGGGTTGCGTTCGGTGCCTCCGTTCGCGTTGGGACTAGCGTTCGAAGGTCACGCACCGTTTCCCGGCGCAACCCGTTCAGCCGAATGGCCGATCACAGATCGGTTAACCCACTTCACGGCGTGTCGTTTGTGGACTAGAAGACCCTTGGGCGGCATCCGACCGGCGCAGTTCAATTACTCGCCGTAGCCACTCTTCAGCGTGCTCGGGCCCCTGAACGGCGCCGATTCGCGCCTGCATCTGAGCGAGCTCGTCGGGGGTCATGGCGAGCACTTCGGCGCGCGCGGCAGCGACTGCCGCGTCGTTGGCTTCGGTCAACATTCGGGGCTCCCCGCCGGCCAGGATCGCGGCACAGCTGCCGGGCGCCCACCCGAAGGCGCGTTCGACGGCGGCCAGCGTGGTGCGCGACACGGACTGACCGAGCTCGAGTTTGCCGAGCGTCTTCTCGGAGATGCCGACCGCCTTGGAGAAGTCGCGAACGGTCTTGTACAGCTCGCTGCGGCGGCTCGTGACATAGGCGCCGAGCCGCGGCCAGTCAGGGGTGCTCACTCGGCGAGATTGACGCCCCGGGCCACGGCTGTCCAGCCTGCGACCTGGGCGTTTAGGTCGACCACCTTCCATCATCTTCCCCCTCTATCCGAAATCTTCCCACAACGTCCCAAAGTGTAGGTGAAGAAGCCCCAGCTTGGCTAGCCGTTACCCGAAAGTGACTACGCAAACCTTCCAATACCTTCCAAAATCCGCCTAAGGTGGCGGACATGATCGAAGACGCCGCGAACAACGGTGGCGGGGCTGGCACCAACGGGCCGCCCACCAAGCCCACGAAGAAGCTCAGCCCTCACATGCAGTGGATGACCGTGCAGGACGTCGTTGCCGAGGCGCAGAAGAGCGACGAGACGGTCTATGCCGCGCTGCGCCGCGGCCACCTGAAGGGCTCGCACTCCAGCGCGAAGGCGCCGTGGCGGATCCGCCGCGATCACTTCAACGACTGGATGTCCCGCGGCGCCCCCGCTTGGCGCGCCGCCTGAACTGCCGGCGGCCCGGACGTGCTCGCGCTCCGCCCGGCCCGCCGGTGCCCACTCCCCCAGAAGAAAAGCCTGCCCCGCGCCATGCCGGGCGCGGAGCAGGCACCGCCCCCGCGAACGGGGGCCGACCCGAGGAAAGGACCTCCTCATGAGCCTCACCGCGGATCTTACGGCTGAGCACCTGGCGCAGCTGGAAGCCCTGCTCGCCGACACCACCCCGGGCGGCGGCCTCTACCGGCCACCGGTCGCGCGTGACATCAACCTCCTCGGTGTCCTCTCGGGCGCCGGTCTGGCCGTCTACACCAGCGACTGCGGCTACGAGATCACCGATGCCGGCCGCGCCATCGTGGTCGACCGCGCCGTCGACGCCGCCCACACCCACGTGTTCGTGCTGTACGCCACCGACGACGAGCTCCACGCCGCGATCAGCGCGCTGAAGGTCACCGCCGACACCGACGACACCGTGTTGCGCCACCGGGCCTTGACGGACCTCGAGGCCTGCCAGGACGAACTCGACCGCCGCGTCGCCGTCGCCGAGCTCGCCCAGCGCGGCGAACGCCGCTCAGAAAGCACCGGCCGGCACCACCTGGTCGAGGTCGACGAGCGACCGACCGCCGTCATCCCGCAGGTGCAGGAGCAGACCGCGCCGATGGCGCTGACCGGCGTGCTGGACGTTCCGGACAAGGACGCCGCCGAGCGGCTGCTGGCCGCGATCAAGGGCTCCGACACCGGCCAGGACGTCTACGACGGGTTCATCGCGGAGACGACCGGCGGCTGGGACGCCCTGGAGGCCGACCTCGGCGACGACCGCAGCTGGCTGCGCCGCAACCTCACCCCGCGCCGCAAGTTCGTGCTGACCATCGTCGTCACTGTCGTCGCCACCTGGTTCGCGGCCTGGCTGGTGATGGGCTGATGTCCGCCACCACCGTGCTGCTCACCCTGCCGGGCGACGTCGTCCGGCACGCCGTGTGGTCGATGGTCGTCGTCGCCCCCGCCGCCGTCGCCGTCCCGGGTCTGGCCGTCCCCGGCGCCGCCCTCGACAGCTACCGCCAGGCCGTCGAGGCCGCCGAGCACGAGAACGAGCCGCACCCCTGCCCGTGGTGCCAGCACCACGGCCACGTCGTCCGCTGGCGCGCGTACCCGGTCCTCGACCCCGGCCCGTGCCCGCCCGGCGGCGTCCTCACCGACCTCGTCGAGGCGTGCTGGTGCTGCCTCTGGGGCACCGGCCCCGGCCCGGCCCGCATCGCCGAGCCGCTCATGGACCGCCTGCGCCGCGAAGCGCACGACGACCGGGACATCCACGTCGAGCACCTCGGCCGCGACGGCCGCTGGACCAAATTCGAAACGGAGTTCTGATGTCCAAAGTGGACGATATCCTCGACGACGAGCTCGACCCCGAGGACCTCGACCCGACCCCGCGCGGCGGGAAGAACGGCCGCACCACCGAGCCGAAGAAGACGGGCAAGTTCCTGCAGAGCCTCGGCCAGCGAGTCGGCTTCGCCGGCATCATCGCCTTGACCCTCGGCGCGGCGCTGCTCGGCTCCGTCTCCGGCTGCAAGGTCGTCCCCGGCCAGCCGGAGCCCCGCCCGCCGTACACCGAGGACGCGGACAAGCCGGACTACCAGTGCGGCTACGACGGCAACCGCCAGTGCCCGTCCACGCCGCCGCCGGTGCGCGCGTCGTGCGACGAGCCTGCGTCCTGGTGCTACCGCGGGGACATCGCCGAAGCGGTGCAGCGGTGACGATCGCGGACGACCCGGTCGTCGCGCACATCCGGCAGCTGCACGAGCGGTTCGACCGCGAGCGGGAAGAGATCCGGACCCGCAGCGTCGCGCTCGGCTACTCCTTCGGCCGCATCGCCGAACGGGTCGCCCGCGGCGACTACGACGCCCTTGACGACGACGCCGGGCCGTTCGCCGACTTCTACGAGCAGCACACCGACGGCAGCTGGGCCGACCTCAGCAAGAAGTACGACGAGTTCCAGTCCCGAAAGGACACCCCGAAGTGATCGAAGACCTGGGCCTGAGCGTCGCCGCGCACAAGTACGCCGCCGACCTCGCCACCGAACGGTACGCCGCCGTGCGTGCGAAGGCCGACCAGAAGATGAACCGCGGCGACCGCCTGTACGTCTACGCCCCGGACGGCGAGACCAAGCTCGGCGCGCTCACGAAGTCCGCTCCGCGCAAGACCGCCCAGGTCCACGACGAGGGCGCGCTGCTGGAGTGGGTCCGGGAGCACTACCCCAAGTCGGTCCAGGACGAAGCCGAAATCACCGGCCCTGACGACGAGGTGAAGGCCTTCCTCTGGGAGAACGGCGGCCGGCACCTGCTGACCGAACGCAAGGTCGTCACGCCGAGCCTGATCAAGGCGATCCTGAAGAACTCCAACGCCGCGAAGGCACCCGTCGGGCCGGGCGGCGAGGCAGACATCCCCGGGGTGCGACTGGCCGAGGCCGCGCCGTCGAAGATCTCGTTCCTGCCCGACGACGACGCCCAGGACATCGTCATCGAGCTGATCCGCTCCGGCGCTGTGAAGCTGCCGGACCCCTTCCAGGAGTTCACCGAATCCACCGCGGACGGCGCATAGTGCCGCTCACGCAGGAGATGCGCGACGCGCTGGCGGCGCCGTTCCCGCCCGAGGCGATCGGCTACAAGCCGGTCTACACCTGCCGGGCGTGCGAGCACCGCCAGTGCGTCGTGCACGAGAAGGAGCCGTGCCCGGTCTGCAACCAGACCGTCAGCACCGAGCACGACCACGTCACCTACGTCGGGCACGCCTGGGTCACCGAACGCCTGCACGCCGTCGACCCGAAGTGGAAGTGGAAGCCCTACGCCCACGGGCCGGACGGCCTGCCGCTGTTCGACGAAGTCGGCGGGCTGTGGATCCGGCTCCGCATCGGTGGCGAATGGACGATCGGCTACGGGCACGCCGACGGCCGCCGCGATGGCGACGGCAAGCTGATCGCGATGGGCCATGCGCTCCGGATCGCCGGGATGCGCGGCTTCAAGATCGCCCTTGACCACTGGAAGAACCAGCGAACCCGGGGCGCCGAGCCGGACCTCGACGCCGACCAGCCGGAGTCCGACGAACGCGAGGCGAAGCGGCTGCGCGAGGAGATCAAGCGACTCGGGCACCGCAAGGGCCTGGCCTTCTTCCCCATGGTGTCGGTTTTCAACGAGTGGGCCAACAACACATCCGACTGGGGCACCGCCGACGCCGCGGTCCTCCGAGGGTTCAAACAGCACCTCACGAACTGGCGGAAGACGTGAAGCCCGGCGGCCCGCTGAAGCGGACGAAGCCCCTGAGGCGCGGCGGCCCGCTGGCGCAGCGCCGGAAACGCCGTCCGGACACCCGGACGCCGGAGTGGACGGAAAGCAAGGGCCGCAAGGTCGTCAACGCCCGCTCCGACTGCTGCGAAGCCTGCGGCGCCCCAGGCCCGCTCGAATGGCACCACCGGAAGCTCCGTGCCCGCGGCGGCCCGTGGGCGCCATCGAACGGCCTCCGGCTCTGCATCCCGCACCACCGCGAGGTCACCGACCCGCAGCCGGAGCACTACACGAACGGCTGGGTCGTGAACTCGTGGGACGACCCGGCCGAGATCCCGGTCCTGCACTGGCGACTCGGCATGGTCCGCCTCGACGACGACGGCGACTACCACTTCCACCGCGAACCCGCCGAGACCTTCGACACCGCCCAGGAGGCATCGTGACGACCACCGTGGACGACCTCGTCCCGAAAACCCTCTTCATCCCGGGCCTGCGCTTCCGCGGCCAGCTCGCCGACGGGGACCTGTCGATCATCGCTCACAACGACCGCGGCGCCGTCCAGCTGTCCTGGCTGTCGTGCGGGATCCCGGCCCCGCGCACCGGGGCGCTGATCATCCACTCCGGACAGCCCCGGCCGCAGGCTGGCCTCGGCCAGAGCTTCGCCAAGGCCTGCCGGGTCATCGGCGGCCGCTGCTACGCCACCGCGAGCACGCTCACCTACCGCCGGGACTTCCGGCAGCTGCTCGCCGACGGCGACATGCGCGCGGTGTGCCGGGAGCTGGCCGGCTGGCACGCCGAGATCTTCGCCGCGGCGCGAGTCACGGCATGACCCGGCGCTGGGCGGAAGGTGACCGGCGCCCCGGGAACCAGGACGTCCGCCAGGTCCGCGGCAGAAGCGGCGTCGTGTGGTCGCGCAGCGAGCCCGCCGGGCTGTTCTGGTTCCCCCGCGACGGCGGTCTCATTGCGTCCTGGGAGGAGCTGCTCCGGCTGGACGGGCCTGTCGTCGAGGACCACTCCGCGGTAGCGCTGACGCTGTTCGACCTGCCGGAGGCATCGTGACCCAGCAGACCAAGCACTGCCCGAAGTGCGACAAGACCAAACCGCTGAGCGAGTTCTACCCGAACCGGAAACCCGTCAAGGGCCGGCCGGGCGTGAAGAGCGCCTGCAAGGCCTGCGACAACGCCGCCCGCACGGGCGGCCGCAACGTCGCGCCCAAGCCGCCACTCCCCACCGCCGCCGAGCTGGCCGCCTGGTACCGGTCCGGCTGCCAGGTCGCATGACCACCGAAACGAGGACCCCCATGGCCACACCACTAACCGCGCCGCTGAAGGACCCGGGAGCAACGTACGTGGTCGACAAGGTCGCCGACGCCACCGTTCGGGCGCTGCTGCTGCGCGCCGGCCTGGCCGTGCGTCCGGCTTCCCTCAGCGACTCGCTGCTGCCCTGCTTCCTCGTCAGCCACGTGCTGACCGAACGGGAACTGCAGGTGCTGACCGGAATGGCGGCCGGCAAGTCGAACGCGGACATCGGCCACGCGCTCTTCCTGTCCGAGGACACCGTGAAGTCGCACGCACGGACGCTGTTCCGGAAGATGCGCGCCCGGGACCGCGCGCACGCAGTCGCGATCGGCTACGAGCGCGGCATCCTCGGCGGTGCCTGATGTACGAATCCCGCGCCTACGACAAGGCCAACGACGAAGGCTTCGGCCCGGATCCGGTCGTCGTGCTCGTCGTCACCGGCACGCACGACGTCTCCCGGCTGGTGAACCTCCTCAACGGCGGCCAGGCGGTCATCGAGCAGCTCGACGTCGGGCGGCAGCTCGCCCGGCAGGTCGCCCGGCACAGCGGCGGCCGGGCCGCGCTGCGGCTGCTCGCCCAGCACGGCGGCCCGGACCTGCTGGAGCGCCTCGAGCTGAACCCGCAAGGAAAGGAACCCCGCCCGTGAGCGTGAAACTGGCCAGCAGCCTGCCCAACGACGACCGCAACGGCATCGGCGCGATCTCCGCGCCGCTCGTGGACAACCCGGGCGCCAAGCAGCTGATCGTCGCCGTCGTCGACTGCAAAACGATCAACATCGACGTGGACTCCGGCGCCAACGTCCCCACCGCGCGGATCCTCGCGGTCGAGGCGTTCGAACCGCACAGCGTGATCGGCAAACAGCTGCGAGAAATCGTGCGTCGCAAGTACGCCCAGCGCACCGGCCGCGCCGAGCTGCCCTTCGAGGACGCCAAGCCCGCGGACGACGACTGACCGCGCCCGGTCCGTCCGCACCATCGCCGCTCCCGGCCCGCCCTTCCCCCGGGCCGGGAGCGGCCCCGCATCCACTGGAGGTGAACCGCAGTGAACGACGCCGACACGACGCCCGTCGGGCGGTTCGAGTGGGAGCGGGTCATCCGCCGCATCCCGCTCCCTCAGGGCGTCAAGCTGCTCGCGCTGGTCCTCGCGACCTACGCGGACGCAGACGGCTCACGTGTCCGTCCAGGGCTCGATCTGCTGGTGTCGGACACCGGGCAGTCGAAGGCCACCGTGAAGCGCGGCCTGGCGCAGCTGAGGGACGACCTCGGCGTGCTCGAACTCGTCTCGCGCGGCGGCGGCCGCGGAGGCCAGGGGAAGGCGGCCACGTACCGGCTCGCGTTCCCCCACGACCTTCTCGACCGCGTCGAACTGGCCCCGATTCCCGGCGATTCAGAGCTCACCGAGGTGAGCTCCCAATCCCCCGAATCAGAGCTCATCCAGGTGAGCCATGAAAACGACTTTCAGGGCTCAAATCCGGCCACTTCGGACGGAATGAGAGCTCAAATCGATCAATTGAGAGCTCACCCAGGTGAGCCCCTACCACCCACATCACCAACCACAACAACGGACCAACCATCTGGTCACCACCCGACGCAACTACCGGACGCGCGCGCCAGCCCGAAACCCGCCAAGTGCCCGCACGGTCTGCCGAACCACACCCGCTCCGACCGCACACCCGCTTGCTTCGCCTGCCGCCGAGGACTTCCGTCCGGAAAGGACCCGCCGTGGCCCACGACCGCACCGGCGAGCTGATCGACCCGGACCGCCACCCCGACAACTGCGACGGCTTCATCGGCGGCCGTCAGCACGCGGACCCGCCGCTGAAGCCGTGCCCGATCTGCCGGCCACACCTTGCACGGGAACGCCTCGAAGCCAGGCTCCACGGCCCCTACGCCGAACCCCAACCACGAAGGGAAAACCCATGACCGACGCCGAGATCCTGGAGAAGCTCCGCGCCTACTTCCAGAACCAGATCAACAACCTCAACGCGACCGAGATGGCCGAGGGCCCGTTCGACGACGGCACCGAGTACGGCGACGCCTGGGAGGCCGCGGCCAAGGTGATCGACCGGCGCGGCGGGCTCCGCATCCGGTTCGAGTTCGGAGACACCGACCCGACGCTGACGGCGGCCGCGCAGCAGCGGGAGCAGCGTGCGGCGGCCGAGGCCCGGCCGCACGACGACGAGATCGACGACGACGTCGACCAGCCGGACGGGATCGCCTCGAACTCGACCGACCTGCCAGACCCGGCCCGCGCCGCCGAGCGCGTGAACGCCTTCCTGTCCTGGTTCGGCGACGGCCTCGTGCGGGTCGACGCCGACGCGCCCCCACTGTTTGCCCGCGACCTGCAGGCCGTGGCGAACGTGGCAGCGGGCCGTGGCTGACGACGCTGCTGGCGCCGTGCGCCGCACACCACGCCCCGCCCAGGTCCCCGAGCTGTGGTGGAGCCCGGCCGCGTGCATGGTCTACGCCGACCGGGAGGGCGCCGGACCGCGGTACCTGCAGATGCGCGACACGAAGCACTTCCCGCTACCCGCTGACGCCGTCCAGCTGGTCGGCCCGGACCAGCGCCGCCAGGTCGTCCTGCTGCGCGCGGAGGACTGCGCGTGCCCGGTCGGCGAGGACTGCCCGCATGGTCCGGAGCCGGTCGACGCGCTCGACCTCGCCGTGTGGCTGCACGCCGAGCGGTCATGGCAGCTCGACGAGATGCGGCTCGACCTCGAGAAGTACCGCGACTACCTCAAGCTGGCGAACCGCACCACGGAACGCCGTGGGCGAGAGCGTGACGCCGCCCGGGCCGAGCGGGCCGGGCTGCAGGCCCGGCTCGACGCGGTGTCCAAGACGTGCGACGCGGCCGAAATCGCAGTGAAGATCGGCGCGGCAGAGAACCCCGCCCGCTGGGAGACCGCTCAGGCGGCCATCACCGACGTCCGCGCCGCGCTGCAGGGCGACCAGCCCACCGAGCCGGCCGACGCGGGCCTGAAGCCCCGTCTGCTGGCGCTCCGGCAGGAAGTCCTCCAGGACCCGGCGCTGACGCGGCGCGAGGTCGAGGACCTCAAGGGGGCCGTGCTGCTGCTGATCATGCACCTGAACCACCGCGCCGCCCGCCAGCCCACCGGGGAGGCCGACCGTGCGTAGGCGCCTGATCCCCGAGAAGCTCCGATGGCGCCTCGCCCGGGCGCTGAACCTGCTGCCCGGCCAGTGCTGGGCCGACCTCGTCTGCTGGGTGATCGGCGACGACCGCCGCTCACCCTGGTCGCCGATCGGCGCCGTCTGCCGGTCCGACCGCGCGGCCACCGGATGCTGCTGGTGCGGGAAGCTCGGCGACCGCGGGGAGGCCGGCCGTGGCTGACGTCCCGCCGGACTGGATCCCCGACGACCCCGAAGACCACCGCTGGGTCACGCCGGTAGGCCCCGACTGCCCGAACTGCGAGTGCTGCACAGGAAGTCGGT
>NZ_MUMI01000374.1 GCF_002155975.1 Amycolatopsis kentuckyensis
CTTTCAGGTGCCGCGGCACCGGCCGCGAGGGCGCGGTCGGTGACCGGCGGAAGCCCGCGGTGACGTTGGTCAGGGCCTGGTCGTCGAAGATCAGCCGGGCGTCCGGGTGGTCGTTCGGCGGGAACCCCTCCGGGTCGTCGGGCAGCGGCAGCTGGAGCGCCGGCTTGTCCATCGCCACCGGCAGGTGCCCGATCGGGAACATGTGCACCAGGAACAGCGCGACAACGCTTCCCCGTTCCGTGCGCGGCGAGCCGAGCGGCGGCAACGGCACCGGCGAACCGGGGTTCGGCGGCGGGCCCGCGACCGGCGGCGGCCCGGCCACCGGGGGCGGGGGCAGCGGAGCCGGCGTCGGCGGTGGCGGCGGGGGCGGCGGCAGCTGGAACGGCGGTAGCAGCGGCGACACCGCGTGCGGCCAGGCCGCGGGGTTGCCCGAGTGCGGGGTCGGCGCCTCTTCGAAGGCGCCGGAATCCGCCAGGCCGTACCCGGGCAGCTGCACCGGCCCGGTGTCGAGGTCGGCCTCGACCGGTTCGGAGCCCGCCTCGGAAGGCTCGGTCACACCCATCCTCCGGCTCGGTCGGTGCCCGGTGGGCACACGCTGTTCGACGCGGCCGCGGCGCTGCCGGTCCCCCTTGATACCGCACCCCATCCCCCGGGGCGCGACGAGGTCAGTTTCTCCTTCGGGGGCTCCGGGTGGCGGAGCTCCCGGCCCGGGGCGCAGCCCCGGTCAGCACAGTGCGGCGACCACGCGGGACGGGCTCGGGCGGCCGAGCTGTCCCGCCATCCACGCGCTGGCCGCCACCAGCGCGTCCAAGTCGACGCCGGTGGCCACCCCGAGGCCCTCCAGCATCCACACCAGGTCTTCGGTCGCCAGGTTCCCGGTGGCCGATTCGGCGTACGGGCAGCCGCCGAGCCCGCCCGCCGAAGAGTCCACAGTCGACACTCCACATCGGAGCGCCGCGAGCGTGTTCGCGAGAGCCTGACCGTAGGTGTCGTGGAAGTGCACGGCCAAAGTACCGACATCGCCGAACAGCCCGATGAGCGTTTCGACCTGCCCGGCCGTCGCGACGCCGATGGTGTCGCCCAGGGAAAGCTGCGAGCACCCCATGTCCAGCAGGCGGCGGCCGGCGGCGGCGACCTGCTTCGCCGGCACGACGCCTTCCCACGGGTCGCCGAAGCACATCGAGAGGTACCCGCGCACGTCCAGGCCCGCTTCCCGGGCCCGGGTGACGACCGGCTCGAACATCGCGAACTGGTCGTCGAGCGAGGAGTTGAGGTTCTTGCGCGCGAACGTCTCCGTCGCGCTGGCGAAGATCGCGATGTGCTCGACGCCGGCTTCGAGGGCCCGGTCCAGGCCCTTCTCGTTCGGCACCAGCACCGGGTACCGGACGCCTTCGCGGCGGTCGAGCCGGGCCAGCAGCTGCTCGGCGTCGGCCAGCTGCGGCACCCACTTCGGGTGGACGAAGCTGGTGGCCTCCAGCGTGGTGAGCCCGGCGCCCGCGAGCCGGTCGAGGAACTCCAGCTTGACCTCGAGCGGGACGATCGCCTTCTCGTTCTGCAGCCCGTCCCGCGGGCCGACCTCCCAGATGGTGACCCGGTCCGGCAGGTCACCCGCCGAGGGGACCCGCTCGGGCAGGCCCAGTGCGCGCGTGCCCATCAGCGGCGTCTCTCGCCGCGCGGCGGGTGCCCGCCGCCTTGGGGCGGCAGGGGCGTGGTCTGCTGGGGCTGCTGCGGGGCGGCGCCCGGCCGGTAGTCGTCGTACGGGTTGTCGTTGACCTCGCGGTAGATGACCGTGTGCACCTTCTCCACGTGCGGGATGTCCTCGAAGCGCAGCGGTTCGTCGGACGCCGACTCGATGATGAGCGTGCCGCAGCCGAAGACCCGGTCGAGCAGGCCGTGCTCGAACTGGACGCTGTTGATCCGGCCCATCGGGATGTCGATGCCGGTGCGCTTGAGGACGCCTTCGCGGGCGATCAGCCGGTCGGTCGTCACGATGAAGTGGGTGGTCCGCCAGCGCACGAGCGGCGCCAGGAACAACCACACGACCAGCACGAGCGCGACGACCCCGATGGCGATCAGCCCGACCGAGTTCCACGGCGCCGCGGCGTCCTTGGCCAGGATCGCACCCCAGGTGCCCGCACCCAGGGTGACCAGCAGCGCGAGCGTCGGGAAGATCAGCATCTTGAAGTGCGGGTGACTGTGCACCACGACGTGCTCTTGCTCGCTGAGCAAATCGTCCGGATAAGCCACGGCGGACGCTCCCAAGGTCGGTGCGGCGGTGTCGTCTCACCGTACCGGCGAGCGAGGAGGCGGTGGGCGCAACACCCGAAGAATCAGGCCGGACGAACGTGGACCACGTCACCCGCGAAGACGGTGTGGCGCTGCCCGCCCGCCACGTCGACCTGCAGCTGGCCGGCGGCGTCGATGTCGGCGGCCCGCCCGGTCAGCGCCGTGCCGTCCGGCAGCTGCACCTCGACGTCCTGGCCGAGTGTCGCGCAGTGGGCGCGGTAGTCGCCGAGCAGCCCGGCTTCGGTGAGGTCGCCGCCCGCGAGCCGCCAGCGCTGCTCGAGGTCGGCGAACCCGGTGAGCAGCGCGATCGCGACGTCGGTGCGGTCGGTGTTCGTGGCGCCCCGCTCGGCCAGCGACGTCGCGGGCAGCCCGCCCGGGCCCGGCTGGACGTCGCCGAGCGGCAGGACGTTGAGGCCGATGCCGAGCACGATCGACGGGGCGTCCCCGGCGACGGCTTCGGCGAGGATGCCGGCGCACTTGGCGCCGTCGACGAGGACGTCGTTGGGCCACTTGAGCACGGCGTCCACTCCGACGGACGCCGCGGCCGCCCGGACGGCGAGCCCGGCGACGACGGACAGTGAGCCGAGCACCGAGAAGGGGACCCCCGGCCGGAGGGCGACGCTCAGGTACAGCCCGGCGCCCTTCGGCGAACTCCACGAACGAGCCCGCCGGCCCACTCCCGCGGTCTGCTCCTCGGCGAGCAGGACGGTCCGGTCGGCAGCGCCGTCTTCGAGCGCTTTCCGCAGGTCAGCGTTGGTGGAACCGGTGCGCTCGACGACGTCGATCTTCGCGTAACGATCGTGGAGCGCCGCGGTGAGCCGGACAGCGTCGATCTCAGGCATGTGCCCACAATATGGGAGTCCCCCTAACGTGCAAGCTACTCAGTCGTTCACTAAGAGGTGTGCTCTTCTAAGTTGGAACCCGTGACGGCGAAGCAGACTTCGTGGGCCCGCGGCGCGGCGCTGCGCGGCCTGGTGGCGCTGCCGCTCGTCGCCGGGCTCGTCACGGCGGGCTGGCTCCTGGCCGACCGCTCGCCGGAACCCGCGGCCGCCCCGGCTCCCCCGCCGGTCGTGCGTGACGCGGCGACGGGCCCGTCGGTCCTCGAAGTCAGCGCACCGGTCAAGGCCCAGGAGCCGGGCCAGGGCGCGTCCGGCCAGGGCGGCAAGAGCCCGCTGCGGCAGTGGGCGGACCAGCTGGCCGGCCCCCTCGACATCCCCGCCGACGCGCTGGTCGGCTACGCGAACGGCGAACTCGCCCTGCGCGGCGAAGACCCCTCGTGCCACCTCTCGTGGGTCACCCTCGCCGGTGTCGGCTCGGCGGCGTCGAACCACGGCCGCGGCGGCGGCAACCTGCTGGGCCTCTCGGCGGCGCAGGCCAAGAAGTACGGCTCCGACGCGCCGGTCGCGGCCGGCCGGGCGCTGTGCGCGGGCGGCACGGACCTCGGCGCCGGCCCCGGCTGGTGGAAGGCGATCGCGGCGTACCACCCGGGCGACGGGACCGAGCTGTTCCGCCAGCGCGTGCTCGGCATGGCGCAGCTGTACGCCACACTGTCCCTCGACCCGGCGTCGGCGGACTCCCCGCGGGTCCGCGCGACCCGCTTCGCGCTCGGACAGCTGGGCCTCCCGTACGTCTGGGGCGGCAACGGCCCCGACGCGGGCGCGGCGGGCTTCGACTGCTCCGGCCTGACGAAGGCGTCGTACGACAGCGCGGGCGTCGCCCTGCCGCGGACGGCGGACAGCCAGTTCCGCGCGCTCCCGCCGGTGCCGGCCACGCAGGAGCCCCGCCTGGGCGACCTGGTGTTCTACGGCAGCCCGGCGACCCGCATCCACCACGTCGGCCTGTACCTCGGCAACGGCCTGATGATCAACGCGCCGACCGAGGGCCAGGCCATCCAGATCCACACGTACCACTCGAAGGGCGACGACTACGCGGGCGCGGGCCGCCCGGCCTGACGGCGCACCACCTCGGCGATCCAGACGGGCGCGAACGGCGAGGTGCAGCCCGGCGGCGTCGGGTAGTCCTTGAGCACCTCGAGGCGCTCCCCGATGGCGACGGCCCGGGCCCGGTGCCCGGCGTGCTCGATCCCGATCTGCGCCAGGCAGCTGTTCATCGCCCACTGCAAGCGGTCCGGTGCGGCCTTCAGGCCGGCTTCGATGACGTCGAGCAGGCCGTCGAGGTCGAGCCCCGCCGGTCGCTTGGCCACCCGTTCGGTGGTCAGCGCCCAGCCGGCGGCCGCGACCACCGGGTCCGGGTCGGCGAACCAGGCCAGGCGCAGCTCTTCGGCGTGCGGGCTCTTCTTCACCACGTAGTTCACGAGCCAGTCGAGCACCTTGGGGGTGCGGGCCTCGCGCACCATGGCGTCCAGTTCGTCGCGCTCGAACGCCTTCGGGCGGCAGATCAGGGTCGCCAGCAGCCTCGCGGCGGTGTCGCCCGTCGCCCAGAGCTCGCGCGCGAGCTC